>NZ_JBIAFO010000009.1:0-313611 GCF_042869355.1 Streptomyces sp. NPDC007088
GGGCGGCCGGGGGGGGGGGTGGGGGCGGGGCCGGCGGGGGGGGGGGCCGGGGGGGGGCGGGGGGGGGGCGGTGGGGGGGGGCCCCCCGCGCCCGGGGGGGGCCCCCCCCCCCCCCGCGCCCTTGCGTTGTTGTCCCGTGCCCTCCTTCCTTCCGGGTACGGCCCGTGTACGGCCGCCCGCACCGGGCACCGGTTCCGCCCTCCGGCCCCCGCACTCTCAAGGGCCCAGGGCTCCTTCGGCGGTCGCACGCCTTCCGCTCGAACGAGGGCCGGTGCGGGTGCGAACAGCGGACCTGGGCCTCACCCGATGAGGTAGCCAGCAGGGGTTTATCTCCTCGCGCCGCGAAAGAATGTAGTGCGAACGCAGTCCGTCCCCTAACCTCTCGAAAGAGCCCCCCGGTCTCTCGGAGGAGATGGGTCGGGAGAGGTGATGGGACCTCAACCACAGGCTGCACACACTCCGTTGGCGGCGATTGACCGCCACTCAGGATTTCCGCGTTCGTACCGTTCTCCTCAGTGAGGGACGCGCATGGACCCGCACTCGGCGTTGTCCACTCTTTTCACCCCGGCCGGCCGGGACAACCCCTATCCCGTATTCGCCGCACTCAGGAGTTCCGCGCCCGTCCACCACGACGCGGAACTCGACACCTACGTCCTCACCCGCTTCGCCGACTGCCGGTACGCGCTGGGCGATCCCGCCCTCCTCGTCCCCGACCTCGACTGGTACGCGCGCCAGGACCCCGGCTGGCACGAGCATCCCGGCGCCGACTTCTTCTACTCCTCCCTGCTGCGGCGCAACGGGGCCGACCACGGCCGGCTGCGGCGGCTGGTCGCCGGTGCCTTCTCGGTACGCCGCGTGCAGGCGCTGCGCGCGGGAGTCGGCAATCTGGCCGACGGCTTCCTGGACAGCTTCGCCGACGCCTGCGCGGCCGGTGGCACCGCCGACTTCCAGGCCTTGGTGGGTTATCCGCTACCCGTCGCGGTCGTCGGACGGCTCATCGGCGTTCCGGCCGGGGAGCAGCCGGACTTCCAGCGCCTGGGCCACGACGCCGGCCGGCTGCTCGAACCCCTGCGCACCGCGCGGGACTGGGACCTGGCCGATCGCGCGGTGGACACGCTGCGCGCCTACTTCGCGGAGCTCGTCCGGCGGCGCCGGGCCGAACCCGCCGACGACCTCACGACCGACCTGCTGCGCGCCAGGGACGCCGACGACACGAGGCTCGACGAACGGGAGCTCGTCGACACCCTGCTCCTGGTGCTCGTCGCGGGCTACGAGACCACGGCGGGCCTGCTCGGACTCGCCGTCCACGCCCTGCTGACCCACCCCGACCAGTGGCGGAAGCTCAGGGAGCGCCCCGCACTGGTCCCCCGCGCCGTCGAGGAGGCCATGCGCTGGGACACCCCGGTGCAGATGACCGAGCGGATCGCCGCCCGAGCCCTCGTGATCGGCGGGGTCCCGGTGCCCGCGGGCGCCAATGTGACGACCGTGCTCGCCGCCGCGCACCGCGACCCCGAGCGCCACCCGGAGCCCGACGCCTTCCGCGTCGACCGGGCCGACGTCAAGGTGCTCGGGTTCGGGGGCGGGGCGCACTACTGTCTCGGCGCGGCCCTGGCCCGGCTGGAGACCGCCGAACTCCTCGAACGGCTCCTGATCCGCTTCCCCACGCTCTCGCTCGCTGGCGGCGCCCTTCGGCGCACCTCGATCAGTCTGCGCGCCTTCGACGTCCTGCCCCTGTCCGCACACGGCTGACCTCTTCGCGTCCGTCGCACGCGGCTGACCTCTTCGCGTCCGTCCGCACACGCCTGACCTCCCTCGATCCGTCCGCACACGGCTGACCGCCCCCGAAAGGCTTTCCGTGAGATTTCTCGACCAGGAACGTGCCGCCGCCGAGCGGCTGTTACCCGGCCTGGACGCCGCCCTCGCGCGTCATCCGCTCAGGGAGCTGGAGAGCTGCCCGAGCCCGGGGATCGCCGCGTTCCGCGCGAGCGGTGGTCCCGGGCTTCTCGTGCCGCGCCGGTACGGCGGGCTCGGGGCGAGTCCCCTGGACGCCGTCCGGGTGCAGCGTGCCGTCGGGGCCCGCAGCCCCTCTCTCGCGGTGGCCACCACCATGCACCACTTCTCCGTGGCGGGACTCGTCCACGCGGTCCGCGACGACGGCGGAGCACCGGGCCCGGAGGGGCTGCTGCTGGCCTCGGTGGCCGCTGAACGACTGCTGCTGGCCTCGGCGTTCGCCGAGGGACGCACCGGGCAGAACATCCTGCGGCCGCATGTCGTCGCGCGGCGCAGGAACGGCCGCGTCGTCCTCAACGGCAGCAAGATGCCGTGCAGTCTGTCCCGGTCGATGGACCTGCTGACGGTGTCCGTGGTGCTGCCCGACGAGGAGGGCCCCGGCCCGCGAGGGCGGGGGCCGGCCGCCCCGGGCCGGCTGGCCGTGGCCCTCGTGCCGGCCGGGACACCCGGTGTGGAGGTCCTTCCGTTCTGGGGCAGTCCGCTGCTGGCCGGCGCGGAGAGCGAGCAGGTCGTGCTCCGGGACGTGGAGATCGACCCGCAGCAGGTGGTGACCACGGAGGTGACCGCGGACGCGGTGCCCGACGACCTGCACCTCGCCGGCTTCCTGTGGTTCGAACTCCTGTTGACGGCAGGCTATGTGGGGGTGGCCAGCGCGCTGGTCGAGCGGGTCCTGCGGCGCAGCGGCCCACCCGCCGACCCCACTGTCCTCGTGACCGGTGTCGAGGCGGCGGCCCTGTCGCTGGAGGCGGTGGCCCGCGCCATGGAGACGGAGGAGTGGACCGACACGCTGCTGGCCGGCGTACTCGCCGCCCGCTACGCGGCACAGGACACCATCGCCCGCACCACGCGCGACTGTCTCGCCGCCCTCGGCGGCATGGCCTTCGCCGCCGAACCGGACGGCAGTTACCTCGCCTCGGCGGCGGGCGCCCTCACCTTCCACCCTCCGGCGCGCGGCCGCATGGCGCGGCCGCTGGGCGACTACCTCGACGGCCGGCCCCTGCGCATCGGCTGAGACGAGACACCGGCCCCGCTCACAGAGAGGTGAACGACACCGTGGAACCCGTGGACACCGGCCCCCGAGGACACCACGTCGACGTGGTGCGCACCATCGACGCGCTGCCGCCAGGACTGTGGCAGCGGCTCGCCCCGCCGCACGACCCGATGTGGTCACCCGCCGTCTTCACCGCGATGGAACGCGGTCACCTCGGCCCCGAGGGCTACGCCTACCTCGTCGTGTACGAGAACCTCGTGTACGAGGACTCCCTGTCCGAGAAGGCCCTGTCCGAGCGGGCCGGCTACGAGGAGGTCGCGGGCGACGGGCGCAGGGGCGGCGGGGCCGGGCTGGGGGACGGCGGCCGGATCAGGCCCCTGCTGCGGTCCCGCCCCAGGCCCCGTCTCCTGGACGTCGAACCGTACCGGGACGGGCGTGTTCCCGTCGCCGTGCTGCCGCTGTGCCTCTTCCGCTCGCTGCGCCTGGACGCCGTGGTGGGCCCGCGGGAGCGGCGTGTGCTGGCGCCACTGCGCCGTCTCGCGCCTCGGCTGCTGCGCGTGCCCATGCTCCTGTGCGGCCATCTGCTGGGGCAGGGGCACGTGTTGAGCGCGCGGCCGCTCACCGCTCCCCTCGCCCGGGTCCTGGTGCGCGCCGTGATCGATTTCGCGCGTCGCGAGCGGCTCGGCACGGTCGTGCTCAAGGACTTCGCGCCCGAGGCGCTCGCCCCGTGGGACGCGGTCCTGCGCGAGGCGGGCTTCTTCCTGGCCCCGGGCCTGCCCGACACCGAGCTGCGACTCGACCCGGACGGCCCGCCGGACGCCGGGGCCGGCGCCGGCTCGCTCTTCGACGCGTACGTGGCCTCCCTGCCGCCCACGCCGCGGCGCAACGCGCGCCGCAACATGCGCACGCACGCCGCACATCCGGGTCTGCGTACGGAGACCGTCGAGGACTTCGCGCACCTGATCCCCGAGATGCTCGGCCTGTACGGGCAGGTGATGGAGCGCGCCGACCAGACCCTCGACGTCATCGACGCCGCCTTCCTGCACGCGCTCAACGCGGACCGGGACAACTGCCTGGTCGCCTGTTTCCACGGGCGGCGGCTCGTCGCGTTCCTGCTGTGCCTGTTCACCGGGGAGGGCGCGACGGGCGCCAGGATCGGCCTCGACTACTCACTCGCCCACCGGGCCCGTCTCTACCACCACGTCCACTACGCGGCGATCCGCCTGGCGCTGTCGCGCGGCTGCCGCCGCATCCGCTTCGCGCAGACCGCGTACACCCCGAAGACCGAGATGGGCTGCGCGCTCGTCGAGCAGACCTACGCCCTCACCCATGTGCGACGGCTGCCGCGCGCCGTGCTGCGCACCCTGCTGCCGGACGCCCTCGCCGCGGCCCGCGACCGGGCGCTGGGCCGCTCGGGGCGCGGTACCGGCCCGGCCCGGCAGACCGGCACCACGGCGTCCGGCCCCGGTCAGGAAGGCGGGAAGCCGTGCCCCGAGTAGAGGTGGATCTGCACATCGCGGTGCCGCCCGCGGCGGCCTGGGCCGCCGTCGTCGACGTCGAGGCGTTCCCCGGCCGCATGGCCGCCGTCGAGTCCGTCACCGTACTCGCCCGGCCACGGCCCCGGCGCCGTACCACCGCGTGGTCGGTGCGGCTGAGCGGTTCGGTGCTGCGCTGGATCGAGGACGAGGTGATCGACGAGGCCGCGCGGCGCTTCGACTTCCGCCAGACCAGCGGCGACCTCGCAGCCTTCACCGGGCACTGGGGCGTCACCGCGGGCCCGGACGGCGGCAGCACCGTGTCCCTGCACGTGGACTTCGACATCGGTATCCCGCTGCTCGCCGACCTCCTCAACCCGGTGGCCGCCGAGGCCCTGCGGGAGAACGCCGGACAGATGCTCGCCGCCCTCGAACAGCAGCTGACCGCCGGCCCGCAGCACCCGCCCCGCGAGGGCCGCACCCCGGAGGGCACGAGTGCCCCGGCCTGAGACCCCCGAGCCCGGCACCTCCCGGGCCACTCCCCCGCCGCGCCCCGCCGGCCCCTCCTCCGTCTTCGACCTCGTACGCCGCCACTTCTCGCCCCGGCTCGCCCTCGCGGGGTCCTTCGCGGGGCGCGGCGCCCACGAGGAGTCCGCCGAGGGCTGCCGGGTCACGCTGTCCGACGGGCGGCGCGCCCTGGACTTCGGCTCCTACGCCGTGACCCTGCTCGGCCACCGTCACCCCGCCGTGGTCGCCGCGGTCCGCGACCAGCTCGGCCTGATGCCGACCTCGACGCGCGGTCTGGCCAACCCCACGACCGCGCGCGCCGCCGAGACCCTCAGCGGCTACTTCGGTGATGTCCTGCCGAAGGTGTGCTTCGGCCTGAACGGGGCCGACGCCGTCGAGGTCGCCGTCAAACTGGCGCGCCTGGCCACCGGCCGCCCCCGGGTCCTCGCGGTGCGCGGCGGCTTCCACGGGAAGTCGGCGGGCGCACTGTCCCTGACTCACCACTCCGCCTACCGCGTGGGCCTGTTCGGCAACGCCGCCGACACCGCGCACCTCGATCCCGGTGATCCGGGCGCCTTCCGGCGTGCCCTGGGCGCGGGCGAGGCCGCCGCCCTCGTCCTGGAGCCGGTCCAGGGGGAGAACGGGGCCTTCCCGCTGCCACTGGAGGTGCTGCGCGAGTGGTGCGCCGAGGCCCGCGCGCACGGGACCTTCGTGATCTCGGACGAGATCCAGTGCGGGCTGCGCCGCTGCGGTGACCGCTCCCCCGCGCTGGCCGCGGGGCTGCCCGTGGACGCCCTGCTGGTGGGCAAGGCGCTGGGCGGGGGTGTGGTCCCGCTGTCGGCCGTGGTGTGCTCGCCGCGGATGTACGCCCCGCTGGACGACGATCCCTTCCTGCACTCGGCGACCTTCGGCGGCCATCCCCTCAGTTGTGCCGCGCTGCCCGCCGCCCTCGGCGCGGTCGAGGGGCTCGCCGGCCACGGCGAGACCCTGTCCGCCGCTCTCGACACCGCCCTCCAGGCACTGCTCGGCGCCCACCCCGAGGTGGTGCGGACGGTACGCGGCCGGGGGCTGCTGCGCGGACTGGAGTTGTGCTCGCCGCGCGCGGCGGGCCGGGTGGTCGTCGAACTCGCCGCCGCGGGCCTCCTGGTGTCCCCGTGCCTGAGCCGGCCCACCACGATCCGGCTGCTGCCGCCCCTGGTGAGCACCGTGCGGGACATCGAGGAGGCCGCGGCGATCCTCGACACCGCGCTGCTCGCCGCCACCGCCGATCTCGACCGGGCCCCGGCCGCCACCGACCACGAGAACAGGAACCGCCCGTGACAGCTCCCGAACCCTCTCTCGGTCCCGCACCGGCCCCTGAGCGACCCGGACCGGTCACCCGCGCGCAGATCTCCGCGCTCGTGCGGACCGCCGCGGCCGACGTCCTGGGCGCCGCGCCCGAGGAGATCGACGAACACACCGACCTGGAACGCGACTTCGGTATCGACAGCCTGGAGCTGATGGACATCGGCTCCCGGCTGGAGAACGCCCTGCGCGTCCGTATCCCGCTCGCGGATCTGGTGGAGGCGCGGACCGTGTCGGACGCCGTCACCGTGCTGCACGACCGCCTGGCGGGCCGCCGGTGACCCTCCACCACCTCGCGGACGGCCCGGACCGGGGCCGTACCCGCGTCGTCGTCACCGGCATGGGCCTCAAGTGCCCGGCGGGCAACAGCGTGGAGGAGGTGTACCGCGCGCTGTTCGCCGCCCGTTCGGCCGCGGTGCGCGTACCGGAGCTGACGGCCGCCGGACTGCCCGTGGACTTCGCCTGCCTCGTCCCGGCGTTCGACACCGGCCCCTACGTGCCCCCTCGGGAGCTGCGCCAGATCGACCGCACCACCCTGCTGCTGTTGTGCGCGGCGGCCGACGCGCTCGGCGACTCCGGCCCGCTGCCCGACGTGCCCCCGCACCGCGTCGGCGTGCAGATCGGCACCGGCGTGGGCGGACTGCCGAGCATGGAGGCGACCGCGCGTGAGCACGGCGCCCAGCCGCTGCGGATGCCGGTGCACACCGTGCCCCGCACGATGGCGAACTCCCCGGCCTGCCGGCTCGCCATGCGGCACGGTTTCCGGGGTGACTGCACCACGTACTCGACCGCCTGCGCGAGCGGTACGACGGCGATCGGGGAGGCCGCGCGCAGGATTCGCGGCGGGGAGCTGGACGTCGCGGTGGCCGGCGGGGTCGACGCGGCTGTCACGCCGGTCGTCATGGGCGGCTTCGCACGGCTGCGCGCCCTGTCCTCACGCGGCGAACCGGCGCTCGCCAGCCGCCCCTTCGACACCGACCGGGACGGATTCGTGATGGGCGAGGGGGCGGCCGTCCTGGTCCTGGAGCGCCTGGACCGGGCGCGGGCCCGTGGCGCCCGCGTGCACGGTGAGGTGTGCGGGTACGCCTCCACGTGCGACGCCTTCCACATCGTCGCCCCGCGGGAGGACGGGCTCATGGCGAGCACCTGCATGAGCGCCGCCCTCGCCGACGCGGGGCTGGGCCCCGGCGACATCGGGCACGTGAGCGCCCACGGCACCTCCACGCCGCGCAACGACCGGGCCGAGGCGCGCGCGGTGCACCACTGCTTCGGGGGCGACTCACCGCCGGTGACGGCGGTCAAGGGTGTCACCGGCCACCTCATCGGCGGTTCGGGCGCCGTCGAGGCCGTCCTCGGCCTGCTGTGCGCCGCCCGGGGGCAGGTGCCGCCCGTCGCCAACACGCGTACCAACGGGGAGGCCGGCCTCCTGGACGTGGTGATCGGCCGGCCGCGCGGTGTGCCGCCCTCGCCCGTGCTGTCCAACTCCTTCGGCTTCGGGGGCCAGAACGCCTGCCTGGTACTGGGCCCGCCGCCCTGATCCGGCCGTCCTCCCGGCCGGTCGCCCCCCTCCCCCACCTCTCCCAGGACGGCTGACATGCGCATCCTCGTCACTGGCGCCACCGGCGTCGTCGGCACCGAGGTCCTCGCCGGGCTGCGGGCCCATCCCCTGTGCCGCCACGGCCGGGTGACCGGGGTCGCCCGGCGCGCGGCCCCGGGCGTCCTGTCCTGGGAGCTGGGGGCCGCGCCCACGCCGGCCGGCCTCGCGGGACCGTGGGACGTCATCGTGCACACCGCTGCCTCCACCCGCTGGACGCTGACCCGAGCGCAGGCGCGGCAGGCGAACCTCCTGCCGCTGCGCGCCGTGCTCGCGCTCGCCGGGCGCGGCACCCATCTGGTGCACGTCTCGACGGCGTACGTGGACGGGGTGCGGGCCCCCGAGGACCTGCGCGGCGCGGAGTTCGAGGGGTACCGCAACGGCTACGAGTGGTCGAAGGCGGCGTGCGAGGACGTGGTGCGCGGCGAGCACCGCGGACCGCTCACGGTGGTGCGGCCCCCGCTGATCGTCGGGCGGCGCGACACCGGGGAGATCGCCCGTTTCTCCGGCCCGTACACCCTGCTCCAGGCGCTCGTCTCGGGTCTCGCCGCCGTCGTCGTCGGCGATCCGGAGGGTTACGCGGAGATCGGCCCGGTCGACGAGGTCGCCCACGCCGTGGTGGACGCCGCCCTGAGCGCCCCGCCGCTGCTGGCCCGCACGGAGGTCGTCGCGTCCGGCCGCCAGTGCCTGCGGTTGTCCGGTCTGCTCGACGTGGTGTGCACGACCCTGGACGAGTTCCGCGCCGACCACGGCGCGCCCCCGGTGCCCCGGCCGCCCATCGTCCCCACCGAGACGTGGAACCGCTTCTTCCTGCCGCTGGCGGAGCAGTACCTGTCGCCGCTCCAGCAGCAGGCCGTCCGCCTCCTGGCCATGTTCCAGAGCTACACCAGCATGAGCGCCCCCTTCGAGCCGACCCGTCAGGTCGAGGACCCGGCGGCGGTCATGGCGGCCTCGGTGCGGCACTGGGCGCGGAGCAGGCCGCGGCTGGCGCTGGCCCGGCCCACCCCGTGGACGCTTCTGGGCGCCTGACCCGGCCGAGGCGCCGCGAAAGGCCCTGTCACCTACGGATAGGAGGCGTCCCGCGCGGACCGCGCCGAGACCCGGTCAGACATAGTCTATTTAGACTGGTACAGTTCGACCATGCCGCGTCGCACTCTCGACAACCCCGTCGTCCTCGCCGTCCTGGGCCTCCTGCTGGAACGGCCTTCGCACCCGCACCAGATGCTGAGCGAGCTGCGCCACCGCAGTGCGCACCACGCCGCGGCGATCTCCCGGGGCACGCTCTACAACACGGTGGCGGCACTGGCCGAGGCGGGCTGGGTGGCGGAGGAGGACAGGCAGCGCGCCGGGAACCGGCCGGAGCGGACTGTCTACGCCCTCACCGCGGCGGGCCGGACGGAGCTCGTCCGCCGCCTCGACCTACAGATCCGTACACCCGAACGGGACTTCCCCCAGTTCCTGGGCGCGGTCACCTACCTGGGCGCGCTGGGCCCCGAGGGCGCGACGGCGGCCCTGTCGGAGCGGGTCCGGCTGCTCGCCGAGCGGACGGCGGGCGACGAGGAGCGACTCGCCGCCGCACTCGCCGGCGGCGTCCCCCGGCTGCACGTCATCGAGGCCGAGTACGCCCTGAGCCTGGCCCGCGCCGAGTCCGCGTGGATCGGCGCGGTCCTCGCGGACATCCGCTCCGGCGCGCTCGCCTGGCCCGAGGGGCAACCGGACAGCGCACCGGCCGGAGGGTGACCGCCGTCGGCCACCCGTCGCGCGCCGCGACGAGACGTACACCGGACATCCAGCACGCGGCGTCAGCCGCAGGAGGGGTACATCATGACGTGGACCACGCGGGAGGGACTGCTCTTCGGGATATACCCGGGCTCGGCCACCGGGGACGACACGGGCGGACTGGCCCGGGGGGCGCCCGACGATCCGGCACAGGTGGAGGAGGCGCTCGACCGTCTCCAGGGACGGCGTGAGCGGCCGTTCCTCGTACGCGCGTACACCGCCTTCGAGGACTCCACCCGCGCGGGCACGGCGCACCGGACCGAGACCCCGGCCGACGCCGCGCGGTACGCCCGCCGCGGACGGCGCCTCGATCTGGTCGCGCAGTACCGCTCGGCCTCCGGTGACGTCGACGGCTACTGCGTGTTCCTGCGTGAACTGGTCGAGCAGTACGGCGCGGTGACGGGCACTCTGCAGGTGGCGGAGGAGCCGAACGTCACGGGCAACCCCACGCTGGACGGGTACTGGCCACGGGTGGCCGAGGCGATCGTGCGGGGCGTCTCGGCCGCCCGGACGCGCGCCCGCGAACTGGGCCACACCCACCTGCGGATCGGCTTCAACACCACCCCGCTCCTCGGCCCCGGGGCGTCCTTCGTGAGCGATCTGGCCTCCCTCGGGGGCGAGGAGTTCCGCGCGGACCTGGACTACGTGGGGCTGGACTTCTTCCCGGACGTCTTCCGCCCCGTGGCGGCGCCGGAGCTGGCACCGGCCGTGGAGGGGCTGCTGCGTCACCACCGTGAGGCGGTGCTGACACCGGCCGGTCTCGGCGCGGTTCCGCTGCACATCACCGAGCACGGCTGGCCGACGGGCCCCGATCGCTCCCCGGCCCGGCAGGCCGCCGTGGTGGAGACCGTGGTGGAGACGGTGGCCGCTCAGGCCCAGGCGCTCCGCCTAAGTGGTTACACCCATTTCGCGCTGCGCGACGCGGACAGCGCGCACCCCGGCCTGTTCCACCAGTTCGGGCTCACCACGGACGACTACACCCCCAAGCCCGCCTTCGAAACGCTGCGGGGGCTCGTCGAACGGTTCGGCGCCGGGTGAGGGAGAGGGCGTGGAGCAAGCTCACCGCACCGCTGTGGACAGGCCGGGCGGTCTTTGATCAACTGCGCGGATGACGACATCGATATGGGCGGGTGATCTGGTGCGGCTGCGCGCGGTCGAGCCGGAGGACTGGGTCGCGTTGCGGGGTTTCGCCGAGCAGGAGGAGCGCCTCGGAGACCTGGCGCAGCCGCCTCGTTCTGCCGAGAGCCACCGTCGGCGGGTCAAGGAGCAGTCGGTGCCAAAGGACGAGAGCGACCAATTCGTGCTGGCCGTCGAGACGGTGGAGAGCGGAGAGATCGTCGGTGCCGTCGGCTCGCACCACACGGACACGCGGGCAGGCTGGTTCGAGTACGGCGTGTCGATCGGAGCGGAGCACCGGCGCAAGGGGTACGCGGCACAGGCCGCCCTGCTGCTGATGCGTTTCCTGTTCGAGGAACGGCGCTACCACAAGTGTGTGGCCCGGGTCTTCGCCCACAACGAGGCCTCGCTGAGGCTCCAGCGTCGGCTCGGTTTCGTGGAGGAGGGCCGGCTGCGCGATCAGGTGTTCGTCGCGGGACGCCACCGCGACCTCGTCGTCCTGGGCCTGCTCGCCGAGGAGTACACGCGCCTGCACACTCCGGATCGTGCCCGGGAGCCGGGAGGCGACGAGGCCCCGACAGGGCTACGGGCCGTCAGGGCCGAAGGTGGCGCAGGGTGAACTCGGGTGCGGCGAAGGCGCCGCCCTGGGGTGCCTCGGGGTCGGTGGGGTCCTGGGCGCCCGGGATCTGTCCGGCGTACGCCTCCGCGTCGTCGACGGGTGTGTAGTCCAGCTCGCGCGCGCCGGGCAGCGTCCAGAAGCGCCGGGTGTTCGCGGAGACGGCGTACACCGTGGTGAAGGGGGTGGTGGGCGGGGCGCTGAGCGCGGCGCGGAAGAAGCCGAGCGCGTCGCGCGGGCTGAGCCAGGTCGCCAGGTGCCGCGGCTCCTGGGGGGCCTGCTCGTAGCTGCCGATCCGCAGGCAGATCACCGACAGACCGAACTTGTCGGCGTACAGCCTGCCCAGCGCCTCGACCGCCACCTTGCTCACTCCGTACAGGCCGTCCGGGCGTGGTGGTGCCTCGGGGCCGGTGAGCTGCCCGGCGGGGTGGAAGCCGGTCAGGCGGTTGCTGCTGGCCAGCACCACGCGGGAGATCCCCTGGCGGCGCGCGGCCTCCAGGACGTGGTGGGTGCCCAGTACGTTGGCGTCCAGCAGTTCGGGCAGGGGCGCCTCGTCGGGTACCCCGCCGAGATGCAGTACGCGGTCCACTCCGGTCAGGGCCGACTCGACGGCTTCCGCGTCCCTCAGGTCGACGGTGAGGGTCTCCTCGTTGTCGGCCTCGGGCCGCAGTGGTACCTGATCGAGCAGGACCAGCCGGTCCGCCTCGGAGCGCAGGGCCCGGCGTACCGCCGAGCCGATCCTGCCCGCCGCGCCGGTGACGGCCACCGTTCCCACAACCATGTCGCTCCTCCCCGTCTCCGCCGGCACCCGGGCGGACGGAGGGTGATCCTGTCACCGGTGAGTGGCGCCTGTGAAGGCACCGGGCGCGAGGACACCGTGAAACACCCCACAGGAGGGCATGCGTGCAACAGTCCACCGTCCGCGCGTGCGGCGGCCCCGGTGCGCGCACCGCCGCGGCCGGGCGTGTGCACGACGCCCGTGTGGCCGCGGCGGCCCGCTCACCCCGAGGTCAGCTGCCCGGGACGGTGTCCTCGAAGGCGGTGCCCGCCGAACGGTAGGCGGCGACCTTCGCCGCCACCTGCTGCGGGGTCAGGACCTGATCCTTGACGTGCAGGACGTAGTCCACCTTCTGGTCGTAGGCGCGCGGGGTCGTGGAGGTCTGGCCCGCCAGGTCGATCAGCCACTGGTTGAAGTTGATGGACATGGGCGTCTCGGGCAGGTACTTCGCGTCGTGCTTGCCGAACTCGGTGCCGTCCACGTAGTAGGTGATGGACTGCTTGTCGATGGTGAGGACGAGGTCGTGCCAGCCGGCGTAGGACTGCCGGGACTCGCTGTGCTGGTTGACGGCCTCCCACGGGTCGGGCCGGTACGTCTCCCAGGAGGTGGTGTACAGGATGTTGGAGGGCTCGCCCCAGCCGCCGTTGGGCAGGTACTCGAAGTCGTACTCGCCGTAGTCGTCGTCCATCGGGGCCTTGAGCGCGTTGATGGTGAAGAAGGTCTGGACGAGGTGGTCGCCGTCCGGGCCGTTCTTCGGGGTGTCGGCGAACTTGACCCGGGCCGCGTAGGTCCCGTCCTTGAACTTCGTGGCCTTGGTCAGGACTTCGGTGTGCTTGGTGGACTCCCCGGTGCCCGCCGTGGAGGTCTCCAGGTTCATGACGGTGTTGGTGCCCTCCTTGGCGAAGGTCACCTTCGAGGGGTCCCAGCTCGCCCCGGCCACTCCGGGGCCGCCCGAGTTGGAGCGCACGCTCCAGCCGTGCGCGTCGATCTTCGGGTCGTTGTAGGCGGTGTACGTGAAGTCGTCGAACAGGGTGCCCTGGCCGCCGGTCGGCGGGTCGGTGGGCGGGTCGGTGGGGTCGACCGGTCCGTTGCCCTCGGGGGCGGTGCCCCATACGCGCGTCTGGTCGACGGTCGCGGTGACCTTGTCCCAGTCGGCGTAGGAGGTACGGGCCGCGCTGAACGAGTAGTCGTCCGACTGGTTCAGGGCGCCCCAGTTGGAGCGGTAGAAGCGCAGCTGGATGTCGCCGGTGTCGGCGCCGGGGGCGAGGGTGCCGGCGTTCGCGCCGAAGCCGACCTCCAGGTAGCGGTCGGCGTTGGCCGTGGTCTTCGACGGGGTGCCGAAGGTGCCGGAGACGTTGGCGCAGCCCTTGACCGCCCAGGAACAGGCGAAGGTGTAGGAGGACCCGCCGTCGGTCTTGAAGTAGTACCGGAACTTGACCTTGCTCAGCGCGACGGGCGTACTGCCGTTGTTGACGACCTTGAACCAGGGTTCGGCCTGGTCCGCTCCGGTCGAGCTCTGGCGGTACTGGATCTTGACGGACTCGCCGGCGGCGTTCGCCGGGAGAACGGTCAGGGCGGTGCATCCGAGACCGGTCGCGAGGGCCGCGGCCAGCAGGGTCCTGCCCCTGAAGCTGCGGAGGGAGCTGTACGTGCGGGAGGTTCTGAGTGCGGTGCGCATCAGGCGGTTTCCTCTCCGGGTGGGGGTGTTGCCGTTGCCGTCCGGCGACGGCCCCGGACGCCGAGGGCGTCCAGGCGTTCTTGGTGGTGGTCCAGGCGCAGGGCGAACCCGTCCCAGTCCCGCCGCCGCGACCAGCCGCGTTCGGCGAGTGCGGCCAGGCGCGGGAAGGCCAGATATTCGAGGTGCGCGGGCGTCGGCGCGTACTCGCTCCACAACTGGGCCTGGACGCCCAGGACATGACGCGCGGCCGAGTCCTCCCAGGAGCTGGGCACGGCCTCCGCCTCGTAGACGTCCCGCAGGGTGAGCAGTCCGGGCTGACCGGGCGGTTCCGCGGGGTGGTCACTCTGCGGGTAGTCGAAGTAGCTCGTGCGGTACGGGGCCATGATGACGTCGTGTCCGCGGCGGGCGGCGACGTGGCCGTGCTCCGCGTCGCGCCACGGCAGCACGGTGAAGGACTCGGGCAGGTCCTCGCCGGACTCGGTCCAGCCGAGCGGGCGCCTGCCGTGCTCGACGAGGTGGTCGCCGACCTGCCCCATGAACCAGGCGTGCAGGGCCTCGGGCCCGGCCAGGCCCGCCTCGCGCACGCGCTCCAGGGCGCTCGGCGAGGTGTACCACTCGGTTTTCGGGCACTCGTCCCCGCCGAGGTGCACGTACGGCGAGGGGAAGACGTCCATCACCTCGTCGAGGACGGTGCGGCAGAAGTCGAGGGTCGTGTCGTGGACGCCGAAGACGTTCTCGCACACCCCCCACCGGGTCCACACCGCGTGCCGTACGGAGGGGTGGTTGCCCAGCTCGGGGTAGGCGGCGAGCGCGGCGCGGGCGTGCCCCGGGATCTCGATCTCGGGGACCACGGTGACGCCCCGGGCGGCGGCGTAGGCGACCAGGGCGCGCAGCTCGCGCGTGGTGTAGGAACCGCCGTGCGGGATGCCGTCCCCGGCGCTCTCGGCGCGGTGTCCGCCGACCTCGGTGAGCAGTGGGTAGTCCGCCACGGGCAGGCGCCAGCCCTGGTCGTCGGTGAGGTGCAGCTGGAGGACGTTGAGTTTGTGCAGCGCCAGGAGGTCGGTGAGGCGGTACAGCCACTCGACGGGCTGGAAGTGGCGCGCCACGTCGATCATGAAGCCGCGGCGGGCCAGCCGCGGGGAGTCGGTGATCTGGACGCAGGGCAGTTCCCAGCGGGTGCGCCGTACGGGGGCGCTGCCCAGCGCCGAGGGCGGCAGCAACTGGCGGAGGGTCTGGACGCCGTGCAGCAGCCCGGCGGGGCGGGCGGCGCGCAGGAGCAGGGCGTCGCGTCCGACGGTGAGCCCGTAGCCCTCCGCGCCGAGTCCGCTGAGCGCGGGGTCGAGGGCGAGCACGATCCGGCCGTCGGGCGAGGGGCCGAGGGACAGGCCGGTGGCGGGGCGCAGCAGGGTGCGCAGCAGGTCGGCGGCTTCCTGGGCCCCGCTGTCCGCGTGGACGCGGGTGTGCGGGTCGAGGACGAAGTGGCCCGAGCGGCGGCTGACCCGGGTGGGACGGGGCAGGAGGGCGAGCTGCTGGTGCGGTGGGGGCATGGCGGCGCCTTCGGTCGGCGGGCGGGACGGGTGCCGGGTGCGGTGCGGGCGGGTCACGACGGTGGTGCGGGTGGACCGGGGGGCGGCGGACAGCCGGGGCTGCCCCGTCCGCCTGCGGCCGTAGGGCGGTGCGGTGGTGCTGTGCGAGGAGGTGGGGCCGGGGCTCAGCCCTTGACCGCCCCGCCCGTCATCCCGGCGCCGACCCGGCGCTGGAGGACCAGGAACAGGACGAGGACGGGCAGTGCGAACAGGGTGGAGGCGGCCATGGTGGCCCCCCAGTCGGTGCCGAAGACGTTCGAGAACGAGGAGAGCCACACCGGCAGCGTGCGGTCGCCCTGGTTCTTGATGATGAGCATGTTGGCGAAGGCGAACTCGTTCCAGGCGGTGATGAAGCCGAAGAGCGAGGTGGCGAGCAACCCTGGGGCGAGCAGCGGCAGGGTGACCCGCCGGAACGCCTGGGTGCGGGTGCAGCCGTCGACCTGCGCGGCCTCCTCCAGTTCGGCGGGGATGCCGGTGAGGAAGGAGCGCAGCGTGACGATGGTGAAGGGCAGGGTCAGCATGAAGTAGACGAGGGTCAGCATCGAGAGCCGGTCGAGCATGCCGAAGTCCCGCGCGATGATGTACATCGGGATCAGGAGGGCTTCCCAGGGCGCCACTTGGGCGAGGAAGACCATCAGGATGAACCCGCGCCGGCCGCGCCAGCGCAGCCGGGCGACCGCGAAGGCGGCGGCCAGGGCGACGACCAGGGCCAGCAGGACGCAGCTCACCGTGACGAGCAGGCTGTTGCGCCAGAAGCCCCAGAACCCGTCGGTGTGCACGGCGTCCGCGAAGTGGTCGAGGGTGAGGTGGGTGGGCAGGAAGACGGGGGTGTCGGCCTGGATGTCGGCGGTCGGTTTGAACGCCGTCAGGATCATCCAGTAGACGGGGAAGACGGAGAGGACGAACACGAGCGCGGCGGCGCAGTGCAGCAGGAGCCGGCGCGCCGGGCGACCGCGGGACCCGGAGCGGCGCGTGGTGGCGCGCGGCACCGCGGGGCCGGAGGGGGGCGCGGCGAGCGGGGCGGGGGCGGGGAGGGTCACAGTTCGGCCTCCTGCCGGAACATGCTGCGCAGGTACACGATGAGGACGGCGACCAGGAGCAGCACGGTGACGCTGGAGACGGCGGCGCCGAGGTCGTAGCGGTGCAGGGACTGGGCGATGCGGTAGGCGTAGACGGGCAGGGTCGTGGTGGCGCCGTCCGGGCCGCCCTTGCTGATGGCCCAGATCTGGGCGAAGCAGCGGAAGACCCAGATGATCTCCAGGCACACCACGAGGCCGAACACCGGGCGCAGGACGGGCAGGGTCACGGAGCGGAAGACCCGCCAGGGGCCGGCCCCGTCCATCCGTGCGGACTCGACGAGTTCGGCGGGGATGGTCAGCAGCGCCGAGTACAGGGTGATGGCCGCGAAGGGCACGGACTGCCACACGACGAGCAGGACGAGGATGACGAAGGTGGCCCTGCCGTTCGCGAACCAGGAGAAGTCCTGGAAGGAGTCGAGTCCCAGTCGGGTCAGGAGCCAGTTGACGACGCCGAGCCGGGAGGCGAACAGCCACTGGAAGACGGTGGTGGTGGCGATGACGGGGCTGGCCCAGGCGAGGACGAGCCCGCTGAGCACGACGACGCGCCAGCGGCTGCCGAGCCGTTGCAGCATGAGGGCGACCAGGGTGCCCAGGCCCACGATCAGGACGACGTTGACGGCGGTCCACAGCACCGTGCGGCGGACCACCTCCCAGAACTCGGGATCGCTCAGCACGGAGCGGTAGTTGTCGAAGGCGGCCCCGCGGGCCCCGCCCCTGATGAGTTCGCCCATCCCGAAGTGCTGGAAGGAGATGACGAGGTTGCGTACGAGGGGGTAGCCGAGCAGGAGCAGGGCGCCCAGGACGGTGGGGGCGACGAGCAGGTAGGGCCACCAGCCGCCGCCGCGCGGGCGCCGTACGCTCCTGCCGGCGGGGGTGGGCCCGGCGGCGGACGGTGCGGTGGGGCCGCGCCCGGCCGGTGTGGTCTTCAGGGGTGGCGCGGTGGGTGCTGTCTGGCGGGCCACGGGCTCCTCCTCACGGTGGTCGGCCGGCTCGGGGCGCGGGTCACGGGTTGAGGGTCTTGGTGATGGACTGCGAGGCGGTGCGGGCGGCCTTGGCGGGGTCGGTGCCGGTGAGGACGGCCGTCATGTACTCCTTGATCGGGTTGGTCGCCTCGACGGCGGCCCACTCCGGGGAGTTGGGCGTCGCGTGGCCCTGGGCCGCGCCGGCCGCCATGGCCGCGGTGCCCTCGTCGCCGGCGAGGACCTTGGCGAGCGAGGTGCGGTTGGGCACATAGCTCATGGTCCTGGCCATGTCGCTCTGCCACTTGGTGCCGGCCAGGGCCTTGACCACCTCGTAGGCCGCCTCGGGGTGGGCGGAGGCTTCGGGGACGATGAGGTCGGAGCCGCCGGTGAAGACGGAGCCGGGCTTGTCCGCGGTCTTTCCAGGGATCGGGAAGAAGCCGATCTTCCCCTTGAGGGCGGGGTTGGCCTGCTCGACTATCTTGGCGCCGCCCGGTACCGCGACGACCTGCGCGACGTCGCCTTTGGCGAACACGTCGGCCTGCGGGGGCTTGGCCTCGTCGGAGTCCTTGGGGCCCTTGCCGAGCGCCTGGAGTTCGCGGTACCGCGCCATCCCGGCGAGGGCCTCGGGGCTGTCGAGGGTGCCCTCCCACTTGCCGCCGGTCTTCTTCGCGAGGTCGCCGCCCTCGTCCCAGATGAACCCGGCGAGGGTGTACCAGTTCTGGCCGGGCAGGTAGATGCCCTGGACCTTGCCCTTGTTGAGCTTCTTGGTGTCGGCGAGCCATGCGTCCCGGGTGGTGGGCGGCTTCGTGATGCCGGCCTCGGCGAAGAGGTCCTTGTTGTAGAGCACCACGCGGTTGGCCGCGTACCAGGGGATGCCGTACTGCTTCCCGTCGATCCTGCCGGGTTCGGCCAGTCCGGGCAGCCAGTCCCCGCCCTTGAGATCGGAGACCCGGTCGCTCAGGTCCGCGACTCCGCCGCTCGCGGCGTACTGCGCGACCTGGGTGTTGCCCACCTCGATGACGTCGGGCGCGTCCTTGCTGGCGAGCGCGGCGGTGACCTTCTCGCCGATGCCGTCCCACTCCTGGACCTGCACGTCGACGTCGACGCGGTCGTGCTGCTTCTCGAAGTCCTTGGTGAAGCGGTCGAGGAAGGCGTCGGTGACGCTGTCCTTCATGACCCACACGGTGACCTTCTGTGGACCACTCGCACTGTCGGATTCGTCGCCGGACGAACAGCCGGTGAGCGCGGCGGCGGTCGCGAGGAGAGCGAACGGGCCGGCGAGGAGGCGGATCTTCACGGGGGCACTCCACGAAAATAGTTGACCAATTGGCCAACTGGTCAGTTGGCGTTGCTAGAAGGTGGCATAGACCACATCGACCGTCAAGGCCCTTGCGCAGCCTGCCGTTTCAGGCGAGTTACGGTTTCCGGCGCGGGTGCGCGCGAGCGGGTACGCTGCTCTCAGCTGACCAGTGGTCGCCCACTGGTCAGCAGCATGATGGACTGGGTGGCACCAACGGGACCGGGTGACGGAGGCGGGACGGCGATGACGAGCAGCTCTTCGGGGGCGGTGCCCAAGCGGGAGAGGGTGCGGGAGTTCCTGCTGTCCCTGATCGAGTCCCGGGGGGCGGGCGAGGCGATCCCCTCGGAACGCACCCTGAGCGCGGAACTCGGCGTGTCCCGGCCCACCCTGCGAGCGGCCGTGGACGAACTGGTGGCGACCGGGGCCCTGGTGCGCGAGCACGGGCGGGGCATGTTCGTGGCCCCGGCCAAGATCACGCAGGAACTGGTCTCGGACGACACGACCTTGTCCGTGCCCGCGGCCCAGGGCACTTGGTCGAGCCGGGTGCTGGAACAGTCCACGATCCAGGCGGGGGCCCGGATCGGCCGACGGCTGCGACTGTCACCGGCGGCGCGGCTGGTCTACATCGCGCGGCTGCGGCTGGTGGACGGACTGCCCATGGCGATCGAGCACCTGCACATCCCGCGGGAACTCGTCCCCGGGCTCACCCCGGCGGAGCTGGAGGCGGGGGACCTCTACGAGCACCTGCGGGAACACCACGACGTCCACGTCCACGAGGCGACGCAGTCGATCGAGCCCACCGTGGTGAACGAGGCGGAGGCGGAGGTCCTGGACGTGCCGGTGCTGTCCCCCGCCCTGCTCATCGAACGGCTGACCACCGACTCCTCGGGGCGGCCGGTGGAGTACGTGCACTCGGTGTACCGGGGCGACCGCTACCGCATTGTGTCGCGGCTTGCCCTGGGCACGGGCGCGGGCCGGCGGGACGCGGCACGGCGGGGCCACCACCCCGGCATCCCGCCCGGGGACTTCGCGCACGGGGACATCATCACCTCGTCCACGGTGGGCGACGTCCAGGACGGGTGAGCGCCCGAGGACAGGAGGGGCGTCATTCCCGGGCGGCGGGCGGCGGGCCCTCGCCGCGCGCTGCCCGGGACAGAAGGGGGCCCCAGTCTCCGGGCCGCGGGCGGCGCGCCCTCGCCGCGCGCGTGGGCGCCCCGTGGTCAGCTCAGCGCCCGGACGACGAGGCGCGCCACCTCGGCCACCAGAGCGCTGTCGCCCTCGGCCTCGGCCGTGTGCCGGGTGGTGAGGACCGTGAGGAGGACCGGCGCCCGGTCGGGCGGGTAGGCCACGCCCGCGTCGTTGCTCGTGCCCCAGTCCCCGCTGCCGGTCTTGTCGGCCAGGGCCCAGTCCTCGGGCAGGCCGGCCCGGAACTTGTCGTCGCTCGTGCGGTTGGCCCGCATCCACGCGTCGAGCCGGGCACGGTCCCCGGGGTCGAGCGCGTCGCCGAGCAGCAACCGGCCGTAGGTCGTGCCGAGGGCGCGCGGGGTCGTGGTGTCGGTGACGCGCCCGGGTTCCGCCGAGTTCAGTTCGGGCTCGTACCGGTCGAGGCGGGTCACCCGGTCCCCCGTGGAGCGGCAGAAGCGGGTGACGGCCGCCGGTCCGCCGAGGGCGCGCAGCAGCAGGTTCGCCGCCGCGTTGTCGCTGTGGATCAGGGCGGCGGCGCACAGGTGCGCGACGGTCATGCCCTCGCGCAGGTTCTCCGGGGTCCCGGTGACGGGCGCGTAGCCGGCGGCGTCGACCTCCTGCCGGGTGTAGTGGACGCGCCGCTCCAGGTAGCGGCCGTCGCGGTCGAGGTCGCGCAGGACGGCGCCCACCGCGAGCGTCTTGAACAGGGAGCACAGGGGGAAGCGCTCGTCGGCGCGGTGGCTCACGGTCCGGCCGCTGCCGGTGTCGTGCGCGTGAACCCCGAGGCGTGCCGAGTGCTCCCGTTCCAGCGCGGCGAACCGGGCGGACAGCCCGGTGGTGGTGGCGTGTTCGCCGCCATGTGCGGCCGGTGCGGCGCCCAGGAGCGCGGCGGCCGCCGCCGTGGTGCCCAGGGCGAGCACGGAGCGCCGGCCGGGCCCGGTGGCGCCGGGCCCCGGCCGGACGGACATGGGGCCGGCGTGCTCCGGGGTGTGGTAGTCGCGCAAGTCGTCCTCCCGAGTTCGCTTCTGCGGTGCCACCGTTCTAGTGGTCCGCTCCCACCACTTCCAGCAGGCCGGTCCCGGGCCTGGTGACCCGGCGTGGTGCGGCCTGTTCCCCGGGGGCTTGCACGTGCCGGGAATCTTTGCGACGCTGCTACCGAACGAATGGTCGGTAGAGACTCTGGCCGACGCGCCCGCGCGAGCGGAGCACGGCCGGCGGCACAGGTGCCGGCCCGCCCCAGCCGTGGTGGTCCGCCGCCCGAACCGTTCGCGTACGTCGAGGAGAACCGTTATGACCGCGCCCACGACCGCCGCCGGGGACGTGCGCCCGCCCGCCCGGCGCCGCCCCGCCTTCCACACCCTGCGGGTAGCCGAGGTCGAGCACCTGTGCGACGACGCGGTGTCCGTGGCCTTCGAGATCCCCGCCGGACTCGCCGGGGACTACGCGCACCGGCCCGGTCAGTCGCTCACACTGCGCCGCGAGGTGGAGGGCAGGGACGAGCGTCGTTCGTACTCGATCTGCTCCCCGGCCGGCAGCGCCCCGAGGATCGGGGTCCGTGAGGTGTCCGGCGGGCTGTTCTCCTCCTGGCTGGTGCGCGAGGTACGGCCCGGTGACGAGGTCGAGGTCATGGCGCCGACCGGCGTCTTCACCCCCGATCTGGCCACCCCCGGGCACCATGTCCTGATCGCGGCGGGCTCCGGCATCACCCCGATGCTGTCGATCGCCGGGTCGGTCCTGGCCGCGGACACCACCTCGCGGGTCACGCTGTTCTACGGCAACCGGCGCACCGACACCGTGATGTTCGCCGACGAGCTGGCCGACCTGAAGGACCGGTACCCGAGCCGTTTCGAGCTGGGCCACGTCCTGTCCCGGGAGCCCCGCGAGGCCGCGATGTTCTCGGGCCGTCTCGACGCCGACCGGCTGGGGGCGCTGATCGGCGCCCTCGTGGACGTCGAGGCCGCCGACCACTGGTGGCTGTGCGGACCGCACGGCATGGTCACCGACGCCCAGCGGGTCCTGTCGGGCCTCGGGGTGCCCGAGGCCCGCGTCCACCAGGAGCTGTTCTTCGCGGACGGGGAGCCGGTCGCCCCCGCCCGCCACGAGGACGGCCCGGACGGCGAAGCGGGCCCGACGAGCCAGGTCACCATCACGCTCGACGGCCGCTCCACCACCTCCGCCCTGCCCCGTGACCGCACGGTGCTCGACGGCGCGCAGAAGGCCCGCTCCGACCTCCCCTTCGCGTGCAAGGGCGGGGTGTGCGGCACCTGCCGGGCGCTCGTCACCCGGGGCGAGGCGGACATGCGCCGCAACTTCGCGCTGGAGAGGGGCGAGGTCGAGGCCGGTTACGTCCTGACCTGCCAGACCTTCCCGGTCTCCGACACCCTCACCGTGGACTACGACAGCTGAGCGCGCCGGGAGGGCGGGCGCGGGCGGCCGAGCGGCTGCCGGGCCCGCCCTCCAGCGGTACGGTGGACGGGTCGGGGGTCCGACGTGCGCGGCTGCCTGTGGCCGTACCGCCCCCGCGGTACCGACACACCGGGTGAGCGTGCCCCGGGGGGGAGCCCGGTCGGGTTGGGGGTTTCCTGATGACTGCACTGATCGTCGCACTGGTGGTCGTGGTCCTGCTCGTCTTCTTCGTTCTCGCGCTGAGTGTGCGCAATGTGCAGCAGTACGAGAAGGGTGTGGTGTTCCGCTTCGGGCGGCTGCTGCCGCGCATCCGGGAGCCGGGGCTGCGACTCATCTGGCCCGTGGCGGACCGTATGCAGAAGGTGTCCGTCCAGACCGAGGTGCTGGGCGTGCCGCCCCAGGGCGCGATCACCCGGGACAACGTGACGGTCACGGTGGACGCCGTCGTGTACTTCCGTGTCCTGGACCCGGTCAAGGCGCTCGTCAACGTGACCGACTACCCGGGCGCCGTCTCGCAGATCGCGCAGACCTCACTGCGCTCGGTCATCGGCCGCGCGGACCTCGACACGCTGCTCGCCGACCGCGACCAGATCAACTCCGAGCTGAAGACCGTGATGGACGCGCCGACCGAAGCCCCCTGGGGCGTGCGGATCGAGCGGGTGGAGATCAAGGACATCGCGCTGCCCGGCGACATGATGCGTTCGATGTCGAAGCAGGCGGAGGCGGAACGTGAACGGCGTGCCCGGGTCATCGCCGCCGACGGAGAGTTCCAGGCCTCGCGCAAGCTGACCGACGCCGCCGGCACGATGGCGGACACCCCGGGCGCTCTGCAACTGCGGCTCCTGCAGACCGTGGTGGACGTCGCCGCCGAGAAGAACAGCACTCTCGTCATGCCGTTCCCCGTCGAACTCCTGCGCTTCTTCCAGGGCGGCAAGGACCTCAGCCCCGACCAGGGCGGCGCCACCGGAAGGCCGGACGCCCGGATCACCGACGGCCCGGACGCCGCCGAGCCGCACAGGGGTGGGGGCGGTTCCTCCCCGGCACGCCCCTCCCGAGGCGCCGGCGCCCGTCGCCCCGCCGCGCACCGCGCTCCGGCGCTGGACGGCCGCGTGGACGACCAGCTGGCGGCCACCCGCACCCGCGCCGAGGTGGCCCGGCTGCGCCGCGACACCTGGCCCGAGCCGCTGGCGGGCGGGCTGAGCACCGAGGAGGAACGTCCGGTGCGGGCCTGAGCCCGCGCCGCTCTCCCTGCCACCCGCGTCCCTCCGCCCCGACCGGTCCGCCGTGCGCCTTCCCGCACGGCGGACGCGGCCGGGGCGGAGGGACGCGGGAAGGTTTCCGTGCCGCGCCCGCGCGGCCGCTCATGCCACGAGGGGCGCACACCCATCCGTGGCGCCGGCGGCACCGGATCACCCGCGGGCGCCGCGGCGCCCGCGGCCCGCACGGGGTACGCGGTCCGGGGGGTGCCGTGGGCACCCGGCCAAGGGAGCAGAGGGAGACGTATGAGGTCGACGACAGCGGACGGCGGCGCGGGGGCCGACACCTCGCCGGGGGCGCGGGCGCTCGTGCTGGCGCGGGAACCGGCGGGGGCACGGCATGTCGCGCTGCTGCTGCACGGCGGGCGGTCCGAGGGCCGGCAGACGGCACGGCCCTGGCAGCTCGCGGCCCTGCGGATGCGGCCGTTCGCGCACGCGCTGTCCCGGGTGCTGCCGGCCGGGTCCACGGTGCTGGGCACGGTGCGCTACCGCTACCGGGGCTGGAACGGCGGTGCCGCCGACGCGCTGGGCGACACCGTCGCGGCCCTCGACGAACTGGAGCGTCGTACGGGTGGCCTGCCGGTCGTGCTGCTCGGCCACTCGATGGGCGGCCGGGCGGCTCTGCGAGCGGCGGCGCATCCTTCGGTGCGCGCGGTGGTGGCGCTCGCCCCGTGGTGTCCCGAGGGCGAGCCGGTCGAGCAGTTGGCGGGCGCCGGACTGGTCGTCCTGCACGGCGATCACGACCGCGTCACCTCGGCGCGCGCCTCCTGGGCCCTGCTGAGGCGCGCCGAGGCGGCGGGGGCCCGCGGGGCCGGGGTGTGCGTGGCGGGCGGGGAGCACACGATGCTGCGCCGGGCACCGGTGTGGCAGCGCACGGCGGCCGGGGCGGTGGCGGGGCTTCTGGAGGTCGGCCCGTACCCGGCGGCCGTGACGAAGGCGTTCGCGAGCGAGGAGCCGGTGACGGTCTGAGCGAGAGCCGGGGACGGAGGTGGGGGGCGTTTCGGGGGGTGTCCAGCCGTCCCCGGCCTTCTTGACAGGCCAGGACGGCGGCTGTTGGATCGTGGACATGAGGATGCGAGTGGTTCTGACGCGGCGTCGCCACGTCGATCTCGCGTTCGTCTCCAGCGCCACCTGTCGCGCCACGCACCGCTTCCGCCGCGCCGCCGGCGTCCGCTGATCCACCGTCCGCCGCTCCGGTAACGCTCCGGACCGCTCCGGCCCCGGTCGGCGGGATCGCTTCTCCGGTGCCCGTACGCGTTCCGCCCCGGCCGCCCCGTCAGCCGTCCGTCTGTTGGGGCGGTCTGGGGGCGGCCGGCCCGTGCCGCGAGCACCGCGACGCGCCTCCGGCCTCGTCCCCCGCGCCTCTCCCGCCTGTTCCCGCTCGCCCGCTCTCCTGAACGGAGTCACCTCCCGTGAGCCTGACTTTCCACTGGTTCCTGCCCACCAACGGCGACAGCCGCGACGTCGTGGGCGGAGGGCACGGCACCCCTGTCACGGCAGCGGGCCGGGACCGGCCGCCGACGGTCGCCTACCTGAGCCAGATCGCCCGCGCCGCCGAACAACTCGGCTTCGTCGGTGCCCTCACCCCGACCGGCACGTGGTGCGAGGACGCCTGGCTGACCACGGCGATGGTGAGCCAGCACACCGAACGCCTCAAGTTCCTCGTGGCCTTCCGCCCGGGTTCGCTCTCCCCCACCCTCGCCGCGCAGATGGCCTCGACCTACCAGCGGCAGTCCGGCGGCCGGTTGCTGCTCAACGTCGTGACGGGTGGGGAGAGCCGTGAGCAGCGCGCCTTCGGCGACTTCCTGGACAAGGACGCGCGGTACGCCCGTACCGGCGAGTTCCTGCACGTCGTACGGGAGTTGTGGCGCGGAGGCACGGTGAACCACGTCGGTGAGCACCTCCGGGTCGAGGAGGCGCGCCTGAACCGGTTGCCCGATCCGGTGCCGGAGGTCTACTTCGGCGGCTCCTCCCCCGCCGCGGTCTCGGTCGCCGCCCGTTACAGCGACGTGTACCTGACCTGGGGCGAGCCGCCGGCCGATGTGGCGCTCAAGATCGACCGGGTCAGGGAGCTGGCCGCGCGCGAGGGCCGCTCGGTGCGCTTCGGCATCCGTCTGCACGTCATCAGCCGGGACCGGTCCGAGCAGGCCTGGGCGGAGGCACACCGTCTGCTGGAGGGTTTCGACCCCCAGCTGGTCGCGGACATCCAGCGGGGCCTGGGGCAGAGCGAGTCGGAGGGGCAGCGGCGGATGCTCGCGCTGCACGGCGGGCGGCAGGACTCCCTGGAGATCCACCCCAACCTGTGGGCGGGCATCGGTCTCGTACGCGGCGGCGCGGGCACGGCCCTGGTCGGCTCCCACGAGGAGGTCGCCGACCTGATCGAGGAGTACCACGCGCTGGGCATCGAGGAGTTCGTGCTCTCCGGGTATCCGCATCTGGAAGAGGCGTACTGGTTCGGCGAAGGGGTCCTGCCGGTCCTGGCCGGGCGCGGACTGTGGCACCACCCCGTGTCCGGCCCGCTCACGCGCGAGGCAGCGCCGGAGCCCGCCCTGGAGGTGCCCGCCGCGCGCAGGGGATGAGGGGGGGCGCTCCGTAGCAGGGGGTGCGAGCGGGCGCGGACACGCGGTGGTGAGCCGTGCCGGGGGGCGTTCGGGGGAGTTCGCCCCCCGGCACGGCGGGGGCCGCGTCCGGGACGGTACGGGGGATGATCCGCCCCAAAGCGGCGTTCGGGCCGGTCGCCCTGGTGGGCGTACCGAGGTGGGTGTGCGGCCGGTCCGCCACGGAGCGGACGCCGCGGCGCGGCCGCCCGGGGCCCGTGGACGCGTGGCCTCACCGGGACAGACGTACAGCCGGGCGTCGGCGTTCCCGGAGCGGGCAGGAGAAGGTCCGGGCCCGTACGGAACCGGACGCTCGGTCCGGCTTCTGGGCGGGTCCTCCCGGGCCCGGCGGCCGGCTCCGGCAGGCGTCCGGGACCCGTTCGCGCCATGCTGGTGAGGGTTTCGCGACCAGTCCTGACCGGGGAATACGCCCCGCGCGCGGGGAGGTTGACCGGGACGCGCCCTCCCCTGCCGGTGGCCCCCGCACCCGGGGCCCGGGAAGGTCCGGGCGGGGGAACCTACGGAGAGCACCGAGAGAAGGAGTCGTTCATGGACGTCGGCCGTTTCGGCATCTGGGACCACAATCTGGCCCGTACCGCGCGGACGGAGGCCGTCGAGACGGTCGCCGAGCTGGAGGAGCTGGGGTTCGGGACGGTGTGGCTGGGCGGCAACAGCTCCGTGGAGGCCGCCGCCCCGCTGGTGCGCGGAACCTCCCGCATCATCGTGGCCAACGGCATCCTGAGCATCTGGGAGCACGAGGCGCGCGACGTCGCCCGCGAGCGGGCCGAGCTGGAGGCCACCCACCCCGGCCGGTATCTGCTCGGTCTCGGCGCGAGCCACTCGGCCCTCGCGAAGAACTACCACAAGCCGTACTCCGCGATGGTCGCCTACCTCGACGCGCTGGACGCCGCGGAGGTCCCGGTGCCGCCGAAGGCCCGGGTGCTCGCCGCGCTCGGCCCGAAGATGCTCCGGCTCGCGGGCGACCGGGCCCGGGGCGCCCACCCCTATCTGGTGACGCCCGAGCACACGGCCGAGGCCCGCGAGGCGCTCGGTCCGGACGCCCTGCTGGCCCCCGAGGTCAAGGTGGTGCTGAGCGAGGACGCCGCACGGGCCCGCGCGATCGGCCGCGGTGTGCTGGAGATGTACCTGAAGCTGCCGAACTACACCAACAACTGGCTGCGTCTCGGCTTCACGGAGGAGGACTTCCGGGCGGGCGGCAGCGACCGCCTGGTCGACGCGACGGTCGTGTGGGGCAGCCCCGGGACGGTACGGGCGCGGCTCGCGGAGTTCCACGAGGCGGGCGCCGACCACGTAGCCGTCCAGCTCCTGGAGGACGACCCCGAGAAGCTGCCGCGCGGCGGCTGGCGCGAGCTGGCGGGCGTCCTCGGGCTGGGCTGATCCCCTCGCGGCGCGCGAGCCCGCCCGGCCCGGCGGACGCACAACCGCACCTCACCCGTTCGGCCCAGTCCGGCGGGGTGCGGCCGGGCGCGCGAAAGGGGAAGGCCCGAGGCTGGGAGGGACCGTCCGCCGCTCCGGGAGCCGGCGACCGTCTCCCCCTCGGAGGCGGGCGCTTCTCGTCACCGGGCGTGGGCCTCGCCGTACCGGGCACCCGGACCGGGTCCCGCCGAACGCCGCCGGGGCGGTCCGGACCCTAGGGAGCAGCGATGCGCGCACTGACCTGGCAGGGCAAGCGGGACGTACGGGTCGAGACCGTGCCCGACGCCCGGATCGAGCAGCCCGACGACATCGTCGTCAAGGTCACCTCGACCGGGATCTGCGGCTCGGACCTGCACCTGTACGAACTCTTCGGCCCGTTCATCGACCCCGGGGACATCCTCGGCCACGAGGCCATGGGGGTGGTCGAGGAGGTCGGCCCGGCCGTGCGCTCCCTCTCCCCCGGTGACCGGGTCGTCGTCCCGTTCAACGTGTCGTGCGGGACGTGCTTCATGTGCTCCCAGGGCCTGCACTCGCAGTGCGAGACCACGCAGGTCAGGGACCGCGGCATGGGCGCCTCGCTGTTCGGCTACACGAAGCTGTACGGGCAGGTGCCGGGCGGTCAGGCCGAGTACCTGCGGGTCCCCTTCGGCGACCGGCTCCCGGTCAGGGTGCCGGACGGCCCGCCCGACGACCGCTTCGTGTACCTCTCCGACGTCCTGCCGACCGCCTGGCAGGCCGTCGAGTACGCGGCGATCCCGCCCGGCGGTTCCGTCACGGTGCTGGGGCTCGGCCCCATCGGCGACATGGCCGCGCGCATCGCCCAGCAGCGGGGCGCCGGCCTCGTCGTCGGGGTGGATCTGGTCCCCGAACGGCTGTCCCGGGCGGCGGCGCACGGCGTGAAGTGTCTCGACGTGCGGCGGCACGGCAAGGACCTCGGGGACGTGATCAGGGAGCTGACGGAGGGCCGCGGCACCGACTCGGTGATCGACGCCGTCGGTATGGAGGCGCACGGGGCGCCGGTGGCGAAGGCCGCGCACTGGGCGGTCGGCCTCCTGCCCGACGCGGTGGCCGACCCCTTGATGCAGCGCGCGGGGGTGGACCGCCTGAGCGCGCTGTACGCGGCGATCGACCTCGTACGGCGCGGCGGGACGATCTCCCTGTCCGGGGTGTACGGCGGTGCCGCCGACCCCATGCCGCTGCTCCAGATGTTCGACAAGCAGCTTCAGTTGCGCATGGGGCAGGCCAACGTGTGGCGCTGGGTCGAGGACATCCTGCCGCTGCTCACCGACGAGGACCCGCTCGGGGTGGACTCCTTCGCCACGCACCACCTCCCCCTGGAGGAGGCCCCGAAGGCGTACGCGACCTTCCAGGCCAAGGAGGACGGCATGATCAAGACCCTCCTGCGGCCGTGACCGTCCTCCCTCCGCCCGCCGCCGCTCCCTCACGCCCCGCCCTCGTCCCGCGTCGTCGTCCCCGCCCCGAGAGGTTCTCATGACCCGCGCCGCCCTCTTCGACGTCGACGGCACACTCGTCGACACCAACCACCTCCACGTGACCGCGTGGTGGGAAGCCTTCCGGCAGGCCGGGCACCGCGTGCCGATGACGGCTCTGCACCAGGCGCTCGGCCTCGGCTCGACCGACCTGATCGCCCATGTGCTCGGAGCGGACCGCGACACCGCGGGGGACGCGGACATCAGCGCCGGCCACAAGGCCCTGTACGGCACGTACTTCGAGCGGCTGGACGCCTTCGGGGACGCGGCCGAACTGCTGCACACCCTGCACGGCGCGGGCTGGTCCGTCGTGCTCGCCACCTCGGCGGGCGGGCCGGAACTCGGCGCCCTGCTGGGCGCGATCGGGGCCGACGAGGCCATCAAGGACACCGCGAGCGCGGACGACGTCGAGGAGGGCAAGCCCGCTCCGGAGCCCGTACGGCACGCGCTGGAGCTGGCCGGCGCCGAGGCCGCGGACAGCGTCTTCGTCGGCGACTCGGTGTGGGACATGCGCGCCGCGCGCGCGGCGGGCGTCACCCCGGTCGGGCTGCTGTCCGGCGGCATCCCGCGCGCCGATCTGGTGGCGGCCGGGGCGGCGGAGATCTACGCGGACCCGGCGGAGTTGCTGGCCCGGCTCGGGGAGAGCGCCTTCGCCGGCGGGGCGTGACGCGGCAGCCGCACACACGGCGAACGCTCCCCGGCCGACCGGCCGGGGAGCGTTCGCCGGTTCGGACGTCTCAGGCGCTCGTCGTCGGTCCGGGGCGGCGCTGGTTGCCGGGGCCGACCGCGCGGTCGTTGAGCCTGCTGCCCCAGGCCCTGAGCCTCCTGGCCACCGGGCCGATGGGTTCGCCCGCCTCGTGCCCCTGGCTCAGGCCGGTGGGGCCGGACGCCTCGGGCAGGGCCTTGGCCACCAGCGTCGTGAGCTTGGTGGTCAGCGCGGGCGCGAGGCCGTGGGCGAGCCCGGCGGCCCGTGCCATCGGGGTGAGGACGAGCCGGGTGCGCCGGTGGCCCACGGCGCGCACGATCCGCCCGGCGGCGCGCCGGGCGTCCATCGACACGACGGGCGCCCCCGCGAGCGCGCTGAACCAGCCGAACTCGCGGTCCACGTCGCCCCCGAACTCCGCCTGGAGATGCGAGCCGGTGCGCATGAGGCCGGGATGGACGGCGGTCACGCTCACGCCGGGTCCCGCCTCGGCGTGCAGCCCCTCGGCCAGGGCGCCCACGGCGGCCTTCGCGCAGGAGTAGGGCAGCAGGTGCGGGACGGCGAGCAGGCCGCCCACCGACCCGATTAGCGCGAGGCGGCCGCCGGCCGGGCTCTGCCGCAGGTACGGCAACGCCTCCAGCGAGGTGTGCAGGGCGCCCTCGAAGATCGTGCCCATCGCGTCCTGGAACTGCTCGGCGCCGATGGCCGCGAGCGGGGCCACCTGGATGACGCCGGCGTTGGCGACGACCACGTCGAGGCCCGCGGCCTCGTGCGTGGTGCGCATGAGTTCCCGTACGGTCGCGCGGTCCCGCACGTCGCACACCGCGACCCGGACGGTGGCGGAGGTGCGCGCGCGCAGCAGTGCGGCGGCGCGCTCCAGTTCCTCGCGGTCGCGGGCGGCGATGGTGACGGTGGCGGCTCCCTGAGCGGCGAGCTGCTCGGCCAGCAGCAGCCCCAGCCCGCGGGAGCCGCCGGTGACGAGGGCGGAGAGGTCGTCGAGAGGGCGCGTACGGGAGCCGGGGCGTGTCATGGAGGGGCCTCCTGGTCGGGTACGTTCCGGGTTCCACCCTCGCAGCAAGGCATGCGCGCCGCCTGCCGGGAACCGGGCGCCGCGGCGGGCACGGCGCCCGCAGCGGCACGGCGCCCGCACCGGCACGGCGGAGCGCAGCGCGGGCGGCGGCCGCCCTCGGGTTCACCCGAAAGCGGCCGCCGCCCGCGCTCCTTCACCCGGTCGCTCTAGGAGAACGTGTCGACACCGGTCAGCTCGGCCGAGAGGGTCCACAGCCGGGCGGCCTCCTTCGGGTCGGCGGCGTACGCCCGTACGCCGGTGCGGCCCTCCTCGGTGGGCAGGGCGATGTCGCAGTCCTCCAGGTAGACCCCGCCCGCCCCGGCCAGACGCGGGGAGGTCGCGGCCCACACGGAGGTCGCCGCGCCCTGTTCGGGGGTCTTGAAGGAGTCGTTGACCTGCTTGCCGTCCTCGTCGATCCAGCCGAGGGCGACCATCTCCTCCTTCGGGAGGTGACGCTGGAGCGGGGTGAGGATGCCGCCGGGGTGCAAGGAGAAGGCGCGCACCCCGGCGTCCTTGCCGAGCGCGTCGAGGTGGACGGCGAACAGCGCGTTGGCGGTCTTCGCCTGTCCGTAGGCCTTCCACTTGTCGTAGCCCTGCTCGAACTGGGGGTCGTCCCAGCGGATCGGCGAGTTGTGGTGGCCGACCGAGGAGACCGAGACGACCCGGGCGCCGCCGTCGCGCACGAGCGCGGGCCGCAGCCGGTTCACCAGCGCGTAGTGGCCCAGGTGGTTGGTCGCGAACTGCGCCTCCCAGCCGGGGCCGACGCGGGTCTCGGGGGCGGCCATGATCGCGGCGTTGTCGATGAGGATGTCGACCGACCGGTCGGAGGCCAGGAAGCGGTCGGCGAACTCCTTGACGCTGTCGAGGTCGCCGAGGTCGAGGGCGTCCACCTCGGTGTTCCCGATACCGGCGAGGTTCTCCCGCGCCACCTCGGGGCGGCGGGCGGGGACGACGACGTGGGCTCCGGCGCCGGCCAGCGCGCGGACGGTCTCCAGGCCCAGGCCCGAGTAGCCGCCCGTGACGATCGCCAGTTTGCCGGTGAGGTCGATTCCCTCGATGACTTCGGAAGCGGTGCTGCGGGCGCCGAAGCCGGAACCGATGGGGTGCTGTGTGGTGGTCATGCCCTGACGCTACGAGTTGGAGCACCCTCCAAGTCAAGAGCGCCACGGGGCGGCACGCGCCGGGAGGCTCGCTGAGAGCAGTTCCCGCGGTGCGCGCAGCGGACGGGCGCCGGGTGCGCGGCGGCCGTGGCGCGAGCGCCGCCGCCCCGCCGGATGCCGCCGCTGCCCCGGTACCGCGTCCCGGTTACTCCGGGACCATGTTGAAGGTGTCCGGGTCCGGCCCGGTGCGCTCGTCGCGGTTGAGGGCGCTGATTTCCGCGAGGTCTCCCTCGCTCAGCTCGAAGTCGAAGAGGTCGAAGTTCTCCTCGACCCGCGACCGCGTCACCGACTTGGGGAAGACGATGTCGCCTCGCTGGAGGTGCCAGCGCAGGGTCACCTGGGCCGGGGACTTGCCGAGCCGTTCGGCGATGCCCACGATGACCGGGTCGCCCAGGACCTTGCCCTGCGCGATCGGCGACCACGCCTCGGTGGCGATGCCGTGCTCCGCGTCGAAGGCGCGCACCGTCTCCTGGGTGAGGTACGGGTGCACCTCGATCTGGTTGACGGCGGGCACGACGTCGGTGTTCTCCAGCAGCCGGCGCAGATGGTGCGGCTGGAAGTTGGAGACGCCGACGGCCTTGGCGCGGCCGGAGCGGTAGATCTCCTCCATCGTCTTCCAGGTCTCCACGAAGTCACCCACGGCGGGCAGCGGCCAGTGGATCAGGAAGAGGTCGAGGTAGCCGATGTCCAGGTCGTCGAGCGACTGCTGGAAGGCCACGAGGGCGTCGTCGTGGGCGTGGAAGCCGTTGTTCAGCTTGCTCGTGACGAACAGCTCGGAGCGGTCGATGCCGGATTCCCTGACGGCCTGGCCCACCTCCTTCTCGTTGCCGTACATCTCGGCGGTGTCGATGTGCCGGTAGCCGGTCTCCAGGGCGGCCACGGTGGCGTCCCTGGTCTTCTCCGGCGGGATCTGGAACACACCGAAGCCGAGCTGGGGGATCTCCACGCCGTTGTTCAGGGTGATGCTCGGTACTGCGGACACGTGCCTCTCCTCGGGTTGTCGGCCGGGCGGGCAGGGGCCGGGCCGGGGCGCGGCCCTCCCGTCGTCCAGTGGGGCACCTCCCCACCTCGCCAGCCGAAAAACATATTTTGTACAGCTTTGCCGCGTTTTTCCCGCTTGGCCAGCCGACGGCGGCCGGGACCGGCGGGTGCGCGGTGCGGTCACGGAACGTCCGCGACGCTCCGGGCTCTCTCCTGCCCGCGCCGCGCGTCACCACACGGTCGCGTCCTCCCGGCCCTCGCCTCCGGCCTGCGCCGGGCGGGTCACTCCTTGCCCCGGGCCCTCCGGAATCGCTCGACCCCTTCCGAGAGGCCGACGACGGGTTCCGGGTAGTCGTAGCGGTCGCGGTCGGCGAGTTTCCACGGCTCGTGCACCGCCGCGCCCCCGACCTCGCGCAGTTCCGGCACCCAGCGCCGTACGTACGCGCCGTCCGGGTCGTACCGCCTGGCCTGGATCACCGGGTTGAGGACCCGGTTGGGCCGCGAGTCGGTGCCGGTGCCCGCCGTCCACTGCCAGTTCATCTGGTTGTTCGCGAGGTCGCCGTCGACCAGGAGACTCAGGAAGTGCTCGGCACCGGTGCGCCAGTCCACGTAGAGCGTCTTGGTGAGGAAGCTCGCGGTGAGCAGCCGGCCCCGGTTGTGCATCCAGCCCTCGTGGGCGAGCTGGCGCATCGCGGCGTCCACCACGGGATAACCCGTACGCCCCGCGCGCCAGGCGGCCGTCTCGGCCTCCGCCCGCTCCCCGCGGCGCCAGCGGTCCCCCTTCGTGCGGTAGTCCCGTTCCGCGGCGGCGGGGCGGGCGGCGAGCACCTGATGGTGGAAGTCGCGCCAGCACAGTTGCCGCACGAACGCCTCGGCACCCGCTCCGCCGGCCGCACGGGCGCGGGCCACGCACTCCGCCGCGGACACCGCTCCGAAGTGCAGATAGGGGGAGAGCCGCGAGGTCGCGTCACCCGCCATGTCGTCGTGGTTCTCCTCGTAGGAGTCGATCCCCGAACGCCGCCAGGCGGCGAGCCGGGAGCGGGCCTCCCGCTCACCTCCCGCGGCGAGGCCGGGCGAGACGCCCGCGACCTCCTCGCGGCGCGGCACCGGCTCGGTGCGGACCGAGTGGGGGACGCGGACGGAGCGCGGCGCGCCCAGCGGTGTCCGCAGGGACTGCCCGGACCAGCGACGGAAGTACGGCGTGAAGACGCCGAAGTGGTCCTTGCCGCCCGGGACGACCTCGCCGGGGGGCACCGCGGTGACGACGGCCTCGTGCTCGACGAGTTCCCTGCCCTCGGCGGCGAGCGCCGAGGACAACCGCTCGGCCCTGCGCCGCGCGTAGCGGCTGACGCCTGCCGCGAGGTGTACCCGCTCGGCGTTCACCTCGGCAGCGACGGCGCACACCTCGCGGACCACGTCCCCGGAGCGGACCACGAGCCGGCCGCCGCGCTCGCGCAGCCCCTCGTCCAGGTCCGCGAGGCAGTCGGCGAGGAAGGCCGCGCGGTTGGGAGGGGCGAACCCCCTCGCCTCCACCGCCTCGTCGCGCACGAACATCGGCACCACCTCCCCGGCCTCGCGCAGGGCCGCGCGCAGCGGCGGATGGTCGTGCAGCCGCAGATCGGAGGTGAACAGGACGACGGAGGTACGGGCGGGCTGGTCTGGCATGGCGGGGGCGCTCCGGGACGACTGGACGGGACGTACCGGATGATGCCCCGGCGCGCGGCCGGCCGGGCGCCGCCACACGTGTGCGCCCGCCTCGCACACGTGCCCGTACGGGTCGCCGTACCGGGACGGGTGTATGCCCGCCCGGACGCTCGCCCACACACCGGGACGTCACGAACTGCCGGGCGTCGGGGAGTTGGCGGATCATACGGTATCCGGCTGCCCCCGCACGGCTGGATGGCAGAGTCCTCCGGACTCTCTTGACGCGAACGCGTCGGCCGGTATGGTCTAGTCCAAGTGGCCCAGACCTTTGGGAACTCCGTTGCACATGGGCGGAGTTCACTTGGACCGCGACCAAGTCCCTACGCACCTCTCGACCCCCCACTTGGAGAGGCCGGCCCGCCGCAACGGCGTCCTCGCACAGCCGGGCACGCGGGCAGACCTTGGTGAAGGAGTAGGCATGCACAGCAAAAGGAAGACCGCAGCGCTGATCGGCGCCGGCCTCGCCCCCGTCCTCGCGCTGACCCTGCCGGCCGCCTCGGCGAGCGCGCACGGCTACATCTCGAACCCGCCCAGCCGGCAGGCGCAGTGTTCGGCCGGCACCGTCTCCTGCGGTGACATCAAGTACGAACCGCAGAGCGTCGAGGGCCCCAAGGGCCTGAGCAGCTGCAGCGGAGGCAACAGCCGCTTCGCCGAGCTGGACAACGACTCCAAGGGGTGGGTGGCCACCCCGGTGAACAGCTCCACGCAGTTCACCTGGAAGCTCACCGCGCAGCACTCGACAAGCACCTGGCAGTACTTCGTCGGCGGCAAGAAGATCGCCGAGTTCAACGACAACGGCGCCAAGCCGGGAGCGACCGTGACCCACACGGTCAACTTCGGCAGCCTCAAGGGCAAGCAGAAGGTGCTCGCGGTGTGGAACATCGCCGACACCACCAACGCCTTCTACAACTGCATCGACGTCACCGTGAGGTGACACGCGGTGGTGCGGACGGGCCCCACACCCCTCGCACCGCTCTCCGCCTCTCTCCCACCCCCCACACCGGCGGGCCGCCGCTCGGCGCGGCGGCCCGCTGAAGGAGCGACAGCGTGCGCACACGCCTTCTCACCCTGCTCTCCACGGCCGCCTCGGCCGCCGCACTCACCGCGCTGACCCTGACCGGCTCGGCGGGCGCGGCCCCCGCGCCGCACACCTCGGCCGCCGGGTTCGTGGTCAGCGAGGCCCAGTTCAACGACATGTTCCCGGGCCGGAACTCGTTCTACACCTACCAGGGACTGACCGCCGCGCTCGACGCCTACCCCGGGTTCTCCGGCACCGGCAGCGACACGACGCGCAAGCAGGAGGCCGCGGCCTTCCTCGCGAACGTCTCCCACGAGACGGGCGGCCTGGTCTACGTCGTGGAGCAGAACACGGCCAACTACCCGCACTACTGCGACACCTCGCAGTCCTACGGCTGCCCGGCAGGCAACGACAAGTACTACGGTCGCGGCCCCATCCAGCTGAGCTGGAACTTCAACTACAAGGCGGCCGGGGACGCGCTCGGCATCGATCTGCTGAACAACCCCGACCTCGTGCAGACCGACGCGGCCGTCGCCTGGAAGACCGGCCTGTGGTACTGGAACACCCAGAGCGGTCCGGGCACGATGACCCCGCACGACGCCATCGTGAACGGCGACGGCTTCGGCGAGACCATCCGCAGCATCAACGGAAGCCTGGAGTGCGACGGGAAGAACCCCGCGCAGGTCCAGAGCAGGATCGACAGCTACACCCGCTTCAGCCAGATCCTGGGCGTCGACCCCGGGGCGAACCTGAGCTGCTGAACGGCGCACCGGTACCCGGCCGGGGCCGGCCCCCGGCAGGCGTACGCCGCGGGGCCGGCCCCGGTCGCGCCGGCCGGGAGCCGGGTCAGGAAGGTCCCGCTCCCGGCTTCAGGGAGGTGACGGTGAAGGTGTCACCGCACACCCGGAACGTCCCGCTGCGGGTCGTCATGGCCTCGCGGGAGCCCGGCGGATAGACCCGCAGGAGCTTGCCGGAGGGCCGGCACCCGCCGTTGATCCCCTCGTTGAGCGTGTGCACCACGCTGTACGCACGCGCCCCGGGGGCCAGACGCACCCCGCCGCCGCCCCCGCCCTCGCGCGTGGCCGGGGCGCCGATCTGCTGACCGTCGCCCGCGAGCAGCGACACCCCGGGGTAGCCGCTGAGCGTGCAGGACCGGCCCGAGGTGTTGGTGAAGACGAGCGAGTAGTGGACATTGCCCGCGCCCGTGTCCCCACGGCCCAGTTCCAGGCGCATCCCCGCCGAGGGACAGCGGTCTGCCGCGGCGGCCTTCTTCGAGGTGGGCGCGGCGGAGGGCTTGGTGGTGCCGGAGGCGGCGGGGGTGTCCGGCCCGGAGGGCGAGCTGCTCTGCGTCGCCGGGGGGCTGCTCTCCTTGGCCCCCGGGGGCGTACTCGGCGAGGCCGCGGGCGAGGAGGCGGCCGGTGGAGACGAGTCGGCCACGCTCTGCGTCGCGTCGCCGTCGCCCCCTCCCCCCGAGCAGGCGGCGAGCGCCGCGCCGAGCAGCAGGCACAGCGCCGGGGCGGACCCCCGGCGCAGCAGGGCCCGGCGCCCGCGACCGGCGGCGCGATCGGTCAGTGGCTCATGCACATTTCTCACAGTCCCCATAGTCGGCCTGTGCCCAGCACAGGGCCAGTCGAACCCGTACCGGTGGCGGCGCGGGAGGCTCCGGAGAGTGACGAAGCGTCTCCCGCGCCGGAAACCGCCGGTGGCGCGGGCGCCTCGCACCGGCGCGCCGGACGAGGTGCCGCGCGCCGGACGAGGTGCCGCGCGCCGGTGCCCGAAGCCGTGCCGGGTGGCCAAAAAGCCCGGCCACCCGGCCGTTCACGCGGTGGTGGGTCGCCGGTGGCGAGCCGGTGGTCAGGCTCCGGCGGCCTGGGGGGCCGGTTCCTGCGCGCGGGCCGCGTCGACATGCGTGTAGAACACGGACTTCTGCTGCTTGGAGCGGTGCACGAGCCCCTTGGCGACGAGCGCTTCGAGGGTCGTGCGCACGACGTTGCCCTTGATCTCCCGCTCGGGGTGTTCCTGGGCGAGCGTCGCGGAGACCTCGGAGGCGGACCTCGGCTCACCGTGGTCGGCGAGCTGACGGGCGATGAGCTCTCGCAGGGTGAGACGGGCACCGGTGGTGTCCTCGGCGGAGGCGGCGGTCTTGGCCGCGCCCTTGGCCGCGGACTTCGCGCCGGACTTGGCGCCCTTGGGCGCGGAGGTCTTCCTGGCGGCCCGGCCGCCCTTCTTCTCGGACGCCTTCCCGGCCTGCTTTCCGGCGGTCTCCGCCGCCGCCTCGGCACCGGTGCCCCGCGGCCTGCGCGCCCGGGGAACCTTCGGCGACTGCGGCTGCGCGGCCGTCGGCGAGGGGTCGGCCTTGGCCTCGTCCGGCGTGCCGGGGGTCTCCTCGGGCGCGGCCTGGGTGGTGCCCGCGCCGGCCGCGATGGCCTGCTGCACGCCTACCAGCATGGCCTGTTCGCGTTCGAGGACGGTGAGCCGCTCGCGCAGCTCGCCGATCTGCTCGCCGATCCTGGTCTGCTCCTCGACGTTGGCCTGGAGGTCTGAGGCCACTTTGGCCTCGTACTCGTTCTTGAGGTTCTGCGCCTCGGTGGAGTGTTGGGTCACGAATGGCTCGCTTCCTGCGTGGTGGTGGTGTGGCCCGGTCCTGCGGACCGGGTGGTGCGCGCGGCCGTCCGTGGTCCGGGACGCGTGTTCCTCGTGGGGCCGCCCGCGGTGCCCGGTCGCGTGCCGTCCGGCCGCGGGCAACCCCGCTCGAAGTGGCGCCAGTCAGCGGTGGGCGGGAGTGCGCGGTGGGCTGAGAGTACCCCCGTCGACGGCTTTCGTGGGCCGTGGGCGGTGAAGTGCACTCCCCAGGGGCCCACCGCGCGGTTCAGCGGGGCGCCCAGGTGTAGGAGTCCCCGCCCACCCACCGGACCTTGTCCGGGTCGTCGAGGTCCTCGGCGGTGTACCCGAGGCTCACGGCCACGGCCACGACCTCGCTGATCGAGGTCGCCTCTCCCACCACCTGTCCGTCCACCTCCAGCACCCGGAAGGGCGGATCGGCGGGTTGCGGAGCCAGGATCACCAGACGCGGGAGCTCGGCGCGGGGACTTTCTCTCTCTGTCATGACTTCAGCCGTTCCCCTGCCCGCCCGCGCGCATACGTCCCCCAAACGCCCGCCGGACACGTGCCCGGCGCGCCCGGACGATGGTCAACTGCGCTTTTCCGCCGTCGTTTTGGCTTCCGGCGCGATTGTCCGTACGATCCCACGATGATCATGAAGAAATACCTGGCGGTGGGCGCCTGTGGGCTGCTCGCCGCCTCGTTGACCGGGCTGCTGTCCGGTACGGCCGCGGCGGCCGGTGAGCCGGACACTCCCAGGGACGCGCCGAAAGTGGAACTCGTGCTCGACGTGAGCGGTTCCATGCGCACCCGTGACATCGACGGCGCCTCCCGGATGTCCGCCGCGAAACGGGCCTTCAACGAGGTGCTCGACGCGGTCCCCGCGGACGTGCGGCTGGGCATGCGTACCCTCGGCGCCGACTACCCCGGCGAGGACCGCAAGGTCGGCTGCAAGGACACCCGGCAGTTGTACCCGGTGGGCAGACTCGACCGGACCGAGGCGAAGGCGGCGGTGGCGACCCTCGCGCCCACCGGCTGGACCCCGATCGGCCCGGCCCTGCTGGGCGCGGCCGAGGACGTACAGGGCGGGGACTCCAGCCGCCGGATCGTGCTGATCACGGACGGCGAGGACACCTGCGCCCCGCTGGACCCCTGCGAGGTGGCCCGGGAGATCGCCGCGAAGGGCGTGCACTTGGTCGTGGACACGCTCGGCCTGGTGCCCGACTCCAAGACCCGCGACCAGCTCACCTGTATCGCCGAGGCCACCGGCGGGACCTACACGACGGTGCGGCACACGAAGGAACTCTCCGGTCGTGTGAAGCAGTTGGTGCACCGGGCGGCCGATCCGGCGGTGACCCCGTCGGCGGTCTCCGGCGCGGGCGACTGCGCGAAGGCACCCGAGCTGAGGGCGGGGCTGTACAGCGACCGCGAGGCGATCGGCGAGCACCGGTGGTACCGCGTCCAGGTACGCCCCGGCCAGGAACTGCGCGCTTCGGTGAGTGTGTCGGCGGACCGTGCGGTGGCGCCCGACTACGGCGTTCTGCTGCGTGCGCTCACGGTGCACGGCCGGGAGATCGTCCGGGGCGCGGAGGCCGGCACCGGCCGCACCGACGCCCTGTCGACGGGGCTGCGCTACCCGAAGCCGGAGCTTGACGACGTGGACGGTGAGGAGGCGCCGGCCGAGACGGTGTGCCTCCAGGTCTCCAACTCCTTCTCGTCCCAGGAGGCCGGGAAGAAGGCCCCCGGGCTGCCCGTGGAACTGACGGTGGATCTGGTCGACGGCCCCGACGACGGCGCGGATGTCGCCGCCTTCGGCCTGGGGCGCGGCTGGTGGCTGCTGGGCACGCTGGTCCTGGTGGGCCTGCTGACCGGACTGGTGTGGGGCTTCCTGTCCCGCTGGCGCGTAGCGGTGTGGAGGAGCAACTGATGGGCACGCAGCCACTGCGAGGCGACACCCCCGCACACCGGCCGGGACCGCGCGCCCGTCGCACGGTCCGAGTGCGGTGGGCCGCCGCGCTGACGGGGGCTCTGCTCGCGCTGGGCACGGCGGGAGGCGCGAGCGCCGACGACGCTAAGAACGAGGCACCCACCGAGGCCGGTACCTCCTTCCGTACGGCCACGGCGCTCGCCCAGGACCAGCGGGCGAGCGCGCACGCCTCGACCGGGGACTACCTGTACTGGGTGTTCCCCGCCGACACCGGGCAGACGCCGACGGTCACGACGACGGTGAAGCTCCCTCAGGAGACGGCGCGCCACGGCGCCTCGACCTGGCAGGTGGACGTGTACGACGGGCTGCGCCGCCGGCAGGCGTGCCGCTACGGCGCGCAGACCCGGACGGTGGCGCCCGGGGCGAGGTCGGTCACGCTCTCGTGCACCCTGCGCGTGGTGCGGGCCTGGGCCGAGCCCTGGTCGAACGACCCGCTGCCAGGGAGCTACTTCGTGCGGCTCACCGCGCTCGACGCGGCGGCGCGGGACCTCGGGCTGCCCGTGGACACCGAGATCGAGGTGGTGTCCGGGGACAAGGGCGGGGCGCGGGCGGTGGGCGGTTCGCTGTCGAAGCCGCTGGTTCCCGCCTCCGTACCGCAGGCGGTCGCCCCGGAGGACGGCTGGTCCTCGGGGTGGTGGACGGACCGCTGGCTGTGGACGGCGGCCGGTGGGGTGCTCGGCGCCCTCGCGGGGATCGGCGGTTACGCGCTGACCCGGGGCCGGGGACGCCCCTCGTACGTGCCGCCGAACGCCTGACCACCCCCGGTCGACGGGTGGGCCCCGTCCGGTGACCGGACGGGGCCCACCCGTCGGGGCGCCGCGGTCAGCGGCGCCCCGCGGCGGTGAGAGCCGCGCACACGAGACTGCCCGCGGCGGCGCCGACACCGAGGACCGCGGTGGCGACGCACCGGCGCCGCAGTCGCTCGTAGCGTGCGGTGTACTCGGCGCGCAGACTCACCGAGCGCTCCGCGATCCGGGTCAGCGTCTCCTTCGAGGCGGTCAGCCGGTCGGCTGCGTAGACCCGTTCCACGTCCTCACGCTGGGCGGTGGTCAGCCACGGCAGTTGTTCGCACAGCTCACGGGCGCGTTGCCGGGCCTGTGCCACCTCGGCGTTCCACAGGAGGTACCCCTCCAGCCGGACGAGGCCGCGCGCGCTGTCGGGGGTGGGCTGCTCCACGTCTGGCTCCTTGCTGCCGGCCGGACCCGCCTGGGCCCACAGCGGCTCAGTCCTCGCGGTGGTCGCGGTCGCCGGGGGCGATGGTGGCGGACTTCTGCGGCGCGTTGACCGCCTGGTCCATGGCACCGATCGCCGGGTGGTGCAGTTCGAAGGCCGGGGACTCGCTGCGGATGCGGGGCAGGGTGGTGAAGTTGTGGCGCGGCGGCGGGCAGGAGGTGGCCCACTCCAGGGAACGGCCGAAGCCCCACGGGTCGTCGACCTCGACCTTCTTGCCGTACCTGGCGGTCTTCCAGACGTTGTAGAAGAACGGCAGCATCGACAGGCCCAGCAGGAACGAGCTGATGCTGGACGTCATGTTCAGGGCCGTGAAGCCGTCGGCGTCGAGGTAGTCCGCGTAGCGGCGCGGCATGCCCTCGGCACCCAGCCAGTGCTGGACCAGGAAGGTGCCGTGGAAGCCGACGAACAGCGTCCAGAAGGTGATCTTGCCGAGCCGCTCGTCGAGCATCTTGCCCGTGAACTTCGGCCACCAGAAGTGGAATCCGGCGAACATCGCGAAGACCACGGTGCCGAAGACCACGTAGTGGAAGTGCGCGACGACGAAGTACGAGTCGGAGACGTGGAAGTCGAGCGGCGGGGCGGCGAGGATGACGCCGGTCAGACCGCCGAAGAGGAAGGTCACGAGGAAGCCGACGGCCCACAGCATCGGCGTCTCGAAGGACAGGGACCCCTTCCACATGGTGCCGATCCAGTTGAAGAACTTCACTCCGGTGGGTACGGCGATCAGGAAGGTCATGAAGGAGAAGAACGGCAGCAGCACCCCGCCGGTGACGTACATGTGGTGGGCCCACACCGTGACGGAGAGGCCGGCGATGGCGATGGTGGCGCCGATCAGGCCCACGTAGCCGAAGATCGGTTTGCGGGAGAAGACCGGGAAGATCTCCGTGACGATCCCGAAGAACGGCAGCGCGATGATGTACACCTCGGGATGCCCGAAGAACCAGAAGAGGTGCTGCCACAGCAGCGGGCCCCCGTTGGCCGGGTCGAAGACGTGCGCGCCGAACTTCCGGTCCGCCTCCAGGGCGAGCAGCGCGGCGGCCAGTACGGGGAAGGCGAGCAGGACGAGGACGGCCGTCAGCAGGACGTTCCACACGAAGATCGGCATGCGGAACATCGTCATCCCGGGGGCGCGCATGCAGACGATGGTGGTGATGAAGTTGACCGAGCCGAGGATGGTCCCGAACCCCTGGAAGGCCAGGCCCATGATCCACAGGTCGCCGCCGACCCCCGGCGAGTGCACGGCGTCGGTCAGCGGCGAGTAGGCGAACCAGCCGAAGTCGGCCGCTCCGTTCGGGGTGAGGAAACCGCCGATCGTGATGAGGGAGCCGAAGAGGTAGAGCCAGTACGAGAACATGTTGAGCCGGGGGAAGGCCACGTCCGGCGAACCGATCTGGAGTGGCATGATCCAGTTCGCGAAGCCGATGAACAGCGGGGTGGCGAACATCAGCAGCATGATCGTGCCGTGCATCGTGAACGCCTGGTTGAACTGCTCGGGTGACACGATCTCCAGACCGGGCCGGGCCAGTTCCGCGCGCATCACGAGGGCGAGGACGCCGCCGATGATGAAGAAGCTGAACGACGTCACCAAGTAGGAGGTGCCGATCATCTTGTGATCGGTGGTGGTGATCCAGCGGATCACCCAGCCTCCGGGATGCCGCCTCACGGGTGCGGGAGGCGTCGGGGGGAGGGTGTCCACCCGGGTGTCTGCCGAGCTCACTCGGTCTCCATTCGTCATGCGTCAGGCGGCGTTGCGGGAAGACCCGACTCGCTCGTATGGCGAACGAAGCCTATAAATACGGATACGCCGGACATGCACGCCGCGCGGGCCACGCCCCCCGATCGGTTGACGCGGATGGGCCGTGGGATGACGAAAGCCCCGCCACCGGGCCGCCGGCGGGCGGTCAACGGTGACGGGGACGCGGAGGGGCCGGCTACTGGAGGGCGGCCACGAGGGGGCGGGGCTCCAGCCGGAAGTCCTGGTGCGCGGGCCGGCCGTCCACGATCGAGACGCGGGCCACACTCGCGAGCCAGGCCGGCGCACTCGCGATGACGTTCACGAACTGCTCGTTCATCCCGCCCGCCGCGTACTCGCCGTGCGCGTCGGTCGTGGCCCGTACGAGTTCGTGGCCGTGGGTGCCGGTGACGGTGATGACGACGTCGCGCAGAGGCTCGCCCGACGCACCGGTGACGCGTCCGGACAGTTGCGGCAGGGGCCGCCGCGCGTCGCGCTCGTGGGGCGGGAGGGCGGCCGGTCGCGGCATCTCGATCGCGGGGTCCTCGACGGGCGGCTCGGGCGGCTCGGCCTCCTCGGCCGCGGCCTCGCGTGCCGCGGCCCGCCGCTCCTTCCACACACCGAGTCCGTGCAGGACGAACCCGGCGGCCACCCACGCGCAGATCACCAGGACGTGGCCGGTGACCCCCTTGCCGTGGAAGTAGAAGAGCCCGCGCAGCGCCTCGATGAGGTTGCCCATCGGCATGACGGGGTGCAGGGCACGGAAGAAGCCGGGCACCATCTGCACCGGGATCGCACCGCCGCTGGAGGGCATGCTGAGCAGCACGAACAGGCCCATGGCGACGCCGGGCAGGTACTGCTTGACGAAGGGCACGAGCCCCAGGGAGGTCTGCGAGACCGCCTGCGTCATGAGGAAGAGGAAGAGGATGGCCAGCGGGTCGCCGGGGATGACGTTCATCCAGCGGGCGACGCCGTAGGCGATCAGGGCGAGGACCGCGCCCGCGACGGCGAGCGTGAGGATCTTCTTGCGCCGCCCGAAGCTCGTGGCCCGCAGCAGCATCATCACCATGACGTAGGCGGGGATGGTGCAGGCCAGGACGGCGTAGAAGAGGCCGGTGCCCAGCCCGTCGCCCGAGGCGATCGGGGCGACCTCACTGGTCCGCAACGTGCCGCCACCGTGCTGGGCCACGCCGGTGAAGGTCTTCTGCAGCGCCGACTCCAGGGAGTACCCGTCGGCCTTGGCGGTGTACAGCCGCGGGTCGCCCGGTCCCGGTACGTAGCCGGCGATCGCCTGCCGGTCGGTGACCGCGGCGCGGGCCTGCGCCGCGCTGTCGACCGGGACGATGTCGTAGCCGCCCGGCAGGCTTTTGTCGAGGCTGTGCTGCAACGGCCGGGCGGCCGCGGCGGGCACGGCGACCTTGACGTGGTGCGGGGTGGGGTTGTGGAAGGGCAGCAGGTAGCACACGAGGAAACCGGCGAACATGAACGCCGGGAACCAGAGGGTCTGGACGAGGGTGAGAGCGGACTCCCGCAGCCCCTCCCCCCGCGTGGACCGCGTGGGCCTCTCCGGTGTTGCCGATGGCGCCATGAACCTTTCCCGCCTCCTCGCGGCACCCCGGGACCCCCTCCCTGCCGGAGGACGGCCCAGATGGATGCATGTGTCAATATTTAGCCAGACTAACATTAAGGCGCAGTCCCACGGAAATGCACACGTGTACGGATATGGCAAAGACGCCCCGGACCGGGCGCAGTGGTACCCCCTGGACCGCGCGCATCGGCCCCGCCGGACCGGGCGCAGTGGCTCGCCGGGCGCCGAAATCCGGTCGACACCCCCCGCGGCCGTGCGGCAGCATCCGGCCATGACGGACACCGGCACGACACCCGCGGCCCCCTGTCAGGGCCGTTCCTTCTGGCCCCTGCACGGTCTGCGCGTACGTACGCCGCGCCTCGAACTGAGGCTGCCGGACACGGCGCTGCTCGAAGAGCTGAGCGCGGTGGCCGCGGCCGGGGTGAACGCTCCGGGCACCATGCCGTTCCTCTTCCCGTGGACGGACACCGCTCCCCTGGAGCGGGGGCGGGCGACCTACCAGCACGTGCTGGAGACCATCGCCTCCTGGCGTCCGGAGCGCTGGACGCTCTCCCTCGCCGTCTCGCACGAGGGCCGGGTCATCGGCCGCCAGGACGTCATGGCGGCCGATTACGCCGTCTCCCGGGAGACGAACACCGGCTCGTGGCTGGGGCTGGCGCGTCAGGGCAGGGGCTTCGGCACCGAGATGCGGGCGGCGGTCTGCCACCTCGCCTTCGAGGGGCTCGGCGCGCTCGCCGTCACCTCGGAGGCGATGACCGACAACCCCGCCTCCCTCGGCGTCTCGCGCCGGCTCGGTTACCGGCCGGACGGGGTGTCCACGTGCGTGGTACGGGGTGAGCGCCGCACGGTGCAGCGGTTGCGGATGGAGCGCGCGGACTGGGAACACCACCGGACCGTCGAGGTGACGATCGAGGGGCTGGAGGAGTGCCGCGAACTGTTCGGCCTCGCCCCCGGCCCCTCCAGGACCGCGGACCGCCCGGACGCCTCCCCGGTCCGCGGCGGCGCCTGAGGCCGCGGCCCGGCACTCCCACGGGCACCACCCGTGTGGCGCTGACCGCCCCGACCGTCACGGCGGACCGGCTCACGGCGCGGGAGCGCGCCTCCACCACCGGGGCCGTTCCCACTTCCACCTCTCTGACCTGCGAGGAACGACGTCACCGGGGGTCCGGGCGAGGACGCGGGGCGAAGCCGCGGACTGGGCAGGAGGCCCCGGCCGCGCGGGGCCGGGGCCCGGACGGCACTCGCCTGGTGGTCGTGACGGTGTTTTGTGGTGATTCTGGGGAGTGAGGTCCTGTCCCGGGACCGTCTCCGGCGAGAGCCGGCCCCTCGCCCCGGAGCGCCCGAAGGGGAAGCGATGACCTTGATCCCCGAGAGTGCCCACCGCGCCGCGGCCCACGCCGAAGGGTCCGCGTGGCTGCTCGTCGACGTGGGCGCCGGCCCTGAGGACGGACGCGTCCTGGACGTCGGTCCGCGCGTCGCCGCCCTGCTGGAGACGGACCGCGCACACCTGCTGGGCCGCCGGCTCACCGATGTGGTGGCCGAGCACAGCAGGCAGAGCGCCCTGGCCCTGCTCACGGAGGACGTCGACCCGACGGACGAGGGCCCCGACGCCTCCCCGCCCATGCAGCCCGTGGAGTTCGCCCTGAGCAGCGGCGCGGTGATCTGCACCCTGAGCGCGCGCCGGCTCCGGGGATCGGACGGGCGGCCGCTGGTGCTGTTGTCCTTCGAGGAGAACGACGAACGGCGGCGCTGGGAGGCGCTGCGGCTGGGCATCGTGCTCAGCGGCGAGTCGCTGTGGGTGTTCGACGAGGACCACGACGTCTTCCACTGGCTGGAGGGCGAGTCCCCCTTCTCCGCGCTCGGCCCCGGCCGGAGCGTGGAGAGGGCGAAGGTGTTTCCCCGGGTACATCCGGACGACCGGGCGAGTCTGGCCCAGATGTTCGAGAGCCTGCGGACGAACAACACCGACAGCGACGAACTGCTGTTCCGGATCGCGGACGGGGCGGGCGGCTGGAGAAGGCTGCGTTCCCGGGCGAGAGCGGTGCGGTTCGGCTTCGGTGGGCGGCGTCGCGTCGTGGGCACCACGGCCGACACGACGCCCTTCCTGGAGCAGCACGAGGCGCTGCGCGCCGCGTACGCCAGCGAACGCAAACGGGGCGAGCTGGTCGAGCAGCTCTCGGCGGCGTTCATCGGCGCCTCGACCGAGGAGGAGCTGACGGAGGCGGTGCTGCACCGGGTGGCTCCCGCGTTCGGCGGGGTCGGGACGCTGCTCGCGTACGTCGAGGGGGACCATCTGCGGGTGGCCTTCGGCGACGAGATCGACCGGGCGCTGGCCCGGACGCTGGACGGACTCCCGCTGGCCGCCGAGAAACCCCTGTCGTACGCCGTCAGGACCGGGGAGGCCCAGTTCATCCCGAGCCGCGACGAGTACCGCAGGAGGTGGCCCGCGGCGCACAGCCTGCTCGACGCGACCGAGGCCCGGTCCTTCGCGATGGTCCCGCTGCGCGCGGCGGGCCGGGCGCTGGGCGCCTGGGTCATCACGTACCACGAGCGCGACGGGGCGGCGGAGCAGGACCGCACGCTCATGCGGACCCTGGGCACCCTGGCCGGTCAGGCGCTGGAGCGCATCCGCCTGCAGGAGGCCAGGATCGAGCTGGCCAGGATCGTGCAGCGCAACATGCTGCCCGAGACGCTTCCCGAGGTGCCAGGCGTCGAACTTCAGGCGCTTTACCACCCGGCACAGACCGGTCTGGACGTGGGCGGCGACTGGTACGACGTGGTGCCGCTCCAGAACGGGGGCGCGGCCTTCGTCATCGGGGACGTGCAGGGGCACGACCTGCACGCCGCCGGGCTCATGGGGCAGGTGCGCACGGCGCTGCGCGCCTACACGTGGCAGGACCCGGAGCCGGGCAAGGTGCTGGCCCGCACCAACGACCTGTTGATCCAGATGGGCGTGCGGGCCTTCACGACCTGCCTGTACGTCCTGCTGACCCCGGACGGACGGCTGCTCACCGCGCGGGCGGGGCACCCCCCGATGGTCCAGCTGTCCGCCGGGGGCGAGGTGGCGGTCAGGGACGAGGAACCCGGTCCTCCGCTGGGGATCGTGGAGGGCGCGACGTATCCGGTGTGGGAGTACGCCTTCGGGGAGAGCGGCATCCTGGCGCTGCTCACGGACGGCGTCGTGGAGGGGCCGAGGTGCACGGCCGAGGAGGGGCTGAGCCGGGTCGGCGATCTGCTGGCCGACAAGGGGCACGAGCCGCTGGATCTGCTGGCCCAGTACCTGATGTCCACGGCGGGCAACACCGGTCACCTGGACGATTCGGCGCTGCTGCTGGTGCGCAGGCCGCCCGCCCGGTGAGGCGCCCCGTGCTCAGGTGCGGACGCGGCGCCCGCTGAGGCGGTCGGGGTGGACGAGGAACCAGACGGCCCGGCCCGGGTCGGCCCACGGCTTCGAGAAGGCGGCGCGCTCCAGCCGGTCGGCCTCCTCCGCTCTGCGCACCCGGCGGGCCGCTCCGACGGCGAGGACGGACCAGCCGGCGCTGAGCGCGTCGTCGACCCGGTCGACCTCGAAGGCGACCCGCTCGCCCTCGGCGGCGGTGAGCGGGGTGTCCTCGCCGGTCCTGAAGGCGATGTCGCCGTCGAGGACGCAGTAGTTGACGGGCAGGATCAGCGGGCCGCGATCGTGCGCCAGGAGCCCGACCCGGCCGACCCCGTGCTCCGTCAGCCGGGCGCGGCACTCGTCCTCGCCGAGCGCCTCGAAGACGGGGGCGGCGGACGCCCCGCCCCGCCCTTGCGGGTACTCGACTCCGGTGCCGCGCAGATCGGCGAGGTTGACCCCGAGGGCCGCGGCGATGCGCAGCAGGACGGCGGTGCCCGGGGCGGCGTTCTCCTCCTCGATGTAGCGCAGGTAGGAGGGGTCGGCGCCGACGGCGCGGGCCAGTTCCGCGCGGCTGAGCCCCGCCTCCTCGCGGCGGTGGGCGATGCGCCTGCCGACGTCGCCCCCCGCGCCGCCGGGTGCGGTGAACTGGGAGACGGGGCTCATGGGACGGACCTCCTGGTGTCGGCGGGGCCGCTCCCCCGGCATGGCGGGAGGCGCGGGCCGGGCTCAGCGCTGGGGCAGTTCCGTGACGGTGAACAGGGCGCCGTCGGGGTCGCGCAGCATCGCCTCCCTGCCCTGCGGGCTGTCGTGCACGTCCACGAGCCGGCCGCCGTACTCGGTGGTCGTCCGCAGCGCCGCCTCCAGGTCGTCCACCGGGAAGTGCACGCGCCACATCGGGCGGACCATCGGATCGGGGGCGGCCTCGACGGCTCCGGAACTGATCCGCGCGAGCTGCTGCCCCTCCGTGCGCACGACGACCTCCTCCTGCTCGTAGTGCACCTCGGGGGCGCCGGGCCGGTCGTTGCCCCAGCCGAACACCTCCCCGTAGAAGATCGCGGCCTCGAAGGCGTCGCGGGTGCGCAGCCGCAGCCAGGCGCGCGGACTGCGGCCGGAGATGCGGCCCGGTACGCCGTCGTCCTGCCACATGCCGAAGACGGCGCCGTCGCGGTCGGCTCCCAGGGCGGCGCGGCCGTACGGCAGCCGCAGCGGGCCGACCGCGACGGTCCCGCTGCGCTCGCGCACCCGGGCGACGACCTCGTCCAGGTCGTAGACGGCGAAGAAGGGGGTCCAGGCGACGGCGACCTGGAGCGTCGAGGCGATCGCGCCGATCACGGCGGCCGGGCTTCCGTCGGGGCGCTGGGCCACGCAGAACTCCTGGCCGAGCCTGCCGTCGCGGAAGGTCCAGCCCATGACGGCGCCGTAGAAGCGCTGGGCCTCGGCGAGGTCACGGGTCATGAGGTTGACCGAGCCTCTCGTGCCCAGCCCGATGCCGTCCTGGTCCTGTGTCGCGGGCCTGTCAGCCATCACCCTGGGGCCGCCTTCCTCAGTCCTTCGGTCCCCCGCCCGGGGGCGCGCGGCGCGCGGGCGTGCGGGGCTGCGTTCATCTTCGGCCCGGCGGCCCCGGCGCGCATCCGCTGACATGCCGGGGCCGGGGCCGGGTTTCACCCCCACGCACGGTCGCCCGTAACCGTGATCGACGCACGCACGTTCACGTGGTTGACCGATGACCGCGACAGAACGGAGCGCACCATGGCCAAGCGTCGTCAGCAGAAGGGCCGCAGGCACCGGACGGTCAACCGGACCCCGCGTCCTGTGAGCCGCACGGGCAGCGCGCGGCGGGCCGTGGCGACGGCCGCCGCGCCGGCCGGTTCCCCGGCCGGAGCGTCCGCCGCCACCACGGCCCCCGCCGCCGCGCCCTCCGCCACCGCGTCCCCCGCTCCGGCCACCGCGTCCGGGGCCGCCGTGCCGGGCGGCCGGGGCGCGCCGGAGGCCGAGCTGTTCGCCCCGGCGAGCAGCGGCGGCCTGGGCCGTACCGCGGCACGCACCTGGGAGCGGCTCAGTTCCGCCGGGGCGGCGGGGCTGACGCAGGAGGAACTCGCGGAGCGGGCCGGGTACCAGCCGGCGACCGTCGCGAAGCACCTGAGCGGGCTCGCGGAGCGTGGGCTCGCCGAGCGGCGGGGGGAGCGCTGGTATCCGGTGGCAAAGGCCGCTGTGCCCGCCTGATCCACGCGCCCCGCCCCGGGGCGCCCACGGCCCGCCGGGCCGCCCGTGCCGCCGGGCCCCGTCCGCTCCCGTGGTGCCCGTCGCGCCCGTGGTGGGGCGAAACGTTCAGCCCTCGGTGGTGTTCCTCCCGGAGGGCCTGGGGGCCTGGAGGGGCTGCTGGAGTTCGGTGATCCAGCCGGCCGGGTCCTCGGGGCAGTCGAGGTACAGCTCGCGGGCGTAACCGAGGGCCTCGGCCCCCTCGACGTCGAGCCAGCGGCCGAGGAGCTGCTCCGAGACGAGGACCTCGTCCATGGAGCCCCGGTGGACGAGGGTCGCGGCACGCTCCACGGCGGGCAGGTCCACCAGGGTCCAGCCCCCGTCGGCGGAGGCCGTCGCGGGGACGGGGAAGGCGGCGTGCGCGGTGACCGCCTCCCCGTCCCCGCCGGCCGGCGTGTAGTAGGCCAGCCCGGGGCCGCTCGGGCGCACGCCCGCCTCCGCCAGCAGGGCGCACAGGCGGTCGAAGAGGGGGCGGAGCACCGGTCCGACCTCCTCGGGGCTGAAGTCGCTCACCGTGCCGCTGAGTTCCGCGACCCGTACCGCGGGCAGGGAGGTGACGACGATGTCCTCGACAGGCATGCGGCCCTCGCTCTCGATCGACCGGAGTCTCGCCTCGATCCGGGCCAGTCCCGCCCGCCCCGCCGCGACCTCCTCGGCCAACTGCGCCCGCCGCAGTCGCAGCATGCCGCGCAACTCGGCGGCGTCCACCTCTTCGCAGAGGACGCGGCCGACCTGCTGGAGGCTGAAGCCGAGGTCCTTCAGGGCGACGATGCGGTTGAGCCGCGAGAGCTGGGCGGCCCGGTAGTAGCGGTAGCCGCTGACCGGGTCGGTCCTGGCGGGGCGCAACAGTCCGAGGGCGTCGTAGTGTCGCAGCATGCGGACGGACACCCGGCCGTGCCGTGCGAAGTCTCCGATGGTCAACATGATGGGCTCCACTGCACAGGCTGACACGGTGTGAGGGTCAAGCATCGCCGGCCGGCGCGGGCCGTGCGCACCGCCCCGCACGCATGTAGTCACCGCCTACAAGAGAGTAGGGTGGGCCCATGGAGACTACGGAGCGTCCGCGTACCGCCTATCACCACGGCAATCTGCGAGCGGCCCTCCTGGAACGGGCCGAGGAGATGCTCGACGTCGTGGGTCCGCACGATCTGTCGCTGCGCGAGCTGGCCCGTTCGGTGGGGGTGAGTCACGGGGCGCCACGCCGGCACTTCCCCGACCGGCAGGCGCTGCTCGACGCGCTGTCCGAGGCGGGTTTCGCACGCCTGGGCGCGGAGCTGGACGCGGCGACGGCGGACCTGCCGCGGACGCCGCCCGGCGGGGGCGTCGTGGACGAGGAGGCGTTCGTACGGCACCTCTCGGTGTTCGCCCACGCCTGGGTGCGGTTCGCCGTGCGGCACGCCGCCCTGCTGGAACTGATGTTCGCCCCGCGCGACCGGCCCGGGGCGGCGCGGCTGCGCGCGGCGGCCGAACGGTCGATCGGTCCCTCGGCGCGCTTCCTCGCGGCGGCGCCCGAGGGGGCGCAGACGACGGTGCTGGCCGCCCTCCAGGGGCTGGCGGCGCTCATCGGCAGCGGGATGACCGGCGAGCGCCCGGCGCGGGAGCTGATCGACGACACCGTACGGATGCTGGCGCGCGGGCTGCTGCCGCGCTGAGGGCACGTCAGCGGGCAGGGCACGCGTCGCGTCCGCGTCCGCGGGGGTGTCAGCGGCCGGCGGGGAGCGCACCCTCCGTCCGTATGTCCAAACACCGGCCGTGCGTCCCGCGCCTGGGCGAGGGTCAGGAGCGGCGCGCTTGCAGGCGGTCCAGGACGGCCCGCAGGCGCGGGCGCTGTTCGTGGGTGCGGGCGGTGAGCCGGTCGAGTTCCTCGATGAGCCGGGCGGAGCGCTTCTCGACGTCGAGTTCGTCGAGCACCCGGTCCGCCTCCGCGAGCAGCGCGCCGTGCAGCTGCCACTGGCGGGGCTGTTCCCGTACGAGGTCGAGCAGGCGGTTGGCGAGGCGGTCGCGGTCGGCCCGGCTCGCGGTGAGGGCGGCTTCCAGACTGTCCTCGGCCGCGTCGGCTCCGGAGGCCGCCGAGGTGGTGATGAGGGTCGCGAAGCTCTCGACGGCCTCCGCGGTGTGGCGCAGCAGTTGCGCGTACGCCTGGGCGGCGTCGTCCGGCAGCATGGGCTCGTCGGGACGTGCCTTCGCGAGGTCGGTCAGCGAGCGGAACTGCACGCGCTGGACGACGGCGCAGATCTCCAGAGTGTCGAGTCCGGTGCGCAGGGCGACCCGGCTCAGCAGCCCCTCCTTGACCCGGGGGTTGAGCCGGGTGCTGTCCTCGGCCTGACGCAGTTCGGCGTCCACCCCCGAGATGTCGTCGTCCAGGCGGCGCGCCGCGTGCAGGCGCTTGGCCGCCTCGGCGACCGGGACGTGTCCGGTGACCTCCTCGGCCATGTCCCGGTAGAGCCGGCCCATGCCGCGGGCCATGCCGGTGATCGCGTCGCCCGCGCTCTGCACCCACACCGGTGGGGCGAGCGAGTTGAAGACGAGGCCCACCACGGCTCCGATGAGGGTCTCGAACACACGGTCCAGGGCGGTCGCGGTGACCTGGGCGACGCCGAGGACGAGCATCGCGCTGATCGCCACCTCGGGTACGAACTCGCCGACCCGGACGAGGCGGCCGATGACGAGGGCGGTGAGGATCGTGAGTCCGAGGGTCCACCAGGTGAGTCCGACCAGCGCGCTGAAGCCGGTGGCGATGAGCACTCCGGCGAGGACCGCGTTGACGCGCCGGATGCCGGTCTTGAGGGTCGCGTAGAGGGTCACCTGCACGACCAGCAGGGCGGTGAGGGGCGCGGTGAGCGGCGCCGGCTGGGGAAGCAGGAGGGTGGCGATCACGTAGGACAGGACCGCGGCGGTCGTCGAGCGGATGGTCTGCGCGACGACGGGTTCCGTGGTCCTGCGCACCAGGGCGACGACGGGGGCGGGGACTTCGGGCACGCCCCCATCTTGACCAGGCGCACCCTCGCCCGGCGCGGCGCCGCGCGGGGGCCGGAAGGTGATTTCGCGGGCGTGGCGGGACGTAGGGCCCGCTCGCGGGGAAGGAGTGGGATGGACAGCGGGCCCCTACGACGGAGGGACAGTCATGGCCGAGGACAGCGAAGCGACGCGGGACGGGGCGGGCGCCGACGGCAACAGCTCGTACGGCAGCAAGCCGTTCAAGCGCTCGCGCAGCCACTTCGCGGACCGGGTGACGGCGGACGGCCGGGACGGCTGGCCGGTGGAGGCCGGCCGCTACCGGCTCGTGGCGAGCCGGGCCTGTCCGTGGGCGAGCCGGGCGGTGATCTCACGGCGGCTGCTGGGGCTGGAGGACGCGATCTCGCTCGCGGTCACCGACCCGGTCCAGGACGACCGCAGCTGGCGCTTCACCCTCGACCCGGGCGGCCGGGACCCGGTGCTCGGCATCCGCTACCTGAGCGAGGCGTACGACGCGCGGGAGACGGGCTATCCGGGCGGGGTGAGCGTCCCGGCCCTCGTGGACGTCCCGAGCGGGAAGCTCGTGACCAACGACTACCAGCAGCTCACTCTCGACCTCGCGACCGAGTGGAGCGCGCTGCACCGGCCGGGCGCCCCCGATCTGTATCCCGAGGAGCTGCGGGGGGAGATCGACGAGGTGATGGACGGGATCTACCGGGATGTCAACAACGGTGTCTACCGGGCGGGGTTCGCGGACACGCAGGAGAGGTACGAGGAGGCGTACGGCGACGTGTTCCGGCGTCTCGAACAGGTCTCACGGCGGCTCGCCGACCGGCGCTATCTGGTCGGGGACACCATCACGGAGGCGGATGTCCGGCTGTTCACGACGCTCGTGCGCTTCGACGCGGTGTACCACGGCCACTTCAAGTGCAACCGGTTCAAGATCGCCGAGGACCGGGTGCTGTGGGGGTACGCGCGGGACCTGTTCCAGACGCCCGGCTTCGGGGACACCGTGGACTTCGACCACATCAAGCGGCACTACTACACGGTGCACACGGGAATCAACCCCACCCGGATCGTCCCCCTCGGGCCGGACCTGAGCGGCTGGCTGTCCCCGCACCACCGCGAGGAGCTGGGGGGCCGCCCGTTCGGCGACGGGACACCGCCGGGGCCGGTACCGGTGGACGAGGCGGTGCCGGAGACCGGGCGCCCCTGAGCCCCGGCCGGCCCCGTCTCATTCCTCGCGTTCGAAGTCCGCCTCACTCACCTCCACGTCGAGGTCGTGGCGCGCCGCGTCGTACAGCTCCCGCACGAAGCCGCGCGCGGTCGGCTCGTCGAGTGCGGGAGCTGTCTCGCGCAGTCGCCCGGTCCAGTGGTCCATGGCCTGATCGCTCATGGTTCCAGGGGACTACGGACGTCCGTGGCCCGCCACTGGGGCGGCGCCGCTCACCGGGGCAGGGTGGCGCCGACGCGCGGACGCAGCAGGTACCCACCCGCGACCGCGGCCAGGACGAGTACACAGGCGGAGAAGAGCAGGCCCGCGTCCTTCAGGCCGACGGCCCGAGCGAGGGCGCCGACCGCGACGACCGGTACGGAGATGCCGACGTAGGCCACCACGAAGTACGCGGAGAGCGTCGCGCCCCGGCGGTCCTCCGGGGTCTTCGCGCCGATCGCGGTGGTCCCGGCGCGGAACGCGAGGCCCTGGCCGACGCCGCCCGTCACCCCGCCCACGACCAGCAGCGGCAGCAGTTCGAAGGCGAGGCCGGCGGCGACCATGAGGAGCGCCGCGACCAGCAGGAAACAGCCCGTCGGCAGCGCGCGGCGCACCCCGAGGCGGCCGAGCGCGGACTGTCCGGCGATGGAGCCGAGGAAGACGAGGAAGACCACGAGCCCGACGACGGCGAGGTTGCGCTGGCCCAGGGTCTCGGTGAGGAAGCTGGGCGAGACGGCGGTGAACAGTCCCAGCAGGGAGAAGCCGGAGAAGGCCGCGCAGGCGGCGGGAACGAACACCCTGCGCACCTCGGCGGGCACGGCCATCCCCTCGGGGTGCGGGGCGGACCGGGGGTCGGCGCCGGGGAGGGGTTCGGGCAGCAGCTGGACGGCGAGCCCGGCGAGCAGCAGCAGCCCGAGGTGGACGAGGTAGGGCAGGCGCAGCGGCCACGGGGCGTACTGGGCGAGCAGCCCGGCGAGCAGGGGGCCGCAGCCGAGTCCGCCCATGTTGGCGGCGGTCGCGGCGAGCCCGGCGCGGGTCTTGTGCGGCGGTGCCAGATCGAGGACGTAGGCGGTGGCCGCCCCGGAGAACAGCCCCGCCGCGAAACCGGACAGGAGCCGGCCGGCGAACAGGGCGGGCAGTCCGCCCTCGAACACGAAGCACAGCGCGCTGGCCACGGACAGCACCAGGCCCCAGCGCACGGTGGCACGGCGGCCGGCCAGGTCGGAGTAGTTGCCGGCCAGCAGGAGGACGGCGATGACTCCCAGGGCGTACACGGCGAAGACGACCGTCACGATCAGCTGGGAGAAGCCGATCTCCTCGCGGTACAGGCCGTACAGCGGCGTGGGCAGGGTGGTGCCGGCCATACCGACGGCGAAGACACCCGCGACGACGAGGTAGGCGTGCGGCGGGGGTTGGGTGGTGGACGCGGTCGTCATGGCACCACGTTAGATCGCCCGCGACTTCGGGACCCGTCGGCCGTTCTAGATCGTGCCGTCCTGTGCGTCCCCCGCCGGGCGGGGCTCCCGTGGGGCGGGTCAGGGCCGGGGCGTGTACCGCGCGCGGCGCCGGGAGGCCGTGACGCGCAGCGCGACCACCACCGCGGCCAGCACCCAGGCCACCGCGCAGTAGGCCCAGGCGGTGTCGCCCCGGACCACGCCCACGGCCGTCCAGACGCCCCACAGGACGACGACGGTGCACAGGGCCGTCCAGGCGATGTCCATCCACCTGGCCCGCAGCTCCGCGCGCTGGCGGGTGCCGGGTTCCAGGGCGCCGAGCCCCTCCTCGGGCGTCGTGCCGTACCGCTCGCGCGCGGGGTTCTGCGTCATGACCACTCCTCGGTGGGTGTCCCGGGCCGGGATCGGCGGGTGCGTCAGTTTCGGGTGCCCGTGCCGCCGCCGGTCAAGCCCGGCGGCGGCGCGGAGGCTCAGGTGGTGAGTTCCGGGTCGACGGCCGCCCCGGGCACGGGCGGCGCCTCGGTGATGTCGAGGAAGACCTGATCGGCCTCGGGCCAGCGCTCGGCGATCGCGTCCTTGACCCGTTCCATCACCAGCTCGATCTGCTCGCTGTCCCGGCCGGGTGCGAGGTCGATCCGCGCGGCCACCAGCGTCGAGTCGAGCCCCAGGCGCATCGTCAGGAGCGTCGCGACCCGGTCGATCTCCGGCTGGCGGGCCAGGAACTCGGCGATGTCGTCGCGCAGTTCCGGGTCGACCGCCTCGCCGATGAGCTGTTCGCGGGCGTCCTTGCCGAGGCGGTAGGCGACGGCGACCAGGAGCAGGCCGATCCCGATGGAGGCGGCCGCCTCGTAGGCGACCTGACCGGTCGCCATGTGCAGGGCCATCCCGATCATCGCGAGGGTCACGCCGAGCACCGCCGTACCGTCCTCGGCGATGACGGTGCGCAGCGCGGGGTCGGAGCCCGCCCCGCCCTCCTGACCGCGTACCTGCCACAGGGCGCGGGCCAGGGAACTGCCCTCGGCGAGGAAGGCGACCGCGAGGACGACGAGGCCGATGATGTAGCCGCTGGTGGACTCGGCGGCCCCCGAGCGGAGCGCCTCGACGCCCTGGAAGACGGAGAAGCAGCCTCCGGTGACGAAGATCCCGACGGCGGCGAGCAGCGACCAGAAGTAGCGCTCCTTGCCGTAGCCGAAGGGGTGGCGGGGGTCGGCGGGTTTGCGGCTGCGGCGCAGCGCGGCCAGCAGGAAGACCTCGTTCACGCTGTCGGCGACGGAGTGCGCCGCCTCGGACAGCAGGGCCGGGGAGCCCGCGAAGAGACCGCCCACGATCTTGGCCACGGCGATGACCAGATTGGCGGCCAGGGCCACCCAGACGGTCAGTTTGGTGTGCTGGTCCTTGGACTTCTCCTCCGGGGCGCCCCCGGCGGCCTCGTCGCGGCTGTGCTCGCTCTCGTCGCTCATCGGGCCTCGCAGTCGGTGCAGGGGACACTCACGAGGACCGGATACCCCTGCCGGCACCGTCCAGACCCGGCCTCCGCCCGGACGGGGAGACCGGGCCTCGCGGGCGCGCCCGGTGGCGTCCGGCTGGTGCGCGCCTCACACGCGGAGAGCGCCCGCATCGCCCGTACGGGTCCCCTCCCCCACTCCCACGGCACAGTCACACGGCATACGTGAGCACGGGCGGGGAAGGTGGGCCTGCCGGGAGAAGACAGCAGGCCGGTGCCGTGCGGTACGGCTCAGAGGCCGGAGCTACAGCGGAGGGCAGGACTTTTCATGCCGGGACCGAATCGACCGCCGCGCGTCCCCCGGCGCCAGGGTGGCTCGCAGGCGACGACGGACCAGATGCTGCGGACGCTTCTGCGGCGCCGCAAGAAGGCTCTGGCCGCCTCCGACGTGACGGTCACCGACCCGCCGAAGGTACGCCGCGCCGTGACGGCGGCGGCGCTCGGCAACACCATGGAGTGGTTCGACTTCGGTGTCTACGCCTATCTCGCGGGGACCCTCGGCAAGGTGTTCTTCCCGTCGAGTTCGCCGGGCGCCCAGGTGGTGTCGACCTTCGCGACCTTCGCGGCCGCCTTCCTGGTGCGGCCCCTCGGGGGGCTGGTGTTCGGCCCGCTCGGTGACCGGGTGGGGCGTCAGAAGGTGCTCGCGGTCACCATGATCATGATGGCGGCCAGCACCTTCGCCGTCGGCTTCCTGCCCACGTACGCCGCGGTCGGCTTCGCCGCTCCGCTGCTGCTGCTGGTGTGCCGTCTGGTGCAGGGCTTCTCGACGGGCGGTGAGTACGCGGGCGCCACGACGTACATCGCCGAGTACGCGCCGGACAAGCGGCGCGGGTTCCTCGGCAGCTGGCTGGACTTCGGTACCTTCGTCGGCTACTCGCTGGGCTCGGGCCTGGTGACCGTGCTGACCGCGACGCTCGGCACGGACGGGCTGACGGACTGGGGCTGGCGCATCCCGTTCTTCGTCGCGGGACCACTGGGCCTGATCGGTCTGTACATGCGGCTCAAGCTGGAGGAGACCCCCGCCTTCCAGCGCGAGGAGGAGGCCCAGGCCGAGGCGCTGTCGGAGGGCGACCCCGTCGAGGAGGCCCGGCAGTCCGGCAAGGGCCGGCTCAAGGAGATCTTCACCGGGCACTGGGAGGCCGTGCTCATCTGCATGGGCCTGGTGCTGCTCTACAACGTCACGAACTACATGGTGACCTCCTACCTGCCGACGTACATGTCCGAGACGCTCGGCGAGCCGGAGACGAGTTCCCAGCTCCTGGTCCTCGGCACGATGCTGCTCGTGGTGCTGCTGATCACGACGGTCGGCAGGTCCTCGGACCGCTGGGGGCGGCGCCCGGTGTTCCTCGCGGGCAGTGTCGCGCTCGTCGTCCTCGCGATCCCCGCCTTCCTGCTCATCCGGCAGGGCGGCATCCTGCTCCCGGCCGTCGGCTGCGGGGTGCTCGGCCTGCTGCTGGTGTGTTTCGCGGGCACCTCGGCCTCGACGCTCCCGGCGTTGTTCCCGACCCGGATGCGCTACGGGGCCCTGTCGATCGCCTTCAACATCTCCGTGTCCCTGTTCGGCGGCACCACGCCGCTGTTCGCCTCCGCGCTCGTGGAGGCCACGGGCAGCGACATGATCCCGGCGTACTACCTGATGGTGGCGGGGGTCATCGGCCTGGTCGCGACCTTCTTCCTGCACGAGACGGCGGGCAAACCGCTGCGCGGCTCCGGGCCCATGGTGGAGACCCCGGAACAGGCGCGCACCCTCGTCGCGCGCAGCAGGACCCGGGCGAGCCGGCAGGCGCGTGACGTGTGGATCCGGATGCGGCATCCGTGGGGCGGGCGTCACCACGACGAGTGAGCCCCGCTCAGCCGCGCCGTCCCCGGAATCCGTGGACGACGAGGACGGTGGCGGCCAGCGCGAGTACGGCGACGATCCGCAGCCCGGTGCCCATCGCGTGGGTGAAGGCGTCGACCCCGGCCGCCGGGTGCGCGCCCGCGGAGTGCCGGGCCAGGGCCGTCCCCACGACGGCGACGCCGAGCGCCGCGCCGATCTCCCGTGCGGCCGTGTTGAGCCCCGAGCCCAGTCCCGCCTGGTGCGCGGGCAGTTCGGAGACGAGGGTCGTGGTGAGGGAGGGCCCGCACAGCCCCATACCGGCCGAGAGGACCAGCAGGTAGCAGGCGTACAGCGGGTACGGGGTACCGGCGCCGGCCGTGGAGACGAGCAGCAGTCCGGCACCGATGAGCGCGAGGCCGAGGGCGACGAGCGGGCGCGGACCGCTGCGGGCGGCCCAGCGCACGCCGATCCGGGGCAGGAGCGCCATGCCCACGGTGACCGGCACGATCGCCAGGCCCGTGCGCAGGACCCCGTACCCCTTGGCGTACTGGAGGTACTGGGCGTTGACGTAGAAGAGGGCGAAGAGCGCGAAGAAGCTGACGGCGACGCCCAGGGCGCCGGCCCGCAGCCTCGGGTTGCGGAAGATCCGCGGGTCGAACAGGGGGCGTTCGGCGCGCAGGGCGTGCGTGAGGAACAGGGCGAGGAGCAGGGCGCCCGCGACGAAGGAGCCGAGGACGCGTGGTGCGCTCCAGCCGTGTCCGGGCCCCGCGATCAGGCCGTGTACGAGAGCGACGAGCGCGCCGGTGAGCAGGGCGGAACCGAGCGGGTCGACGGCCGCGTCGTGCCGGGCGGTACGCGGTACGGCGAGGGCGACCGCGAGGGCGAGCAGGGCGGCGAGCGGCACCATGGCCCAGAACAGCGCGCGCCAGGACAGGAACTGACCGACCGCTCCCCCGCCGAGGTTGCCGGCCAGTCCGCCGAGTCCCATCGCGAGGGTCCAGGCCGCGAGGGCCTGGGGCCGGCGCGCGGGCGCGGCGAGGTGGACGATCGCGGCCATGGTGGCCGGGATGGCGAGGGCGGCGCCGCAGCCGCACAGCGCGCGGCCGGCGATCAGCAGGACCGGGCCGGTGGCCAGGGCGCTTGTCGCCGCCCCCGCCCCGAAGAGCCCGAGGCCGGTGAGCAGGATTCCTTTGCGGCCGAAGCGGTCGCCCACCGCACCGGCGGGGACGAGCAGACACGCGAAGGCGATGACGTAGGCGTCGACGGCCCACAGGAGTTGCTCCGAGGAGGGGTGCAGGCTGGAGGCCGCGAGTTGCGGGATCAGCAGGTTGATCGCGGCGACCATGCTCTGCGCGACGAGGACGCAGGCGCACAGGGCGAGCAGGGCGGCGCGGCCGAGGCGGTCGGGGGCGGCGGCGGTGGCGGGCCCGCCGGAAGGAGCCGGGCCGGCGGCGGGGAGAACCGGGTCGGGGCGTTTCCGTTCATGGGCAGGGCTCGTCATGGCTCCTCCTGGAGCGGGCGGGGACGGGGGGTGTGCCCTCACCGTAGGCTGGGCCGTGCCCTGCTTTCCAATGCATGTTTCGCAAGGAATGAATGCGCGTGACGCACTCGTCTCTCGACCTGAATCTTCTGCTGGCGCTGGACGTCCTCCTTGAGGAGTCGAGCGTGACGGGCGCCGCCGAACGCCTGCACCTCTCGGAGCCGGCGATGAGCCGGACGCTGGGGCGGATCAGGAAGGCGCTCGGCGATCCCGTGCTGGTGCGCGCCGGACGGTCGATGGTGCCCACGCCCAGGGCCCTCGCGATGCGCGGGGAGGTGCGGGCGGTGGTGGAGCGGGCGCGCGGCATCTTCCTGGCCCGAGAGGGTGTGGACCCGTCCTCCTTGGAGCGGACGTTCACGGTGATCGCGGCGGACGCGCTGACAGCCGTGCTGGGCGGCCCGCTGCTGGGCCGGCTGGCCCGTGAGGCGCCGGGGGTACGGCTGCGTTTCCTGCCGGAGTCGCCCTCCGACGCGCCGGTGCTGCGTGAGGGGCGCGCGGACCTGGAGGTGGGGGTCATCGACTCCCGTTCACCCGAGGTGCGGGTGGAGCCGCTGTACCGGGACCGGATGGTGGGCGTGGTCCGGGAGGGCCATCCGCTGCTGGGCGGCCGGGTCACCGCGCGGCGGTTCGCGGCGGCCGACCACCTCATCTCCTCACGGCGCGGCCGGCTGCACGGTCCCGTGGACGCGGCGCTCGCCCAACTCGGCCTGTCGCGCAGGGTGGTGGGTTCGGTGGGGACCTTTCCCGCCTCGCTGCACCTGCTGGCGGACAGCGATCTGGTGGGGCTCGCGACGGCGGGCTCGGCGCGACTGCCGCACCGGCTGGGGCTGCGCACCTTCGAGGTGCCGCTGGATCTCCCGCCGCTGGACATGGCGCTGGCCTGGCATCCGCGCCACGACGCGGACCCGGCGCACCACTGGCTGCGGGAGCTGGTGCGTCAGGAGTCGCTCCGGCAGGCGGGCGAGGAGGTGACCGGCCGGGCGGCCGGGGCCACAGCGCCCGGTGCCTGACGGGGGCCCGCACAGCAACGCCGGGGGGGGGGCATGACTCCTCGGGCGGAGCGACACCCGGGCCGGGGGAACGGCAGAGCCCGTCGGCCCTGGTGTCGCTCCGCCCGACGGCGTGGCACCGCGTCCGCCCGAACCCAGCAGCGCGCCCCGTCGATGGTGCGCGCACAGTGCCAGCCCCACGCCCGGCCCCCCGTAAGCCGGATCGACCGGGCGGCTCACGCTCGCGACGTGCGCCGTCGCCGCCCGGGTCGGCGTTCGCCTTCGCGGTGCCGAGGACCGTGCCGGTGCGCTCGTCGACGGCGACCGTACGGTCCGGCGGGTCGAGCAGCGACCAGGAGCGCACCTGCCCCGGGAGACGGGGGAGGTGGGCCGGGCGGGCGAAGGTCTCGCCGGTGGTGGTGGGGAGAGAACGGCCATAGGGCCGGCCTGGCCCTCAGCGGTCGCTTCCCTGATCCGCGGGGACCCGTGGCCGGGAAGCGCGCCGGGACGGCAACCGGTTCCGGGCGGCCCCCTCAGGCAATCCGGCGCAGGGCCGTGACCCCCGCTTCGAGGAAGGCCATGGCCGCGCCGATGGCCTCCTCGCGGTCGGCACCGGTGGGGCGTTCCACGATCTCCGTCACGACGGCGGCCGTGGCCGCCGCGGCCAGCCGGGGACCGATGCCGTCGGGGGGCTCACCGGTGTCCTCGGCGATGACGCGGGCGCCCTCCTCGATGGCCAGGGCCATGCGCGCGGTGCGCACCGCGCGCAGCTCCGGGTTGGCCTCGAACATGCGCAGGCCCAGTTCGTCGATCTCGTCGTGGCAGGCCAGCTCGTCACGCAGCCAGCTCTCCAGGGTTCCGATCGCGCTGGCCCCCGGCTTCCGGGCGCGCAACGCCCGGGTGAGGTTCTCCACCGAGGCGTCGAAGGTCGCGAAGGCGATGTCCTGTTTGGATCGGAAATACAGGGTGACCGTACGAGGGGACACCTCGGCCCGTGCGGCGATCTCGGCGATCGTGGTGCTGTCGTAGCCCTGCTCGGCGAAGAGTTCGAACGCCGCCCGCGTGATCGCGGCACGGCGCCTGGCCTTTCCGCGTTCGCGCAGGCCACCCTCGGCCGCACCCCTGTCCATGACACGCAGCATAACGGCCGGGGGATGTTTACCGCCCAAGGTAAAACTGCATTAGGGTGCAAAAATCTGTTGGAACTGTTGTGGTGACAGGGGACGGGAGAGACCTGCCGTGGCGAAACGCTTGTACGCGCTGGGACGTTGGGCGGCACGCCGCCGGGGCCGGGTGGTCGCCGTGTGGGTGCTGCTGCTCGCGGTGGCGGTCGGGCTCGGGACGACGCTGAGCGGGAAGCTCACGACCGAGTTCACCGTCCCCGGCATCGAGTCGCAACAGGCGCAGGACCTGCTGAAGAAGGAGTTCCCCCAGGCGGCGGGCGGAACCGCGCGTGTCGTGTTCGCCGCCCCGGACGGGGAGCGGCTGACCGGCCAGAAGGAGCAACGGGCCGTCGGTGCCACGCTCCGGGAGGTCGCCAAGGTGCCCGGCGTCATCGACGTCACGGACCCGGCGAAGACGGGCACCTTCTCGAAGGACCGCTCGATCGGCTACGCGGACGCCCTGTTCGGCACCCCCGCCGACGGGGTCCCGCAGTCCGCGAAGGACCGGCTGGACCGGGCCCTGGACCCGGCCAGGGACGCGGGTCTGACCGTGGAGCTGGGCGGTACGGTGTCCACTCCCCCGGTCGAGGTCGGCGGCCCCGCCGAGATCGTGGGCGTGGTGGTCGCCTTCGTGGTGCTGGCGGTGGCGCTCGGCTCCCTGCTCGCGGCCGGGCTCCCGCTGGTGACCGCGCTGGTCGGGGTCGGCACCGGCGTGCTGACGGTGCAGTTCCTGTCCCGGTTCGTGGAGATGACCAACACCGCGACCGTCCTCGCTCTGATGATCGGCCTGGCGGTCGGCATCGACTACGCGCTGTTCATCGTGTCGAGGCACCGTGAGCAGCTCGCCGACCCGGAGCAGGACCTGGAGGACTCCATCGCGCGGGCCACGGCGACGGCCGGCAGCGCGGTGACCTTCGCGGGGATCACGGTGATGGTCGCGCTGGCCGCCCTGTCCGCCGCCGGCATCCCCTTCCTCACCGTCATGGGGCTGGCGGCCGCGGGCACGGTGCTCATCGCGGTCCTGATCGCGCTCACCCTCGTCCCCGCGCTGCTCGCCTTCCTCGGCGAGCGGCTGCGGCCGAAGGCGCGGGCGACCGGGGTCGGACGGGAGCGCCGGGCGGGCGCCTGGGGGCTGGCCTGGGGCCGGCTGATGACGCGCTTCCCGATTCCGGTCCTGGTGGTGTGCGTGGTGGGGCTGCTGGCCCTCGCGGTGCCGGCGAAGGATCTGCGCCTGGGCCTGCCGAGCAACGAGACGCAGCCCGCCTCCAGTACCCAGCACAAGAGCTACGACCTGCTGGCGAAGGGCTTCGGGCCGGGCTTCAACGCGACCCTCACCGTCGTCGTGGACAGCGCGAAGGTGCCGGGCGAGCGGCGGAAGGCGCTCGTGGAGGAGGTGGGCGGCGTCCTGAAGAAGGACCGCAACGTCGCCACCGTGGCCCCGCCGCGCGCCACGAAGGACGGCCGGATCACGGTGCTCGGCGTCGTCCCGAGGACCGGGCCGGACGCCCAGGCCACCACCGACATGGTGCACCGGCTGCGCGAGGAGACCGGGCGGCCCGTGGACCGGGCGGGCGGTACGGCCTACGTCGCCGGGCAGACGGCCGCCGGGATCGACGTGTCCGCGAAGCTGTCCTCCGCGCTGCCCCTGTTCATCGCGATCATCGTGGTCCTCGCGCTGCTCCTGCTGCTGACCGCCTTCCGCTCGGTACTCGTCCCCCTCAAGGCCGTCCTGGGCTTCCTGCTGTCGATCGCGGCGAGTGTGGGCGCGGTGGTGTGGGTCTTCCAGGAAGGGCATCTGTCGGGGCTGTTCCAGCTCGGCGCGGCGGCCCCCATCGTGAGCTTCCTGCCGGTCCTGCTGATCGGCGTGCTGTTCGGTCTGGCGATGGACTACGAGGTGTTCCTGGTCAGCCGGATGCGGGAGCACTTCCACCACCACCGGGACGCGCGGGCCGCCGTCGAGCACGGTGTGGAGCGCAGCGGACGCGTCGTCACGGCGGCCGCGCTCATCATGGCGGCCGTCTTCGGCGGGTTCATCTTCAACCACGACCCGATCATCAAGTCGATCGGCTTCGCGCTCACCGTCGGCGTGCTCATCGACGCGTTCGTGGTGCGCCTGACGGTGGTGCCCGCCGTCCTGGCGCTGCTGGGCCGGTACGCCTGGGCCCTGCCGAAGTGGCTGGAGCGCGCCGTGCCGAACGTGGACGTCGAGGGCGACGCGCTGCCGCCGCGCGCGAGCCGTCCGGCGGCCTCCGCGGCCCCGGGCGAGGAGAGCTGAGGGGCTGTCGGCAGCGCCGTGAGGGCGGGTGCTCCCAGGGGGGAGCACCCGCCCTCGCTCATGCCCGGTGCTCCACCGCGCACGGCCCGAAGGACACGGTGGTCTCGGCGCCGTCCGCCCAGCGCACGCGTACGGTGCCCTCGCCCTCGGCGTCGGCCCGCGGCGCCCGCGTGTCGGGCTGCGGATCGCCCAGCCGGACCAGTGCGGCGAACAGGGCGGTGCCGCGGACCTGCCCGGTGAGCCGGGGGACCTGGGCCCAGCGCGTCATGGCGGTGCCCTGCGGGGCGCGGGCGGTGTCCTGGGCGCTCCAGCCCAGCAGGGGGTGGAGCGTGGAGTCCGGGGACCGCTCGGGGCCGGTGGCCCAGCCCGTCTCGCGTACGGCCGCACCGGGCGGGGCGCCCAGGACGCGGTGCACGCGCAGTTCCTCGCGGCCGCGGACCACGGTCACCGACTCGACGCGCAGACCGGGGTGGGCCACGGGGCCGGACGGGAAGACCGGCCCGTGCCAGGAGGCGGCCCAGCCCCAGTCCCCGCCGCCGCCGGCACCGAGCGGGTGCGGGCGGCGCCGGACGCTCGCCACACCGTTCACGACCACGGCGAAGTGGTTGTCGGGGACGTTGTGCACGGCGGTCGGCCCGGTGCTGGTGGAGTAGGCGAGGCGCCCGTACAGGGGATCGTCCGCCGCCGGGTCCTCGCCGTCGGACGGGCGCAGCTTGTGGCTCCCGTGGTTGTGCAGTCGTACGATCCCGTCCGCGCCCGTGGACTGGACGAGGAAACCGGGTGCGGGCACGGCGAGCGCGCGGTCCGGGCCCTCGCTGGGCGCCGGCTCCTCGGTCGCCGTCCACAGGGGGTGGTCGGCCGGGGCGAGGAGCGCCGCGAAGGTCTTCGAGGCCCAGTAGGGCGAGCCGGGGCCCGAGTAGGGCTGGAGGGTCGCGGGGTGCGGGCCGTGCCAGCCGAGGCTCAGCAGGCCGTCCTCCCCCGTGGCCCCGCGCTCCAGGAAGTAGCGCAGGCTGCCGCTCAGCAGGCGGCGGGAGGTGCCGGGGCCGAGCGGGGTGTGGCCGGTGACCGCGCCGAGGGCGACGGCTGCCCCGGCGGCGAAGCGGTAGGTGAGGGAGCGCCCGAAGTGGACCGGCGCTCCGTCGGACCCGAACAGCAGGGACAGGCTTTCGAGGTGTTCGCGCAGACGGGGGCCGAGGTGGGCGGACAGCTCGGTGTCCTTCGCGAGGTGGGCGTGGAGCAGCGGGTAGAGGTGCAGCGCCCATCCGTTGTAGTGGTCGAAGGCCCGGCCGTCGCCGTCGGTGTACCAGCCGTCGCCGACGTACCAGCTCTCCAGCAGGTCGAGGGCGCGGGTACGCGCGGCCGCGGTCTGCGCGTCGCCCCGCCCGGCCTCCTCCAGGAAGCTCGCGACGGTGAAGGGGAAGAGGTACCAGTTGTTGGGGGCGGGGGTGGAGCGCAGGGCGCCGCGCAGCCACTGCTCGGTCCGGTCCTGGGTGTCCGCGTCGAGCCGGTCCCACAGCCAGGGCCGGGTCAGGCGCAGGCCGAGGGCGACGGAGGCGGACTCGACCATGGGCTGGCCGAACACCGTGTGGTCGCGGATGACGGGCCAGGACTCGGTGTCCTCGCGGCCGGGGGTGCGGGTACCCGCTTCGAGGCCGCGCGCGTACCGCTCCAGCCAGTGGTGCGGGTCGGCGCCCCGCGCGCCCGCCACGCGGAAGGCGGCGGCGAGGAAGGTGCGCGCGTAGCCTTCGAGGCCGTCGGAGCGGACCCCCGAGCGGGAGGGCGGCCCCGGCAGGTCGAGGAGGGCCTGACCGGGCGTGGCCCACTTCCAGGCGGCGGCCAGCAGCCCGTCGGCGGCCGCTTCCCAGTGTTCGCGGGTGTATCCGGTGTACGGGCTGAGCCGGCGGTCCTCGTCGGGCAGGTGGAGGGCGTTCATGCGAGGAAGGCCAGCCTTTCGCGTCGTACGGGATGGGCGAATCCGTGGCCCGCGGCCCAGCGGGTCACCTCCTCGGCGGTGAGGTCGGCCAGGCGGCGCCACTCGTTGCCCTGGGAGCCGGCGAGGTGCGGGGTGATGACCGCGTCCGGGCAGTCCCACAGCGGGTGCCCGGCCGGGAGTTCCTCGGGGACGGTGACGTCGAGGACGGCGCGGACCCGTCCGGCGAGGACCACCTCGGTCAGGGCGTCCTGGTCGATGACGGCGCCGCGCGAGGTGTTGACGAGGGTCGCCCGCTCCCGCATGAGGCCGAGGAGTTCGCGGCCGACCAGCCCCCGGGTCTCGGGCAGCAGCGGGGTGTGCACGCTCACCACGTCGCTGTGCGCGAAGAGTTCGGGCAGCTCCACCCGCCGCGCGCCGAGCGCGGCGGCCTCCTCGTCGCTGACGTACGGGTCGTGGAGGAGGACCGTGAAGTCGTGCGGGCGCAGGAGTTCGGCGACCCGGCGACCGACGAGGGAGGCGGACAACAGCCCGATGGTGCGGCGGTAGTTGCCGACGCGCTGCGGGGTGCTCAGCCAGTTCCCCCGGCGCCGGGTCTCGCGGTAGGCGCGGGCGCGCTCCCGGATCTCCTTGTTGGCCAGCAGGATCATCGCGAGGGTGTACTCGGCGACGGGTACGGCGTTGGCCGCGGCGGCGGAGGACACCTCGACGCCCCGGTCCCAGCAGGCCTCGGTGACGTGTCCGCGCACGGACCCCGCGGAGTGCGCGACGGCCCGCAGCCGGGGGGCGGCGGCGAGGACCGGGGCGTCCAGCGGCGGGCAGCCCCAGCCGGTCACCAGCAGCTCGGTGTCCGCGAGCACCTCGCGGGCGTGCGGGGTGCCGAGGTCGTCGAGGACGGGGCCTCCGGCGAGGTCCACGACGGTGCGCAGCCGGGTCAAGGTGTCCGGGTCGAGTACGGCGCTCGCGGCGTCACGGCTCATGGCGAGCGCGGCGCGCGGCCGTCGGGGGGCGGGACTCATTTGACGGCTCCGGCGGTCAGCCCCGACTTCCAGAAGCGCTGGAGCAGGGAGAAGGCGAGGATCAGCGGAAGGATGGCGAGCAGCGATCCCATGATCACGACGGGGTAGTAGTCGGGCGCCACGTTGGCGGAGCTGTTCCACGTGTAGAGGCCGAGGCTCACGGGATACAGCTTCTGGTCGGAGAGCATGACCATCGGCAGGAAGAAGTTGTTCCAGATCGCGGTCAGCTGGAACAGGAAGACGGTGACCAGCCCGGGGCCGAGCATGCGCAGGGCGACGCGGAACCAAGTCGCCAGTTCCCCCGCTCCGTCGACGCGCGCCGCCTCCAGCACCTCGTCGGGCACGTAGCCCTGGCTGAAGATACGGCCGAGGTAGACGCCGAAGGGGTTGAACAGCAGGGGGACGAACACGGCCCAGAAGGTGTTGACGACGCCGATCTTGGAGGCGATCAGGTAGAGCGGCAGGGCGAGGACCGTCTGCGGGACCATGACGGCCGCCAGGACCAGCCCGAACAGCTTCTCCTTGTGCCGGAAGCGGTACTTGTCGAAGGCGTAGCCGCAGGCGACGCTCAGCAGCGCCCCGAGGGCGGCACCGAGCACGGCGTACAGCAGGCTGTTGCCGTACCAGCGGGCGTAGATCCCGTCGTCCATGGAGAACAGGTCGCGGAGGTTGGCGAGGAAGGAGAAGTCGCTCAGCGACAGGATGTCGCTGCTGAAGAGGGCGTCGCGGTTCTTGGTCGAGGCGAGCAGCAGCCACAGCACGGGCAGCAGCGTGTAGAGGACCGAGACGCCGACGACGAGGTTGACGGTGGCCCGGCCGACGGCGCGCGGGCGCAGTCCGGCGGGGCCGTGGGTGGCGACGCTCATCGGGTGGCCTCCTCGCGGCCGGCGCGGTTGGTCCAGCGGGTGACCGCGAAGGACAGGGCGATGGTGACGACGAGGAGCACGACGGAGGCGGCTGCCGCGAGGCCGTAGTTGTTGCGGGCGAAGGCCGCGTCGTAGATGTACATGCTCGGCGAGAAGCGGTCGCTGATCGTCGGGGTGGACTGGCCGAGCAGCATGGGCTCGGTGAACAGCTGGAGCGCGCCGATCATGGTGAACATCGCGACCATGACGACGGAGGACCGCACCATCGGTGTCTTGACGCGCAGGGCGGTACGCACCGGCCCCGCGCCGTCGACCACGGCAGCCTCGATGACCTCGCGGGGCACGGCCTGGAGGGCGGCATAGAAGACGATCATGTTGTAGCCGAGGTTGCTCCACACCGCGATGTTGACCATCGACGGGATGACGGCGTGCACCCCCAGGAAGTCGACGTGCCAGTCGGCCTGGCCGAGGGCCTCGATGACCGGGCTGAGGCCGGGGGTGTAGAGGTACAGCCAGATGACGGCGGCGATGATGCCGGGTACCGCGTGCGGCAGGAACAGGGCGAGCTGGGCGAAGGACCGCAGGCGGGCGACGCCGGAGTCGAGCAGCAGGGCGAGGGCGAGCGAGGCGATGACCAGCAGCGGCAGGTAGACGACGGCGTAGAGGGCGACCCTGCCGAGTCCGCCGAGGAAGGTGGGGTCGGTCAGGACGGCGGTGTAGCCGCGCAGCCCGGTGAACACGGTGCGCTCGGGCCCGAAGCCGAGCCCCGGCTGGTCGGCGCCGAAGAAGCTGAAGTAGACGGCGGTGCCCAGGGGCACGAGGAAGACGGCGACGAGCAGGAGGAAGAAGGGCGCCATCAGGAAGCTCGCGGCGCCCAGTTCCCTGCGGCGGGCGGACTTGCGGCCGAAACGCCGGGGCGGGGCGGGGCGCCGGTCGCTCGCCGCGGTGGGCGGCGAGGGCGTGCTCGCGGTGGCGGTCGTGGTGGTCATGGCGGTTCACCTGCCTCTCTGGAGGTGAGGGGGGCCGGCTGCGGGGCTCGGCGGGAGGAAGGGGCGGGGCAGGCCGCTGTCGCACGGATGGTCGCGGTGCGCGTCGAGGGCCGTGGGCCTGTGCGCTCCGGGGCGGCGCTGACGGGCGGGAAAGGGTGTGCGCGGCCTCAGTCGTCGTGGGCGACGGCCGAGAGACCCATGGCGCGCAGGTCCGGCATGGTGCCGTCCTGGGCGGCGCGCAGCGCCTCGATCAGGGTGCCGCCGGCGCCGTCCACCCGCGCGAACCCGTCCTGGAGGAGGTTGGTGGTGGAGGTCATGCGCGGGCCCCAGGCCCAGCCGTCGTCGATCTTCTCGGCCTCCTCCTGGAAGAGGGAGTAGATGTCCTGGCCGCCGTAGTAGGAGCGGTCGAACGCCTTCCGGGCGACGGGCACCAGCGCGGGTACGGCCGGGTACTGGCTGCTGGTCCCGCTGGAGAGCCGGGCGCGCAGCGAGTCGGGGTTGCTGACCTGCCACTCGACGAACTCCATGGCGGCCTCGCGGTTGCGGCAGTCCTTGGTGAGGGCGAAGGTCGAGCCGCCGTTGGTGCTGACACGGGGCCGGTCCTCGTCCCACTGCGGCATCGGCGCGATGCGCCAGCGGCCCTTCTGGGCGGGCCGGGCACTCATCTGCGCCCCCGCGTCCCAGGCCCCGTTGAGCCGGGTGAGGATACGGCCGCCGGCGATCTGGGCGTCGCCCTCCTTGCTCTGGCCCGGGTTGACGAAGGCGAGGTCCTCGTCGATGAGGTGCTGCCAGAAGGCGGCGACCCGGCGGGTGGGCGCGTCGGTCATCGACAGGTGCCAGGAGTCGCCCTCGATCCTGAACCAGCGCGCTCCCGCGGCCCAGTTGTAGGCTGCGAACTCGTTGGCCCCGTCCGACCAGAAGGTGCCGAGGCGCCGGCCCCGGTCCGCCTTGCGCACCGTTCGGGCGACCTCCTCGTATGCGTCCCAGGTGCGCGGCACCTCGATGCCGTACTGGTCGAAGAGGTCCTTGCGGTAGTGCAGCACCATGGGTTCGACGTCCAGCGGCACCGCGAAGACCTTGCGGTCGAAGGTCGTCAGCGCGAGGGACTGCGGGAGCAGTTGGCGGCGCAAGCGGTCGCTGAGGAGGTCCGTGACGTCGGTGGCCACCCCGTCGATCGCGAACCCGGGCAGCTGCGGGTACTCGATGGTCGCGACGTCGGGGGCGTTCCCGGCGCGGGCGGCGTTACTGAGCTTGAGATAGCCGCCCTGTGCCCCTCCCGGGATGAGCTGGAAGTCGACGTGGATGGTGCGGCTGCTCTTGTTGAACGCGTCCACCACTTCCTGGCTGCCCCTGAGGGAGGACCAGAACGTGACGGTCGTCTTTCCCGTGCTGCGCGATCTGCCCGCCTCCGGCCCGCCGCAGGCGCTCAGAGCGCCCGCGAGCGGCAGTGCGGCCATCGCGGCGAGCACGGACCGACGGCTCTGTCGATCCGGCATGTACGCCTCCTGCGGCTCCTGCGGCTCGTCTCCCGGCGCTCGGCGCGTCCGGGACATCGGCATCCTGCTCGATCGAACAAGAGCGGTCAATAGAACGATCAGAAGAAACCGAAAGCGGTCATTCGCTCAGCGAGCAGCGGGGAGTTCGCGTACCGATCCGCGCACCTTCAGCTCGGGCAGGAGTTCCGTCCTGCGCACCGGGGCGACCGTTCCCGAGGCGGCCTCCTCCAGCCGGTCCAGGAGGAGCTGGGCCGCGGCGGCGCCGATGCGGGCCTTGGGCGGGGCGACGGCGGTCAGCGGGGTGCTGCCGAGACCCGCCACGACGTCGTCGTAGGCGATCACCGAGCAGTCCTCGGGCACCCGCACTCCCGCCTCCGCGAGCCGCTGCACGTGGATCAGCGCGTCCTCGTCCCCGTGCAGGAGGGCGGCGGTGGCCCGGTGTTCGCGCAGGAGCCCGGCGAGGCCGAGTTCGCCGGCTTTCGACTCGTCCCGCGGATCGGGCACCGCCAGTGGCGAGCTGAGCGCCACCGCCGCGTGCTCGACCTCGGGACGGGCGGCGGTGATCTCGGCGAAGGCCGCCCGCACGGCGCGCGCGGTGGGGCTGTCGTCGCGCGCGGCGAGCACGATACGGCGGTGCCCTCGGGTGACGAGGTGCTCCACCGCGAGGTGTACGCCGTACCAGTGGTCGGAGCACACCGAGTCGCGCGCGTGCAGCGGGCTGCCGGGGGCCGGACGGCGCTCCATCAGGACGGTGGGCACGGGGAGTTCGGCGAGCCACGCGTAGTCGGCGCGCTCGGCGCCGAGACTGCGCCAGCGTGGGGCGATGAGCACGCCGCGCGCCCCGCCGGCGAGCGCCGACTCGGTCATCGCCCGCTCGGTGTCCGGCCCCTGCGGTGCGATGTGCAGGGCGATACGGGTACCGGCCGCCTCCAGGACCTGCCGGGCCCCGTTCAGCGTCTCGAACAGGTAGGAGTGCCGTTGGGGGACGACGACGGCGACCGTGCGCCCCTCGTCCGGCGCTCCCCCCGCGGTCCGCTCCGCCTCGGCCACCGGGGCCAGGGACCGCGCGATGCCGTGGCCCCGCGTGAGCCGGCCCGACCGGGCCAGCTCCTCGACGTCCCTGCGTACGGTCACGACGGACACGTCGAGTTCGGCGGCGAGGTCGGCGACCCTCGCCCGGCCGCGCGCCTCGACGGCCGCGAGGATTCGCTGGCGTCTGACCTCTACCGGCTCGCGCATGGTGCCCCTCCCGCCCGGACCGGCCGGCCTCGCGGCGCGCGCCCGGGGACGTGATGTTCGTTTGAACGCTTTTCCCGGAAGCATAACGATCAGGTTGAGGGGACCTTGATCCCGGGGCCGGAGGGCGGGCGCCGGTCACCCGGACCCGGGAGGCAGGGCGCGCAGAAAGGGGCTGACCACCGCGTGCAGGGCCTCTGGCCGTTCGAGGTGGACGTCGTGTCCGGCGCCCGGCACCCCCGCCGACCAGATCGAGGGGCGGGCCTCGAACATGTGCCGCACCGAGGGGGAGGTGCCGCCTTCGAGGAAACCGTGCTGGGCCGTCACCAGCAGCGCGGGGCGCTCCAGCCGGGCCCACGCCTCCCACGCGGGGGCCGCACCGGCGGCTTCCAGCACGGCCGCCATCACGTCGAGGTCGAAACGCGGCCACCAGCCGTCCGCCCGCCGCTCCAGCCCCTCGGCCCAGCCCTCGCCGAGCCGTCCGCCCCCGAGACGGGTGACCGCCTCGGTGCGGGAGGCGAACGGAACCGGCCAGGACCGCAGCCACGCGAGGGCGGGAGGCTCGGCGGCGGGAGCGCCCGCTCCCTCGGCACGCGGTTCCCCACCGGTCTCCCGGCCCGGCCCCGCACCGCCTCCCCGCGCGTCGCGCCCGCTCCCGGCGCGCGGCCGCTCACCGGCGTCGCACTCCACCAGGACGAGGGCGCGCACGAGTTCGGGGTGGGCGGCGGCGGTCAGCAGCGCCGTCCGGCCGCCCAGCGACTGCCCGAGGAGCACGACCGGGGCGAGTCGCAGCGCCCGGATCACGGCGACCGTGTCGGCGACCTGGGCGGCGTGCCCCACCTCGGCGGGGCGCCGTTCGCTGCCGCCGTGGCCCCGCTGGTCGAAGGCGGCCGCACGGTACCCCTCGGCGCGCAGGGACCGCGCCGCCGTCTCCCACTCGCCCCCGTGTCCCGCGAGCCCGTGCAGGAGGAGGACGCCGGGCCCGGTACCTCCCCAGTCGCGGCACCACAGGGGGACGCCGCCGTGGCCGCGCACGGTGAGGCCGGCCGCGGCCCGTCCCGCCGGTGTCACCGTGTGGCGCCGGGGACGAGGGCGCGCAGCAGGTCCTCGGCGATTCCGGGCGGCGCCACCGGGTCGTCGGCGGCCAGGACGCGGTACCAGACGACACCGAGGACGAGGTCGGGAACGAGTGCGGGCGCGGGCTGTGTGGGCAGGTCGCCGCGCCGGGCGGCGCGTTCGAGGAGCAGGCCGAGGGCCGCGCGGCGGCGCTGGAGGAACTCCTCCCTGAACACCGGGGCGAAGTCCGGGTCGATCTGCGCCTGTGCCATCAACGCCCGCAGGATGAGCACGACTTCGGGCTGGGAGCCCAGGCGGAACCAGGCGTCGAGAAACGCCCGCAGGTCCTTCTCCCAGCTCCCGAGGTCTTCGGTGGGCAGCCGCAGGTCCGCCTTGTGGGCGAGCGCGTCCAGCAGGACATGCGCTCTGGAGGGCCACCACCGGTAGATCGTCTGCTTGCCGACGCCCGCCCGGCGCGCGATGCCCTCCACGGTGAGCGCGGCGAAGCCGCCCTCCGCGGCGAGGTGATACGCGGAGAGGAGGATCGCCTCCTTGCTGGAGGCGCTGCGCCTGCGGCCACGCCGCTCGAACGCGGCTTCTCCGGAAGGGGGTTGAGTGCTCGACGTCATGGGGCCATCTTAATGCGAGACGCCACGGTCCGGAAAGGTGGGCGGTGTCCGCGCTACGTCGCGCGGCTCGCGCGAGCGCTGTCCGTCCGGCGCGTGGCCCGCCCCGAGGAGAGCGCCGCACTCGTCGTCCTCACGGCCCGCCGCACCGGCGTCACGGGCGGCGGGTTCGCGTCGGACGGCGGTGCGCGCCCGATCGCTCTCGGCTGACCGGCGCGGGCGAGTGTGCCCTCCGTGGGTGTCCTGCGTGCGGGCGCGTCCACCGTACGGGCGCGTCCACCGTACGGGTCGCGTACCGGCGGCGGGCCCGGGGCTCCGCGCGTTCCCGGGCGATCCGGCCCGTGTCGGTTCCCGCTCCAGGGGCAGGTGAGCGGTCAAGGTGGGGGGTCCGGCCGCCTCGGCCGGGCCAGGATCGGTGGACGGAGACGAGGAACCCCATGAAGAGCGTGGAACTGCTGACGGACGCCTTCGAGCGGATCAACGAGGAGGTGCACGGAACGGTGGAGGACCTCTCGGCGCAGGACCTCAACGCGCGGCTCGATCCCGGGGCCAACTCGGTCACCTGGCTGGTCTGGCACCTCACGCGGGTGCAGGACGACCATGTCGCGGACGCGGCGGGCCAGGAACAGGTGTGGACCTCGGAGGGGTGGGCGGATCGTTTCTCCCTGCCGCTGCCCGCCGAGGCCACCGGTTTCGGGCAGAGCGCCTCCGAGGTCGGCCAGGTGGAGGTGGACTCGGGGGAACTACTGCTCGGCTACTTCGACGCGGTCCACGCCCGTACCCAGGCGTACGTGGCGGGACTGGACGACGCGGCGCTCGACCGGGTCGTCGACGAGAACTGGTCCCCTCCGGTGACGCTCGGCGTGCGGCTGGTGAGCGTCGTCTCCGACTGCCTCCAGCACATCGGGCAGGCGGCGTTCGTCCGGGGAGTGCTGGAACGGCGCTGACCGGCCACCCGCAGCCGGCTCCCCGCGGTCCCGCCGCTCCCCGGGCGGCAGATGGCGGCCGAGCGGACCGGCGGACCCCGGACTGACGGCGCAGTCCGGGGCACCGGTGCTCGTCCGCGCCCGCGCCCGCACCGGCCGAGCGCCGGGCCGGCGCCGCACCAGGGCGACGACGATCCGGCGCGCACCGGCCCGGGAACGCGGGGCGACCGGGGGGCAGCCGTGGTTCAGCGCGGGAGGAGTTCCTCGATCAGGCCGGCGGCGCGCGGGGCTCCGCCCTCGGCGCGGGTCTGCTCCCGCAGCCGCGCGCACCGCCTGGTGACCTCCTCGCCGCTCAGCGCGGTCAGGGCGGCGCGCAGGCGTGTCACGTCCGCCTCGTCGGTGTCGAGGCGGCGTGCCACGCCGAGTGCGACGAGCCGGTCGGCGTTCACGAACTGTTCGGCCGCCTGCGGAACGGCGATCATCGGCGTGCCGGTGAGCAGCCCCTCGGCGCAGCCGCCCATGCCCGCGTGGGTGACGAAGAGGTCCGCCTGCTCCAGGACGGCGAGCTGCGGCACCCAGGAGTGCGCCTCGACGTGGGGCGGCAGCGGTCCCAGTTCGGCCGGGTCGACGTCCGCGCCGATCTGGAGGACGAGGTGCAGACCGGGGAGGCCGCCGAACGCGGCGAGACACCGCCGGTAGAAGTCGGGCTGGCGGGTGTAGGCGGAGCCGAGGGACACCAGGACGACCGTCTCCGCGTCCTCGGGGCGCCGCCACGTCTCCCGCCGGGCCCGCTCCCCCGAGCAGGGGCCCACGAACGTGACGACGTCCGTGTTCACCTTCTCCGCGTGCGGCTGCATCGCACGCGGCACGAGGGCCAGGGAGCGGGCGGGGGGCCCGACGAAGGCGTCCATGTCCAGGGTTTTCGCCCCGCTCTCACGCAGCCACGCGGTGAAGGCCGCGCGGTAGGCGTCGGCGCCGGGCAGTCGCCACAGGGCGGCGGCGACCTCCTCCTCGTAGCCCTCCCACCCGACGAAGGTCGGCGAGAGCTGGAGGAGCGGCCGGTCCTGGGCCTCGGCGAGGGCGCGCGCGGCATAGGCGCCGATGTCGTACAGGTACAGGTCCGCCGGGTCGTTCCCGTACGCGGCGCGCAGTTGGGGCAGGACCCGGCGCGCGTCGTCCAGGAACTCGGTCATTCCGGCGATCGGTTCCTGGGGCCAGGCGGCTTTCCGGACGGGCGGGAGCCGCGAGGAGAAGGGCACGAACTCGGCGCCGGTGGCGGTCAGGACGTCGGCGAGCAGCGGGTCGTTGGCGACGGTGACGCGGTGTCCGCGGCGCACGAGTTCACGGACGATCTCCAGGCTGGGCAGCACGTGGCTGATCGCCGGGACTCCGATCACCGCGACGTGGGCGCGCGGGGGCGCGGACGGGGTGGGACGAGGCATGGGTGAGCACTCTCGATTCTGCGATCGGGGCGGCTGAGGGCAGCGTGACCCGGCGGCGGCGCCAGGGGTACGGGCGCGGCCGCGCGGTGTTAGGGCTGTCAGCCGTAGATCTGCAGGAGGTTCATGGGGAGAGCGTAGGGGTGGCGGGAGCGCGTCTCAACGGGTTTACGGGGTGGGCCCGGGTGCGGACCGCTCGGCCGGTGCTCTGGCGTGGCGCGGTGTTCACGCAGGTGGGGCCGCGTTGTCAGACCCGGGTGGAACGATGCGTGGGTCGGCTTCAACAGCGCGAGGTTCATCAGGTCGGGGTGGGGGTGGAGGTCATGGTGTTCGTCCACTATCGGTGCGACAGCTGCGGTGCTCCTTACGGCAGGTGGCGCGGGAGCACGCGTATGACGGTGTGTGACCGGTGCGAGCGGGTCGGCGGCGTCTCGCCGGGCCCGGACCCGGTGCCCCTGGCCGAGGTGCTGCCCGGCGTTCTGAGCGCTCTGCGCCCCGCGCCGCCGGTGGCCGCGTCCACGGTCACGGGCGGCGGTGGTGACGGTGGTGGCGCGGCCCGGTCGCCGGTCGTCTCCGGGCAGGACCCGTCCCGCGTACCGCGGCGGCTCGCGTCGATACCCGGCCAGGGCGGTCCCCGGGCCCCGGTGTTCGGGCGGTGCGGGCTGTGCGGGGCGCCCGCCGAGTGGCGGCGGACGGCCCGGGGCCGCTGGGTACTGCTGGAGCCCGGGGAACGCCCCTGCGCGCTGGTGCCGCCCGGCAGCCGGTGGCGGATCGTCGCCGACGGTACGGCGGTGGGGGTGACGGGCGGCCCTTCCTGGCGTCCGTGCCGCGCGGCCCACCGCGAGCAGTGCCCGGCGGGCACCGCCGCTCTGGCGGCCGGACGCAGATCGGCCTGAGGGCCCGTGCGCGGGGCGAACGGGGCGGTCCCCGCCGCCTCCTGTGCGGGGCGACGGGGCCGGGACGAGCCGTGCCTCCGGGCTAGCCGACCGGCAGCGCGCCGCACGCCTCGGGCCGCAGGGGCCGGGCGGGCGGGGTGGGCTGCGGCGGGCGCCCCGGTTCGGGCGGGGCGACGCCGATGGCCCGGCGGCGCAGGGCGACACCGAGGTAGCGTTCGGCGGCGTAGGCGGCCTCGCGGCTGGTGCGCTGTGCCATCAGGACGCACAGGGTGTACGCGGTCGCCTCGAACCGGCGGCGCACCGTGCCGTTGGACGGGTGGTCGAGCACCAGCCGCTCCCAGGCGCGGTAGCGGTCGAGTACCCGGGCCACGGCCCGGCGTTCGGGGTGGAGCACGGTCGGCACTCGGCTCTTGTCCACGGCGCGGTCACCGGCCCTGGGCGGCGGACAGCGCCGGGGTGTCCTCGGCGGCGCTCGTTGCGGCGGCGGTGCGGTCCGTGGTGAGCGGCTCGCCGGGCCGCTCGGCCGGGGCGGGCACCTCGTGGGGCGCCGGGAGGGTGGGGAGCGGTTCCACGGCGGGGGCCGTACGCGTGGGGAGGCCGCCGGGCGCGGGGATGCGCTGGGCGTCCTTGACGAGGCGGGTGAACCAGATGACCTTGCCCTCGGCGGTGGCGCAGGTGCCCCAGCTGTCGCTGAGCGCGGCGACTCTGCCGAGACCTCCTTTGTGGGAGGTCAGCAGGCGTGGCAGCCGGTGGTCGCGGTCGGCGACCGAGACGGTGAGTTGCCGGCCGCTCCAGCGGATCTCGACGACGCTGCGCTTGTCGCCGCGCGCGTGGGCGGCGACGTTGCGCAGCAGTTCCTCGACCGCGCGGCAGACGGGGGCGACCTGGAGATCGAGTCCCCAGTAGCGCAGGTGGGCCGCGGCGATGCGCCGGACCTGTGAAAGGCGCTCCTCGGTCGCTTCGACCTCAAGCGTGCAGCGGCGATTGACCACACCGGCCATGTCCTGGCTCCTTACGCGAAGCCCACTACTCCCTGCCCCGAGTACGAAGAGTGAGCGGTGTCGTTCTGAGGGTATGGCCACCCTGGCCCGAAAGGGTGACTTCCGCAACACGCGACCTCTCACTGTGTCATCGCCGCAGCTCAGAGGTGGCGTGGCGGGTCACCCGAACGACCGGTGACCCGTGGTCGCTCCCGGCTTCCGACTTCCGGTACGCCGGTTCAGCCGCCGGTCGTGGAGGAGCCGGTCCCGGCCGGGCCGGGCGTGATCCCGGCGGCCGGCCCGGTGGGGTCCTTCGTCGTCGCGGCGCCGCTCTTCGTGGCGGTCACGACGCGGCCGCGCGCGGGACCGCCCAGGCGCCACAGGCTCAGGGCGCTCAGCAGGCCGACGGCGACCAGGGCGCAGGTGTAGACGGTGAGTCCGCCCCAGTGCCCGTGGCTGTAGACGGAGCCACCCGCGGAGCCTCCGATCGCGCTGCCCGCGTAGTAGAAGAACAGGTAGACGGCGGCGCCCTGCACACCGAGGGCGGAGGAGCGGGCCCCGACCCAGCCGCTGGCCACGGCGTGCGCCGCGAAGAAGCCCACCGTGAAGACCACGAGTCCGGGGATGACCCCGCCCAGACGCGGGATCAGCATCAGCAGGAGCCCGGCGAGGGCGACGGCCAGGGCCGGGCCGAGGACGAGCCGCCTGCCGCAGCGGTCCACGAGCCGGCCGGCCAGCGCGGAGGAGAAGGACCCGGAGAGGTAGGTGACGAACAGCAGGCCCGCCGTGCCCTCCGACAGGTTGAAGGGCGCGTCGATGAGCCGGAAGCCGAGGTAGTTGTAGACGGTGACGAAGGCGGCCATGGCCACGAACCCGACGAGGTACAGCCGCAGCAGTCCGGTGTCCGGCAGGGCCCGGCCCACTCCGCGCAGCAGCGCCCGCGGCGACGCCTCCTTGGGCACGAAGCGGACGGAGGGCGGGATCGCGAGGCGGAAGACGAGCGCGCATCCGGCGGCGATGACGCCGACGGCCCCGATGGACCAGCGCCAGCTGTGCGTCCACTGCAGGACCCCGTCCGCGGCGAGCCTGCCGAGCATCCCGCCGATCCCGTTGCCCGCGACGTACAGGCCCATCGCCTGCCCGAGCGAGCCGGGGTGCACCTCCTCGGCGAGGTAGGACATCGCGGTGGCCTGGAGCCCCGCGAGCGAGAGCCCCTGAAGGAGGCGGAACAGCAGCAGGACGGGGAAGTTCGGCGCGAAGGCCGAGGCGATGCCGAAGACCGCCGCCGCGCCGAGCGCGAGCGACATCATCGAGGTGCGGTTCCAGGCGTCGGAGAGGGCGGTCAGCGGGATGACCCCGACCGCCATGGCCAGGGTCGCGACCGAGACGCTGAGCGAGGCCCCGGCCGGCGAGAGACCGAGGTCCGAGGACAGGGACGGGAGGAGCGCCTGGACGCAGTACAGCGTCATGAAGGTCCCGAGCCCCGCCGCGAAGAGGGCGGCGCAGGCGCGCCGGAAGGCGGGGGTGCCGCTGACGTGGGGCGGGGGTATGTGCGGGCTCTCGGTCACGCGGGCAAATGTATGTAGAGACCATTCAATGCGTCCAATGCATGAGGGAGTCCGCCGTCATCCAGATATGGAACGGTGCGGCGAGGGTGTTCCGCGCCGTTCCGTCCTCCGGTGCCGGCCCCGGGCCCACGCACTCGAACTGAGGGGCGATCGGGACGCCTGTGGGGGCCGACCTGGGGGAAGGATCGGAGCGTGCGTGATCCACAAGACGTGAAAGCCGCCGTCCGTGCTCTCTGGGGACGGGCCAGGAACGAGCCCGGGTTCGTCCGGACGGTGCGCTCGGCCGCCGCCGCGACCCTCGCCTACGTGGTCGCGGTGCGGCTGAGCGACGAGCCCGCGCCGCTGACGGCCCCTCTGACGGCCCTGCTCGTGGTCCAGGTGACGCTCTACTCGACCCTCACGACGGGGATACGGCGGGTGACCGCGGTCGTCGTCGGGGTGCTCATCGCGGTCGGCTTCAGCGTCCTGGTGGGGCTCACGTGGTGGAGCCTCGGGCTGATCATCCTGGCCTCGCTGGTGATCGGCCACGCGGTCAGGGTGAGCGAGTTCGTGCCGGAGGTGGCGATCAGCGCGATGCTCGTGCTCGGGGTCAGCCGGGTCACGGACACGGCCTGGGACCGGGTGCTGGAGACCGTCATCGGCGCGCTGGTCGGCCTGCTGTTCAACTTCGTCTTCGCGCCGCCCGTGTGGACGCGCACGGCGGGGGACGCGCTGGAGGACCTGGCGCGGCGCATGCGCAGGCTGCTGCTGCGGATCGGTGAGGAGCTGAGCAGCGCGACCCCGGTGGAGGACGCGCGGGCCCGCCTCCAGGAGGCACGGGACCTCGACCACGACATCGCGGACGTGGACGCGGCGCTGCGGCAGGCCGAGGAGAGCCTGCGGTTCAACCCCCGGGTCCGCGAGGGGCTGCTGAACCGAGTCGTGCTGCGCACCGGTCTGGACACCCTGGAGATCTGCACCGTCGTCCTGCGGGTCCTCGCCCGCACCTTCACCGACCTCGCCCACGGACGGGCGGCGGACGGGGCGCGGGAGGGCAAGGACCTGTTCCCGCCCGAGGCCGGACGGGCGGTGGAGAGCATGCTCGGGCACGTCGCGGACGCGCTGGTGAGCTTCGCGGTGCTCGTGACCACGCCGGTCAGCGAGAGCGCCCAGGCCGCGGAGGAGCGCCTCACCGCCGAACTCCTCGCGGCGGCCCGGGGGCGCGCGACCGTGGGCCGGTTGCTGCGCGAGAGCACCCGGCACGACGCGGAGCACTGGTTCCTGTACGGAGCACTGCTCACCGAGGTGGACCGCATCCTCGCCGAACTCGACCTGGAGCACCGCTCCCAGCGGCTGCTGGAGGAACTCGACCGCAACGCCCGGGAGCAGCGCGAACGCAGTCCCCGTCTGACCCGGCTGCGGACGCGGGCGGCGCACCTGCGCCGCCGCCGGCGCCGCCCCTCCCCCGCCGTGCCGGCCCCGCGCCCGCGGCCGGCCGGGACCGGCGGGCCGGACGCCGGGACGCGGCCGGCGCCGGGAGAGCGGGCCGAAACCGGCCGCGGCGAGGGCTGACGCCTCCGGCCCGGACCGGCCGCGGCGCGGTCACGGCCCCTCGTGCAGCCCCCGGTCGGCGGGCCCGAGCACGAAACGGGTGAAGCGCACGGTCAGCGCGTCGCGCTGCGGGGAGCAGCAGAAGGGCCCGGCCGTCGCCTCGGCGTCGGCGGGGAGGTGGGCGAGGCGGACCATGCGCCACTCCCCCTCGCCCTTGCGGGCTCGCACGGTGAGGGCGTCGCCCGAGCGGCTGACCCGGACCGTCACCGAGGCGCCCGCCCAGTCGGGGACCGGTCCCAGGGACCAGTCGGACGTGCCGTGCGTGACGACCGCTCCCAGGTGCGGGCTGCCGTCGGTGGACTCGATCCCGGCCTTGACCCAGGTTCCCTCGTCCACCCGGACCAGGACGCCCGCCTGGTCGTACAGCTCGGGGAGTGTGGCCTCGAAGGTCACCTCGACGGCGCTGTCCCGCGGGAAGGGGGCGAGCAGCGCGTGCCCGCTGTCCCGGACGAACCCGTACGAGGTGGTACGCCAGAAGTCGCTGCCCTCGGCGGTGGTGACCCGCAGGCCGCCCGCGGGCTCGGACACCGCCTCGGGGGGTTCGTTGAGCCAGTGCGCCTCGCCCCAGCGCGAGGACTGCCGTGTCCGCATCGATCTCCTCGGTCTCCGGTCCCCGCCCGTGGACGGCGGTGACCTGCTCGCTTCACCCGTTCGGCCCTACGGGTGAAGCCTCGCACAAGGTGCCCGGCCGGGCGCGTCACGGTGTCAGGCCGCGCGGACGGGAGGGCGCTGCGGTTGCCGCGAGCGCGCGCACGCGGCGCCATGGAGGCAGGACCGGTCGCGCCCGAGGCAGGGAGGTGGCGGCGATGGCGGTGGACCACACCCTCGACAACCCCAACGAACTGGACGGTCTCGACGTGTACGACGTCGACGGCGAGAAGATCGGCGGGGTCGACGAGGTCTATCTCGACGACCGCACGGGCCGCCCGGAGTGGGTCACCGTGAAGACGGGCCTGCTCGGCATCCGTGAGCACTTCGTCCCGCTCGCCGGGGCCGAGCGGGAGGGGCGGATGCTGCACGTCCCGTACACCAAGGACCTCGTGCGCGACGCGCCCCGGCCGGACGACGCGGACGAGCACCTGGACGCCGCCCAGGAGAGCGCGCTCTACACGTACTACGGGCTCACGGTCGTGCCGGAGGAGGCGGAGGGCTGGGGAGAGACGGAGCGCGAGGTGGCGCGCGAGAACATCGCGGACGAGGACCTCGGCGGGACCGGCGGGACGCCTGCCTGAACCGCCCCGCGTGTCCGGACCCGCGGTGCGCCGCCCGCCCCCTGCCGGGCCGGGTGGCGCACCGTCTGCCCGCACGCGGGTGTCACACCCTGCCGGTGCCGTTCGCGTAGGACTTCATGCTGTACGTGCCGAAGCCGTTCTGCACGGGGTCGCCGGTGTTGTTGACGCAGTGCAGGATGCCGCCGCCGCCCGCGTCGTTGAGGCAGACCGTCATCAGGTCGGTGAGGACGACTCCCGGGGTGTCGGGGATCTCGTAGGCGCGGTCGGTGTAGATGTTCGCGCTGAGATTGAAGAAGCAGTAGCTGCCCAGGCCCCACGCGTGGTGGGTGCGCACGCCGTCGGCGACCTTGTAGGCCGCGTAGCCGAGGGTGGAGCCGTGCCTCCAGGCCGACTGGGTCGGCACGTCGTAGGGGTGCTCGTTCTGGAAGAAGTAGGTGCTGCCGTGTTCGCCCTTCCACAGCACTTCGTGCTTCTGGTAGTGCTCGACGGCGAGGGCGTAGGCGGTGACGTGGTCCCCGTTCACGACGACCCCGGTGTCGGCCGGGTTGACCGACCAGCCGACGGTGCCGTCGAGCCCGTGGTCGGCGCGCCAGAGCCAGAGGTTGTCGCAGATCACGTCGTTGCTGTCGATGCGGACGCTGACCTCGGCGCCTCCGGCCAGCGCGCCGCCGATCCGGGCGTAGACGTCGAACAGCGCGGTGGGGTCGGCGCTGTGCCGCCGCCGGCCGTGGCCCTCGCCGACGCGCAGCAGTACCGGGGTGTGGCGGGAGGCGGCCTCGAAGAGCACACCGGCGACCGTGACGCCGGGGACGTCGGCGACCTCCAGCACGGTGTTGCCGCGTGTGGAGCGCAGGGTGGCGAGACCGAGCCCGAGGACGACGGTCCCGGGCCGGTTCACGCGCAGCGGCGCGGAGATGTCGTAGACGCCGGGGGTGATCAGCAGGTGCTTGCCCTGGGCGAGCGCGCGGTTGAGGGTGGCGGCGGAGTCACCGGGCCGGGCCACGTGGAACTTCGACAGCGGGACCGCGCGGCCGCGGGCCGGGCCGTGCGCCCAGGTCGTGCCCGTGCTGTTCCTGCGCAGCGCGGGGACGAACACCTGATAGGAGCCGTGCCGGTCCACCGTGAGGAACGGCTTCTCCCGGATCACCGGGGTGCGGTCGATCGTGGTGTACGGAGGGGTCGGGAAGGACTGCGCGGGCGCGCCCTGCACACCGACGAAGACCATGTTCCAGTTGGCGCCGCTCCAGCTGCCGAACGTGTCGTTGCGCGACAGCCACTGCTGCTGCGACCCCGACTCCACCTGCCCGTCGACCACGCTGTCCGCCAGGAAGCCGCCGCTGGACCACTGGTTGCCCGGCGGGCTCGGCCACAGCGTCATGTCGCCCTTGATGTGCACGCGCCGCATCGGCCCGGCCTGGGCGACGGCCCAGCGCTCCAGCCCGTCGGGCGGCGCGATGGTCAGGTTCTCCGCGGCGCGCCAGAAGTTCTGGGTGCCGTTGCCCTCCAGCCACTGCGCGTCGACCGTGACATGGCCGTTGATCACCACGTCCTCGGGGCTCGCACCGAGGCCCAGGACGTGCGTGTAGAAACCGACGTTGATGTCGACGTGGTAGGTGCCCGGCAGGAAGGCCAGGGCGTACCGCTCGTCGCCGAACTGGTTGGACTCCTGCGTGGCGAAGACGGCGTCGACCCTGGCCTGGATCGCCGCGTCGCCCATGGACGGATGGAAGACCAGGACGTTCGGTCCCAGGGCGGCTCCGGTACCGCCCGTGCCGTGCTGACCGGAGGTGGTGGCCGAGGCGAACGCCTGGCCCGCGCCGAGGCCGCCGATCAGCGGCACGGCGGCGATGGCGGCCCCGCGCAGCACGCTGCGGCGAGAGGGAATGGTGGACACGGCTCTCCCTGCGAAGTGGTGGAAAGAACAGAACCGCCGGCCGGTCCCTGTCGCTGAGAGCGCTCTCAGCCACGAAGTGAATCACCACGGGTGTGCAGCGTCAATGAGATGACGCGAAGCGGGAGTTGGGCTTTGCGACCGCGCTCGTGAACCTGTTGGAAGCCTGTGTGGCGGGCGGCTGGCCCACGGTGCCGGCGGGCTCTTCCACCGCCGGTGTCACGCCCCCGCTCCCCTTGGGGATGTTTGGGCCTACGCCACCCGGTCACCCGGGTCGGAACAAGACCGTCCGAATTCCCGAGTACCCGAGGAGTGACTCGTCGTGGAGTGGATTCACCACGCGGCCTGCATCGGCACCGACCCGGAACTGTTCTTCCCGGTGAGCAGCGAGGGCCCGGGAGCCCGGCAGCGGGAGGAGGCCAAGCAGGTGTGCGCCGGCTGCCCGGTGCGGCAGCAGTGCCTCGAATGGGCTCTGGAGAGCCGTCAGCGCGCCGGGATCTGGGGCGGACTGGACGAGCGGGAGCGGGCGGCCCTGGGCCGCCGCCGGGCGAACCGGCTCCGGTCGGCGGGCGGCGTCGCGCGCTGAGCCGCTTCGGCCGCCCGTCCGCCCGGAGGTGGCGAGGCGTCAGCCCCGCACCCCGCTCACCCCGGGTTCCTCGCTGAGCAGGGAGTCGTCGGTGACTCGCGCCCCGGGCAGACCGTGCACGGCGGCGACGAGCGCGGCGTCCACATCGCTCGTTCCGGTCGCCACGCACAACAGCGAGGACACCTCGGCCAGTTCACGCCTGGCCTCGGGGCCTCCGCGCTCGGCCTCCAGCACCCTCAGGGCGTGGTGACGCTCGACGAGGTTGCGCAGGATCACGGGGTGGGCGAGCAGCACGAGGGGCCTCCGGTGTCGTGACGGTCCGCCGGTCGGGCGGAGACTTCGATCTTCGGCTGCCCTCCGTCTGCCCCTGCGCACCTTTCGCACACCCGCGCGAGGGAAGACGATCGTCACGTGCCCACAACCGTCCGGGCGCGCGAGGTGGGTGCCGGTTCAGTCGAGGATCACGTCCGGCTCGTAGAGGTCGAACCACAGGGCGAGGTCGAGGGTGCGTTCGAGGCCGCGCCGGGCGGCCTGCGTCGACGGCGGGTCCGCGCGGCCGGCCAGAGCGCGCACCCGGTCGGCGTCGACCAGGGTGAACACCGGATGGCCGGGCCGGCTCAGCAGGTCCCTGGCCTGGTCCTGCAACGCCGCCGCGTACTTGGGGTCCCGGGTCGAGGGGTACGGGCTCTTGACGCGGTCGTGGACGGAGCGCGGGAGCACGTCGCGTACGGCGGCGCGCAGCAGGCTCTTCTCCCGCCCGTCGAAGGACTTGAGCGCCCACGGGGTGTTGTAGACGTACTCGACCAGGCGGTGGTCGCAGAACGGGACCCGCACCTCCAGCCCGACCGCCATGCTCGCGCGGTCCTTGCGGTCGAGCAGGACGCGGACGAACCGGGTCAGGTGCAGATGGCTGATGCGGCGCATCCGGTACTCGAAGTCGCTCTCCCCCGCGAGGCGTTCCACCTGCGCGACGGCCTCGGCGTAGCTCTCCCGCAGGAAGGCCGGGAGGTCGAGGGCGCGGACGGCCTCGGGGCGCAGGACGGTCGAGTCCTCGCCGAAGTGCTCGGCGATCCGCACGAGCCAGGGGAACATCTCGGCCTCGCGCGCCTCGGGGTGGAAGAAGTGCAGGTAGCCGCCGAACACCTCGTCGGCCGACTCCCCGGACAGCGCGACGGTCGCCTGTTCGCGGACCGCGCGGAAGAGCAGCAGGAGCGAGGTGTCGAGGTCCCCCAGGCCCAGGGGCAGGTCCCGGGCGCGGACCATCGCGGCGCGCGCGTCGAGACCGGCGAGGGTGTGGGCGTCCAGGACGAGATCGTGGTGGTCGGTGCGGTGGGTGTGCGCGACGTCGCGGACGTACGGGGAGTCGGTCGTGGCGCGCACCTGATCGGCGACGAAGTTCTCGGTCTGTCCGGCGAAGTCCACCGAGAAGGTGCGCAGCCTCTCGCCACTGGGGGCGAGCCGGCGCGCGGCGAGACCGGTGAGCGCGGAGGAGTCGAGTCCGCCCGACAGCAGGACTCCGTGCGGGACGTCGGCGACGAGCTGACGGTGTACCGCCTCCTCCAGCAGCGCGCGGACCGTGGCGACCGTGGTGTCCCGGTCGTCGGTGTGCGGGCGGGTCCGCAGGCTCCAGTAGACGCGCCGGCGGGTACCGCGCCCGTCGACGGTGAGGACCGTGCCGGGCTCGACCTCGTGCATCCCGTCCCAGACGCCGTGCCCGGGGGTCTTGACGAAGGCGAAGAGTTCCCGCAGCCCGCTCGTACGGATACGCGGGCGCACCCGCGGGTGGGCGAGGATCGCCTTGGGCTCGGAGCCGAACAGCAGCCCCTCGGGGGTGGGGTGGTAGTAGAGGGGTTTGACGCCGAGGCGGTCGCGGATCAGGACCAGGCGGCGGCTGCGGCCGTCGTACACGGCGAAGGCGTACATGCCGTCGAGGCGTTCGGCGACCTCCTCGCCCCACTCCAGGTAGCCGCGCAGGACGACCTCGGTGTCGGAGGCGGTGGTGAAGCGGTGACCGCGCGAGCGCAGTTCGGCGCGCAGCTCGGGGTGGTTGTACGTCTCGCCGGAGTACACGAGGGCGATCGGACCGCCGGGGGTGTCGAGGGTCATCGGCTGCCGGCCGCCCGGCAGGTCGATGACGGCGAGCCTGCGGTGGCCGAGGGCGGCGGGCCCCCCGGTCCAGGTGCCCCGTTCGTCGGGGCCCCGGCAGGCCATCGTGGCCGTCATCGCGTCCAGGGTCTCCCGGCCCGTTCGCGGATCGTGGTCGAAGTCGATCCAGCCGGTGATGCCGCACATCTGTTTACCTCCGCTGACGTTCGCACCCGGCGCTGCTTGAAGGGCGGCGCCGGGACCGGTGTGGCGGGCGTGCTGTGCGCGCCCGCTCCGGGGTCAACGGGGCAGGGGTGCGGCAGGTGGCGGCCGGGGGCGGATGTCCTGTGGCCGCCGCGCCCCCTACTGCGCCGTGCGCGGGAGGCGTACGACGGTCACGAAGAAGTCGTCGATCTGCCGCACGGCCGCGATGAACTGGTCGAGGTCCACGGGCTTGGTGACGTACGCGTTGGCGTGCAGCCGGTAGCTGCGCAGGATGTCCTCCTCGGCGGAGGAGGTCGTGAGCACCACGACGGGGATGTGGGCGAGGTTGTCGTCGGACTTGATCCGCTCCAGGACCTGGCGTCCGTCGTACTTCGGCAGGTTGAGGTCGAGCAGGATCAGGTCGGGCCGCGGCGCGTCGGCGTGCTCGCCCTGGTGGTAGAGGAAGTCGAGCGCCTCCTGCCCGTCGCGTACGACGTGCAGGGTGTTGCGGATCTTGTTGTCCTCGAATGCCTCGCGGGTCATCAGCTCGTCGCCGGGGTCGTCCTCGACGAGGAGGACCTCGATGGGCTCCACGGGGGTGTTCACTGGGCTGCTCCAAGCGGTGCGGAGGTGGTGTCGTGCTGGGCCGGGACCGCCGGGGCGTCCTCCCCCGGCCCGGCCGGGGACTCGCTGCGCACCGGGAGAGTGAAGCACACCCGGGCGCCTTCTTCGACGGAGTGGTCGAGGCGGATGCTCCCGCCGTGGTGTTCGACGATCTTGCGGCACAGGGCGAGCCCGATACCGGTGCCGCCGTACTCCTCACGGCTGTGCAGGCGCTGGAAGATCACGAAGACCTTCTCGCCGAACTCCTCGGGGACGCCGATGCCGTTGTCGGTGACCGCGAACCGCCACAGGTCGCCGTCGCGGACGCAGGAGACGGTGATGCGGGGGGCTCGGTCGGGGTGCCGGAACTTGACGGCGTTTCCCAGCAGGTTCTGCCACAGCATGGTCAGCGTGGTGCGGTCGCCGTTGACGACGGGGAGTTCCCCTTCCCGCTCGATGACGGCCCCGGACTCCTCGATGGGCACCTGGAGGTCGCTCAGCGCGCGCTCCAGGGTCTTCTCCAGCGGAAGTTCCAGGAGTTCGCCGCCGAGCCGGCCGACCCGGGAGAAGGCGAGCAGGTCGTTGATGAGCACCTGCATGCGTTTGGCGCCGTCCACCGCGAAGTCGATGTACTGCTTTCCGCGGGCGTCGAGCTGGTCCCCGTAGCGCTTCTCCAGGAGCTGGCAGAAGGAGGCGATCTTGCGCAGCGGTTCCTGCAGGTCGTGCGAGGCGACGTAGGCGAACTGCTCCAGCTCGGCGTTGGAGCGCTGGAGTTCGGCGGTCTGCGCGTCCAGCTCGGCGGTGCGCTGGGCGAGCAGTTGCTCGCGGCCGCGGGACTCGGAGAGTTCGGCGACGATACGCCGGCGCATCTCCTCGACGGCGAGCCCGAGGGCCTGGACGTCGGAGGGCCCCTCGATGGCGATGCCCTGCTCGAAGTCGCCCCCGCTGACTTTCTGGGCGCGGGTCTCCAGACCGCGCAGCGGCCGGCCGACGATGCGGTGCAGCAGGACGGCGAGCACGCCCCCGCAGGCGAGGAAGGCGATCAGGATGGCGACGAAGGTCCAGTCGCGCAGTCCCTCGGCGTCGTCGAGTTCGCGGTCGGCCCGGTCGCGGACCGCGTCGAGGTCCGCGATCTGCCGGTCGAAGAGGACGCGGATGCCGTCGAAGGCGTTCTTGCTGGACTCCAGGCTGCCCCGGGAGACGACACCGTTGCTCTGGACCCGTTCGATGGTCGGCCGGGCCGTGTCGCGACGCCAGGTCTCCGCCGCCTCGTGGATGGCGTCGAGGTCGGCCAGTGGCTTGGGGTAGTCGGCGAGCCGGCGGGCGGCGCTCGCGGAGTAGGTCCGCTCGTCCTTCAGGCCCTGGGTGTAGGGGGCGAGGAAGCTCTTGTCCCCGGTCAGGGCGTAGCCGCGTACGGCGGTCTCCTGGTCGAGCAGCGCCTTCTGGAGCCGGAAGGAGGCGGACCGCGCGGGCTGGATGCGGTCGACGAGGTCGGAGGTGCGGTCGCCGCTGCGGGACAGCAGGCCGGCGCCGGTGACGGCGCCGGCCACGACCAGGAGGGCCATGAGGACGAGGACGAGGTGTATCCAGCCCTGGACGGACAGCCGGCTGGTGAGCGGCTTCCTGGGCTGCTCGGCCGGGGTGGGGGATGTCATACGGGGCGCTCCCAGGCGAGGTGCAGTACGGCGAGGTCGTCGGAGAGGCCGCCCGCCGGGGCGGCGAGCGCGGTCACCTCGTCGACGACGGTGTCCACGAAGTCTTGGCCGCCGCGGCCGTTGTGCCGGCGGGCCAGGTCGAGCAGTCCGCTCTCGCCGAGACGAGTGCGGGGTCCGGTGCGGCCTTCGAAGAGGCCGTCGGTACAGGCGACGACAGCGGTACGGGGGTCGGTCGACAAGGACGCCTCGGGCCAGGCCTCGGCGTCCACGTCCCCGCCGAGCAGCCCGAGCGCCATGCCGCCCTCGGGCTCGTACCAGTCGACGCTGTCCTCGGTGCGCACGAGCAGGCCGTGGTGGCCGGCGCGCACGGTCCGCAGGGTGCGGCGGTCGGGGGAGAAACGCATGCTGACGAAGGTCGCGAAGACGTGGTCCCCGGCCCTCTCGGCGCACAGGATCTCGTTGAGCAGGCGGGCCTGCGCGGAGCCGACGCAACCGGTGAGCACGGCGGCCCGCCACGCGACCCGCAGGCACACACCGAGGGCGGCCTCCGCCGCGCCGTGCCCGGAGACGTCGCCGACCACGGCGTGCACGGTGCCGTCCGCGGTCTGTACGACGTCGTAGAAGTCCCCGCCGAGCAGGGCGTGGTCACGGCCGGGTTCGTACCGGGCGACGACGGAGAAGTCGGCGGGCTCGCGCAGCAGCGGGGTGGGCAGCAGTCCGCGTTCGAGGCGGGCGTTCTCCTCGGCCCGCAGCCGGCCGGCCTGGAGCGCGGCGGAGGCACGCTCCACCTGCTTGCGCTGGAGGGCGTAGCGGACGGCGCGGCCCAGGGTCTCGGGCTCGACGCGGTTCTTCAGCAGGTAGTCCTGGGCGCCCTGGGCGACGGCGTCGAGGCCGATCTCACTCTCGGACAGGCCGGTCAGGACGATGATCGCCGCGTCCGGCGCGACCGAGCGGACCCGGCGCACGGCGTCCAGGCCGTGCACGTCGGGCAGGTGCAGATCGAGCAGGACGCACACCGGTCCGCGGATGCTGGCGAGCGTGGACTGGGCCTCGGCGAGCGTCTTGCACCAAGTCGCCTCCAGGCTCAGGGCGCTGTCGGCGAGGTACTCGGTGACCAGGAGGGCGTCTCCCGCGTCGTCCTCCACCAGGACCAGGGTCGCGTCGAGATCCCAACCGGGATCATGACTCGTGGACCGCGGTCGTGGCAGCGCGGAATCGAGCCCCGTGGGCCGATCGGCCACTTCACACCCCCACCGGAGAGCAGGCGTCCATGTGCCGGACCTCTGCGAGACAAGTACGAAGCATACTTGCATTCGAACTCGTCCAACGCCGGTGTTCCCTCTTCCTTATCCCACGGGGGGCTCGCGGCGGGGAGCGTCCTTCGCCAAGGCCGCGAACCGGGTGCGCGGGGACCGGCGCGTGCGCCGGTCGGCGGCCGCCGCGCCGGGCCCGGCGGTGCGAATTCCCGGTCTAGGGGAGGAATGACCACCCTCCGCATTAGGGTTCGCGGGGCGGTCTTCGGGAGGGGGCCGGGAGGACCGTCGCCGGGGTGCGGCGGCCGGCCCGTGCGGCAGCGCTCCGGTCGCGTCACGAACATGTCCGTGCGTGCCGCACCCACGAGATTCATGCATCATGCACGGGCATGTGCGGAACTGCCCGTCTCCCGCTCGCGGCGCCCCCCTGCCGCGGGGGGTCTTTACCGCCGCCTCGTACCGGAAAGCGGTGACTACGCGGATTTCACCACGCCCCCGGACGGCCGGTCGCCCGTACGCCGTCAGGGGCCCCGCCGGTCACCTGGCCAGGGTCGCGATCACCGTCTTCCCGCCCGCGGGGGCGGGCAGGACCCTGACCTCGTCCGACATGCGCAGCACCATGGGCCAGCCGAAGCCGCCCTCGCTGCCGCTCAGGTCGGGGACGCGCTCGCGCGGTGGCGCGGGGTCCGGGTCCTCCACGGTGACCGTGAGTCGGTGCCGGTCGGCGCGCAACCGCAGGGCGGTCACCGCCCCGGCGTGCCGCAGGGCGTTCGTCACGAGTTCGGAGACGAGCAGCAGCAGATGCTGGGCGGTCTGCGTGGCCACGGCCGGGCCGAGCCCGGTGAGGAACACGCGGACGGCTTCCCTGGCGTCCGCCGCGAGGGCGGGGCGACTGTGGTGCTCGGCGACCGGCTGGTCAAGTCCGGTCATCAGGTCCTGCGCGGTCAGGTTCGGGTGGTGCATCGTTTTCACCCCGTCACGAGGAGCTTCGGCAACTCCGCTTCGGTATCGAAGGAATACCTACCCCGTGACGACTTCCTGAAAAGGGAATGGGCGTCCCCGGAACGGAAAACCCTTCGGCGCGATAACGCCGACCACCCGCGGCGGCTTTTGCTTTTTCCCGGGTTCGTCGCGGTGAAACGTGCGGAAACGTATCGCCCCGTATGCGGGCACGGGCGATCCCGGCGGGGTAAGGCGACGAGTAAGGCGAAAAGGGTGGGCGGGGAATCCCGGAGGGCGGCCGGCCGCGTGACGAGGGGCGGGGGCGACGTGAATTCCGTCGCCCCCGCCCGTACGCCTGGCAACGGCGCTCTCACTCGGGGTTCCCGGCCTCCTCGGCGGGCCGCGGCGCCGAGCCGGCCTCGGGGGCCGGCCCGGCGGGGGCCTGCGGGGCGGGGGCCCCGGTGGTCCCCGGGCCCTGCGGGGCGGGAGCGGCCCGACGGGCCGGCGCCTCGGGGACGGCGGGGGACGACGAGAAGGCGGGGCCGGAACCGTGGGCGGCCCCCAGGGTCTGCTCGGCCTTCCTGCGGATGTCGTCCGCGGCCTGCCGGGTGTCCGTCAGGACGTCGCCCTGCTCCTCGACGAGTTGCTGGTAGATGGGTGTGGGGGAAGACACAATCAGGACTCTCTGCCTTGTCAGGGGCTGTCGTGCGTCGGCCCCTCGCGGGGCGACGGGCTCACGCGGTGAGGATGGCAGACGTCTCGCCGGTCACCGACCGGGGGGTCCGCTCCTGCGGCGCGGCCTCGGCGACCCGGGCACGGGCGACGGCCAGGGCGGCGTCGATCGTACGGGTCCCGGTGGAGACGCAGAGGGTGTACGTCACGTCGTCGAGCTGGCGACGGGTCTCGGCGGTCGGCCGGTCCTGCCCCGCGAGCGATGCGTAACGGGCCAGGAGCTTGCGCAGGACGACAGGGTGAGCGAGCAGCACGGTCACGTCCCTTCTTTCACACCGAGGTGCGAGACACAGAGGATTCTTGTGCTCGGTTACCCGGGGAGGTGTAGACCATGCATGCCCGTTTCGGCCATTCGTTCGACAGATCCCGGCCATGTCCTCACGGCCCGGGGCACGGAGGTCAGGGGCGCCAGTACCCGAGCGCGTGCAGCTGACGCCGGGGCGCGGTGAGCAGGGGACGCGCGTGCGCGGCGAGGGCACGGGTGGTGACGGTGTCGCAGGCGATCCACACGTAGGCGCCGGAGGGGTCCTTGACGAGGCCGGGCAGAGCGGAGCGCACCTCCTCCACGAGCCGCTCGCCGCCGCTTTCGCGCGGGACGCGGCGCAGTTCGTGCCGTACCGGGTCGACCCGTACCGGGAGCCGCTCGTCGGAGGGGTGCTGCGTCTCCAGCCAGAGGGTCGCGGGGGTGGGGCCGAACGCGTCGAGGAGGGAGTTGACGGCGGGCAGTGAGGCGGCGTCACCGACGACGAAGAGCTGGGCGGGCAGCGGGTCGGGGACCGTGAACGCGGTGCCCTGGAGGGTCGCGTCGATCGTGTCGCCGGGCCGGGCGGAGCGGGCCCAGTCCCCGGCCACGCCGGGGTGCAGGGCGAATTCGAGGGAGAAGGTGCCCGCCACGGGGTCGGGGTCCACCAGGGTGTAGGCGCGCTGGTGCGGTCTGCCCGAGCGGCTGAACCACACCCGGACCCACATCGTCGGGTGGGTGCCGGCCGCCGCGAGCAGGCCGCCGTCGGTGAAGTCCACCCGCGCGTAGTGCTCGGTGACGCGCTCGGCACCGGTCACCGTGAAGGTGAAGTCCTTGCCGCGCAGCAGTTTGAGGACCGCGCCCTCCCAGCCGTGCCCCATCGGCCGTCCTCCCCCTCGACGGGCGCCGGCCGTGATTGCCGACACCGCGTGAACCCATTAAGTTAGGTCAGCCTAACCTAATGGACGGCAGGTCGGTACGCGTGTACCGCACCCACTTCGGATGGTTCCCGGCCCCCACAGCCTTCGGCGGCCGGGACGACAGGGAGCGTGGCATGACGGTCGAGGTGCACCGGGACCCGTGGGGCGTACCGAGCGTGCGGGCCGGGGACGTCCTCACGCTCGCCCGCGCCCAGGGCCGTGAGGTCGCCCGGGACCGGGGCTGGCAGATCGAGGTCGAGCGCCACCGCGCGCAGGGCACCTCGGCGGCCTTCCTCGGCGAGGAGGCCCTGGAGTGGGACCTGTTCGCCCGCCGGGCCCGGCTCGCCGACACCGCGCGGCGCTGCGTGGAGCGCCTGGACCCGTCGACGTCGAGCTGGCTCACCGCGTACACCGAGGGCGTCACGGAGGGGCTGGCCGAGCCGGGCTCCCCCGGCCCCGAGTTCGCGGCCGCCGGGGTGCGTCCCGGACGCTGGGAGCCGTGGGTGCCGCTCGCGGTGTGGCTGTCGGCCCACGTGCTGTTCAGCGGGCTGCCCTCGAAGTGGTGGCGCGACGTGGCGCGGCGCGCGCTGGGGCCGGACGCGGTCGGCTGGTTCGCCACCGACGGCCCCGCGACGGCGGGCAGCAACGGCTGGCTGCTGCCCGGCTCCCGTACCGCCTCGGGCTCCGCCCTGCTCGCCGGGGACCCGCACCGCGTCATCGAGGCGCCCGGGGTGTACCAGCAGATCCGTCTCGTCTGCCCGGAGTTCGACGTCGTGGGCCTCGCGGTGCCCGGCGTCCCCGGGATCGCGCACTTCGGGCACACCGGTGCGGTCGCCTGGGGCATCACCAACGCGATGGCCGACTACCAGGACCTGTACCGCGAGCGGCTGCGCCGGCGCGGCGGCCGGGTCGAGGCGCTGGGGCCCGAGGGCTGGCGGGAGGCTTCCGCGCACACCGAGACCGTCGAGGTCCGGGGCGGGGAGCCGGTCACCGTGGAGATCGTCGAGACCGGACGCGGACCGCTGGTCGCCGGGGGCGCGGACGAGGGTACGGGCGTGAGCCTGCGGCACGTCCCGCGGGTCGAGGGCGATCTCGGTTTCTCCGCCTTGCTGCCCCTGCTGCGGGCCCGGACCGTGGCCGACGTGGACGCGGCCGTGGACGCCTGGGTCGAACCGGTCAACGTGCTGATGGCCGCCGACACCTCCGGCGGGCTGCTGCACCGGGTCGCGGGCAGGGTCCCGGTACGGCACCGGGACAACGGCGCGGGCCCGGTCCCCGCGTGGCAGGCCCGCTACGCGTGGCAGGGGCGCTTCGCCGAGCCGCCGCGCGCGGCCGTACCCGAGTGCGGGGCGGTGATGGCCAATCAGGCCGGGCTCGCCGCACCGCTGGGCGTCGAGTTCGCCGCCCCGCACCGGGCGGCCCGGATCAGGGAGTTGCTGGACTCGCGGGAGCGGTGGACGGCGCGCGACATGGCCGCCGTGCACACCGACACCCATCTGGGCTCCGCGCGCACGCTGCTCGCGCTGCTGCCGCCGGCCGACGATCTGGACCCGGCGGCCGGAGCGGTGCGGGAGCGGCTGCTGCGCTGGGACCGTTCGATGGCCGCCGACTCGGCGGACGCGGGTCTCTACGCCGCGCTGCGAGCCGCCGTCGTACGGCGGCTGACGGCCCATCCGGTCTTCGCTCCGCTCGCCGCGCTCGCGGCCGAGGAGGGCGCCCGGCTGCCCGCGGTGTTCGCCCCGTGGCTCGCGTTCCCGCCGCGCGTGGCCTTCGCGCTGGACACACTGCTGACTCCGGGCACCGTCCCCGGCCTGGACCCCGCGGCCGAGGTCGCGGGCGCGCTCGCCGAGGTGGCCGCGTCGGGCGTGCCGCCCCGCCCCTGGGGTGAGGCGCATCTCCTCGCCGCGTGGCAGGCGCTCCCGGAGCCGGCCGTGCCGAGGCCGGGGCTGAGCGGCGACCACGACTGCGTCCTGTCCACCTCCGGGGTCCCGGGCCTGGCCGAGCACGCGTGGCGCGGACCGGCCGCCCGCTGGGTGTGGGACCTCGGCGACCGGGCGGACAGCGGCTGGGTGGTGCCCTTCGGCGCGCACGGCACGCCCGGACACCCGCACGCCTACGACCAGTTGCCGCTGTGGCGGGAGGGCGCCCTCGTGCCCGTGCCCGCCGCCGGGCCGGCCGGACCCGGCCCTTCCACCGCACCGGACGCACAGAAGGAGTCCCCTTTCATGGCTTTCCCGTTGTCAGACGCCACACCCGTGCACGAGGAGGCCGTCGCGGGCTTCGGCACCGTGACGGTCGTCCCGGTCGACCCCAAGCGCGACGGCGAGCTGATCCACCACTGGGTCTCGCAGGAGCGGGCCGCGTTCTGGGGGATGGTCGGCAAGAGCCGGGAGGAGGTCGAGGACATCTACTCCTACCTCGACTCCCTGACGACGCATCACGCCTTCCTGGTGCTGCGGGACCGTGAACCGGTCGGGCTGTTCCAGACGTACGAGCCGACCGCCGACGTGGTCGGCGAGTGCTACGAGGTCGCCGAGGGCGACTACGGGGTCCACCTGTTCATCGCCCCGGCCGAGCACGGCAGGGAGGAGGGCTTCACCGGGGTGCTGCTCCCGGTGTTCATGCGCTTCGTCCTGAAGGAGCCCTCCCGCCGGCGCATCGTCGTGGAACCCGACACGCGCAACGAGCGGGCGGTGGCCCGGCTCGTGCGCACCGGCTTCGAACTGGGCCCGGAGATCGAGCTGCCCGACAAGCGCGCCCGGCTCGCGTTCCTGCGCAGGGAGACGGTGACCGGCCTGCTCTGAGGCCCGGCGGGGTCAGTCCCCGAGCCGCTGTTCGGCGAGGTCGAGCACGTGCTCGACGTCGCCGGGCGCGAAGTGGCGCACGGCCCAGTCCGTCATCCGCAGGCTCAGGTGCGCCCACAGCGGGAGCAGCCGCTCGGGGGCCGCGGCGTCCAGCAGCGTGTCGAGACGCCGTACGACCCCGGGCGGCGCGCCCTGCGCGTGCGCGCCGAACCGGAGGGTGACGAGGTCCAGGAGACGGTCGCCGCGCCCCGCGCCGTCCCAGTCGATGACCGCGGTGACCCTGCCGTCGACGGTCAGCAGGTTCCCGGGATGGAAGTCGACGTGCACGGCGTCGTCCCCCGCGAGGAGCCGGGGCCCTTCCACGGCGCGCACCCGGCGTTCCAGCGCCGCCGTACGCGGACTGTGCAGGCGCAGTGGCTCGTGGAGGCAGAAGCCGGGGCCGTCCTGGTCGAGGTGGAGCGGCACCCGCGGCACGTCGGGGCGGCCGGCGAGGAGGCCGGCCTGCCGGTCGAGCAGGTCGAGCGCCTGGTCGAGCAGCCGGTGATCGAGGCGTTCGGCCGGCGCGCCGGGGAGCAGTTCCTGCACGGTGACGGTGTCCGGGCCGGCCTGGGCCGACAGGAGCGTCGCCGGGACGGGGGCGCCGGCCGCGCGCACCGCCTCGGACACCGCCTGCGGCCCCGCCCGGTAGTCCTCGACCCGCACCCCGGGGCGCCACTTGAGAACCTGACGACCGCCGTCGGGGCCACTGACGTAGGCGGCGCCGACCTGTCCGCCCGGACAGGGGCCGAGGACCCTGTACCTGAGGCCCGTCGCCGCGTACAGCTCGTCGACGAGCGACTGTGCGTCCAGACGTCTCGCGCGCACAGCGCTCACTCCCCCGTTCCCCTTCCCGCCGGGCCGGTCAGCGGCGGCCCAGGCGCCGGGCCCCGCCCACGCCGACCTGATAGGTCAGCTCGTAGTGGGCGAAGATCTTCGGCTCGTCCTCGGCGAGCAGTTCCCCGTCGGTGTCGATCGAGGGGGCGTCCTTCACGGTCTTCTTGTCGTAGCGGACCCTCAGCTGTCCCGGCCCGACGGTCGCCCCGTCCAGCGGGACGAAGACGAGCCTGCGTTTGGTCGGCAGTCCCACCACGACCGTCCCGAACGCCGGGAGGTCGGTGGCGGTGTCGACGTAGACGGCCTCCAGCGAGCCGATCTTGTGGCCCTCGGCGTCCACCACGTCGTGACCGCGCCAGTCGCGGATGTCCCCGGCTTCGAACACGTCCTGCCTCCTCCTGTTACCGCTGTCCCCGTTTGCGTTCCCCGCCCCTGCTCAGCTCGGATGCCCCGGGGGCGACCGGCCATACGCGGGTGAGCGTACCGGCCTGTGCCGCGCCCGGCGGGGAGCCGCGACGGGCCGGGCCGGGACGGGCGGGTTTCCTCCGGGCTCACCGTGTGGTCCACACTGTCCGGATGGTGGGGGAACTTCCCGAGGAGAGCGGCACCTTCGTCGGGCGTGAGACTGAACTGAAGCTGCTGGCAGAGGCGTTGTCCTCGTCCTCGCCGCGGCTGGTGACGCTGACCGGCGGCGGCGGTATCGGCAAGTCCCGGCTCGCGCGGGCAGCGGCCCGCGCGGTCGAGGACGGTTTTCCCGACGGTGTGCGCTGGGCGGACCTGGGCCCGGTGACCGGGGAGCGGCTGCTGGTGTCGGCCGTCTCGACGGCCGTGGGTCTCGCCGACCAGACGCCCCGTCACCCCGTCGAGGCGCTGTGCGCCTTCCTCGCCACCAAGCGGCTGCTGCTCGTCCTGGACTCGGGCGAAGGGGCGTGGGCGGCCGGCCGGGATCTCGTGGGCGACCTGCTCACGGCCTGCCCCGGGCTCACCGTCCTGGTGGCCTCGCGCCGCTGCTTCGGCCTGGCCGAGGAGAAGGTCCTCGAACTCGGGCCGCTGCCGGCGGACGGCCCGGACGCGCTCGCGCTGTTCACCGAGCGGGCGCTCGCCTTCCGGGGGCGGCTGGGCCACGCGGACCTCGCGGAGGCGGGCCGGATCTGCCGACGCCTCGAAGGGATTCCGCTCGCCCTCGAACTCGCCGCCGCGCAGACCGCGCACTCGACCCTGCCGGAGATCTCCGCGCGGCTCGGCTCGCGCCTGGACACCGGGGCGGCCGACCCGGACGGCCGGCCCGAGCGGCATCGCACCATGGCCACCGCGATCGGCTGGAGCCACGAGCTGTGCCGGCCCGCCGACCGGCTGCTGTGGGCCCGTCTGACGGTGTTCGGCGGGAGCTTCGACCTGCCCTCGGCGCGCGCGGTGTGCACGGGCGGACCGCTGACCGAGGCCGGGGTGAGCGAGGGGCTGGAGCGGCTGACGGCGCAGTCCGTGCTGCACCGGCGGGGCGGGCGGTACTGGATGCTGGGCGCCGTACGGGACTACGGCAGGCGGTGGCTCACCGCGCTCGGGGAGCACGAGGAGGTCGCAGGCCGGCACGCGGGCCATTTCCTGCGGCTCCTGCGTCTGGCCGACGCGGAGTGGCTCGGGCCCCGGCAGATCATCTGGTTCACGTGGTCACGCGAGGCGTACACGGACCTGTGCGCGGCGCTCGAACACCTGCTGGACGTGCGGCCGGACGAGGCGCTGGACTTCGCGGGCCGTACGGTCTTCTTCTGGACCTGCTGCGGACGGCTGCACGAGGCGCGCGCGTATCTCGAACTGGCGCTGTCCCAGCCCAGTACGCCCGGACCGCACCGTACCCGGGCGATGTGGGCGCTGGGCGTGGCGCTCGCGCTGCACGGCGAGTACGCGCAGGCGCGGGAGCTGAGCGAACGGTGCGGGTTCGCGGCCGCGGAGGACGGCGACGCGGAGGGGGTGCTGGGCGCCGCCTACGCGGGCGGGCTGACGGCGCTGCTGACCGGGCGGCCGCGGGAGGCGCTGGAGCTCGTCGAGGCGGCGCTGTCCGCCGCCCCGGGCCCCGATCTCGCCTCGGGGTCGCGGCTGCGCTGCCTGCTGGTGCGGGTCTTCGCCGCCACGGCGCTCGGCAGGCTCGTGGAGGCCGGGGCGCTGGCCCAGCGGCTGCGCGCGGACTGCCTGGCGGCCGGGGAGCGCTGGACGCTGTCCTACCTGGACTACCAGCTCACGCTGATCCGGCTGTCGCAGGACCGGCCCGCCGAGGCGCTGCGGTACGCGCGGGCCTCCCTGGAGAGCAAGCGCGCGATCGACGACACCTTCGGTTCGGCGCTGGGCCTCGACCTGCTGACGGCCGCGCTGAGCGCTGCTGGCCGCTACGAGGCGGCCGCCCGGATGGCCGGGGTCGCCGACTCGTACTGGCGCACCACGGGGCATCCCCAGCGCGGCACTCCGGAGCTGGCGCCGGTCAGGGAACGGTTCGAGCGGCGCGCGCGGCGGTCGCTGGGCGCGCCGCGCTACGAGGAGGCGTTCCGCTCGGGGCTCGCCGCCGACCACCGCGAGGCGCTCCGCACCTGGCTGGACGGCGAGGACTGATCCGGCTCAGGACGCGGGGCGGATGCGTGGCCGTGCGGGAACGGACGACGGCCCCCGGGGCGGTCGGGAAACCGCCGGGGGCCGTCGTCCTCAGGCTCTGCACTCGGGATCACCGCGGCCAAGAGGAGGGGTAGGGATCTTCATGTCCGTCGTCCCTCCCGCGTGCGGGGCACCTGACACGGGGTCGACGTACGACGTGGTCTGTCTCTGGCCTTCATCGTGTACTCCCCTGCTCGCTCGGGGGTGGTGTCGTCCTTGAGGGCCGCGTGCCCCTGCTTCCGGCACGCAAACCGGCGGATGTCACGGAACCCTTCCGGCTCTCGTACAAACCCGTGGCGCGCGGTGGGCGCGGGGCGGACGATTCCGCCATGGAGCAGAAGGCGGCGGCGTACGCGCGGGCGGACCTGGAGGACCCGGAGGACCAGGAGGACGGTGCCGAGGTGGCTCCCGTCGTCCTGGTACCTCCGGCCGTGGAGCACGCGGAGGCGATGGCGGGGGTGCTGGCCGATCCGGCTCTGTACGCGTTCACGGGCGGGAGCCCGCCGGACGTGGCGGCGCTGCGGGCGCGGTACGCGCGTCAGGCGGCGGGCTCGCCCGACCCCTCGGTGACCTGGGTGAACCTGCTGATCGTGGCGGAGGAGGGCGAGTTCGCGGGCTATGTGCAGGCGACGGTCACGGAGGCCGGGCGGCGCGCGGAGCTGGCCTGGGTCGTGGGTACCGCGTGGCAGGGGCGGGGTCTGGCACGGCGCGCCGTCGGCGCGCTGGCGCACCGGCTCGCCCTGGGCGGGGTGCGGGAACTGGTGGCGCACGTGCACCCGCGCCACCTGGCCTCGCGGTCGGTGGCCCGCGCGGCGGGCCTCACCCCGACGCTTCTCATGGTGGACGGCGAACAGCGGTGGGAGGGGCGCGTCGCCCCGTGAACCTCGACCGCCCGTCCGCCCGTAGCGCGCCTCCGTGAGCACGGGCCGCCGACGAGCGCCCCGGCGCCGGGCCGCTCCGCGAGGGGCCGCTCCTCGCGCACCTCGGTGAGCACGGCGCCGCTCCCGCGCAGAGGGACCGCCGTCCCCGGGCCCGTGGCGCCATGACCGCCGACGGGTCCCGGCCGACCTCTCCCTCACCCGCGTGTGCTTCCCCTCGGCGGCCCCGGCGCGGGGCGGCGCGGTGTACGCGGGCGGGGCCATGCGCCCGAGGGCGCCGGTACCGATCACCCACGGGAGCGCTTACGGCACGATCTGTGGTGCCGCAAGGGTGGCGGACCCTGGCGAAGGGGTGGCGCGAGTGGCCGGTTTCCGCCCACCCCGGGGGATCGGGGCCCTTCGGACCGGCTGCCGTGTACCCGGCGGGCATATGCTGGACCGCCACGACGAGGGGGCAAGTGATGCCGTCGGACGCTCGAATCCTCTTGGTCGACGACCACCGGGACACCCTGTTCGCCCTGGAGAGCGTGCTGGCTCCGCTCGGCCGGCCGGTCGTGCTCGCGCAGAGCGGGGACGAGGCGCTGAAGACCGTGCTGCGCGGCGGGGTGGGGCTCGTGCTGCTGGACGTCGTGATGCCCGGCACCGGCGGCCTCGACGTGGTGCGTTACATGCGGGGCGTGGACCGGGCGCAGGACATCCCCGTCGCCCTCATCACGGGACTCGGCCCGGATCGTGAACTCTCCCAGCGGGCCCACGAGTTGGGGGTGGCCGATCTGCTGGGGAAACCGGTCGACCCGTGGACCCTGCGGACCAAGGCGCGTTTCTTGCTGCGACAGTACGAGCGGGTGCGGGAACTGGAGGGGGAGCTGCGGGAGTTGCGGGGCGGCTCCGAGGGGCGCGGCGGGCCGCGACCGGGCGGGCCCCGCACCCCGGGGGACGGGGAGCAGGGTCCGCCGGACCCGGGGCGTCCGCATCCACCGCGGCCGGCGGGCGGACCGCCCCGGCCGCGCTCCCCGCAGGACGCGCGCCGCGGCTGAGCGCAGGGCCGAGGCCCTGCCGGGTCAGGCAGCCGGGAGGGCCCGCTCGATCGCGGCGAGCACCTCGGGGGCGTCCGGCTCGGTCTGCGGGGCGAACCGGGCGACGACCTCGCCGTCGCCGTCGATCACGAACTTCTCGAAGTTCCACCGGATGTCGCCGGTGTGGCCCCCGGCGTCGGGGACCTCCACGAGCTGCTGGTACAGGGGGTGGCGGCCCTCGCCGTTGACCTCGGTCTTCTCGGTCAGCGGGAAGGTCACTCCGTAGGTGGCGGAGCAGAAGGAGGCGATCTCCTCGGCGCTGCCGGGCTCCTGGCCCATGAACTGGTTGCAGGGCACGCCCAGCACGGAGAATCCCCGGTCGGCGTAGCTCTCGTGCAGCCGCTCCAGAGCGGCGTACTGCGGGGTGAGGCCGCACTTGGAGGCGACGTTGACGATCAGCAGGGCCTTGCCCCGGTACTGGTCGAGTGCGGCGGGGCCGCCGGTGAGGGCGTCGATCTTCACATCGTGGACAGTCATGTCCGGCATCGTACGACCGGGCCGTGCGGCGCCGGACCGGCGGACCGGCAGGCGGGCAGGCGGGCAGGCGGGCAGGCGGGCAGGCGGGTTCAGCCGGAGCCGACCGGCAGGACGGCGAGGACGGTTTTGCCGCCACCCCTGCCGGGGCTGATCGTGACCCGGTCGGCGAGCGCGTGCACCAGGGTCATGCCCCGGCCGCGCTCGGCGACGGTGCTGCCCGGCAGCGTGACGGGCAGCAGGTCCCCGTCGTCGTGGACCTCGACCACGAGCCGGCCGGTGCGGGCGCGCAGCCGCAGGCGGCAGGCGCTGCGGCCGTGTTCGGCGGCGTTGGCGACGAGTTCGGAGACGACCAGTTCCGCGTCCTCGGCCCGCGAGCGGGAGCCTGCGGCGCCGGACGCGGCGCCGTTGGGCCCCCCGTCGAGGAAGTCCCTCGTCATGTGGCGGGCCCAGCGGGCCGAGGCCGGGGTCCGGGGCAGTGCGTACTCGACCTGGGCATACCGCCTGGCGCGGTCCACGGTGCTCACCTTCCCGGGCCCCTTCCGCAGGGCCGTCTCGTCCGGCCGTGCGGAAGGGGCGGTGCGTCGTCCCCTTCCGTCTTCCCGTCCAGGTGATCGATAGTCGGCCGCGCGTACGAGGAAGGAGGGGATCGCGGGGCGGTGGCGGGGGCGGGAGTCGGCCACGCTCAGGCCGGGGGCGCGGCGGATCAGTCGGGTACGGCCGCGAGCAGGTCGCGGGTCACGGGTCCGGCGGACTCGGAGCCGTGGCCGCCCTCCTCGACCACGACGGCCACCGCGACGTCACCGCGGTAGGCGACCATCCAGCCGTTGGCCTCGCCCTCCTCGGTGACCTCGGCGGAGCCGGTCTTGGCCCCGACCTCTCCGGGAAGGTCCCGCAGGACGGTCGCGGTGCCCTCGGTGACCGTGGCCCGCATGAGGGTCCGCAGCTGGGTGACGGTGTTCGCGGAGAGCGGGCTGGTGCGGGCGGTGGCCTTCTCACCGGCCCCCGGCACGACGTAGGGCTGATGGAAGCGGCCGGAGACCGCGGTCGCCGTGACCGAGGCCATGACGAGCGGGTTCGCCTCGGTGCGGCCCTGACCGAAGACGGCGGCGGCCTTCTCGGTGTCGTCCCCGGGGGCGGGCACCTTGCCGTCGAAGGTCGGCACCCCGGTGTGCCACTCCTGGCCGACGCCGAAGCGGGAGGAGGCGAAGGAGGTCAGTTCGTCGTCGGCGAGCCGTTCGCGCAGCGAGATGAAGGCGGTGTTGCACGAGTGGGTGAAGTCGTCGCGGAAGGAGGCGCCGGGGATCTCGGAGGTCTCGACGTTGTGGAACCGCTTGCCGACGGTCAGGTACTTCGGGCAGGGCACGGAGTCCCCGGGGGCGACGGCCTTCTTCTCGATGAGGGCGGCGGAGGTCAGCACCTTCATCGTGGAGCCGGGCGCGTAGCGGCCGAGCAGGGCCCGGTTGAAGCCGGTGGCGGGGTTGTTGGCGACGGCGAGCACCCGGCCGTCGGAGATCCGCAGCGCCACCAGCCCCGCGTTCTTCCCCTCGGCACGGGCGGCCAGGGACTTCTCCGCGGCGGACTGGAGTGCCGCGTCGAGGGTCGTGCGCCGCTCCTTGTGAGGGGTGCCGCGCGGCCCGAAGTGCTTCTCCACGCGCAGCTTCTCGCCGGTGGCCCGGTCCACGAGCCGTATCTCGCCGCGGGCGGCGCCCTTGCCCGGGGCCAGGGAGAGGGCGACCGGCAGGGAGGGGGCGGTGGCGAGGCCGAGGGGTTCGCCACCGGCGTCCAGGACCGTCGGTGTACTCGTCTCCTCGCGTTCCAGGCCGAACTTGGCCCGGTCGCTCAGCCGGGGGTGGACGAGGGGCAGTTCCCAGTGCACCACCCATCCCTTGCCCTCCGGGTCCGCGCGGCGGACGGTGACGGCCGAGCGGTAGGACCAGACGCCCAGGCCCCGGACGGTGAGCCGCGCGCCGAACGGGACCCGCGCCCCGTCCTTCACCGTGTCCGCCCGCTCCGGGGCGAGCCGGGATCTGGTGATGTCGAGCCCCTCGGTGAAGTTGCGCAGGGTGCGTGCCGCCGCCTCGGGGCTGTCGGTGCGGGCGGCGGCGCGGTCGTAGCCGCCGGCCGCCCAGTCCGTGAGGAAGCCACGTGCGGCGGCGACGGCCGCCGGGTCGACGGACTCCTCGTCCTCGTCACCGGGCAGCAACGAGCAGCCGCCCAGCAGGAGGGTGGCGGCCAGGGCGAGCGGCAGCGGGGCCCGGCGGCCGCCGCGGCCGGGGGTGCGCTGGGTGGTGGTCATCGTGGTCCTCCCCGTGGATTCGGGACCCGTGTCCGCGCCGGGTCCGCGCTCCGGCGGCGCCGGCCCCGGAACGGACCGGGCGGTACCGGTGCGGGCCAGCAGAACAGAGACCGCCCGCCCCGGTCCAAGAACCGGAACACGCACGCGGTCATACGGAACTGGCTATGATCCCTGCTCATGGACCTGTTGCGGCACTTGCGCTACTTCCGCGCGGTCGCCGAGGAAGAGCACTTCGGGCGGGCCGCCGAGCGGCTGCGCCTCACCCAGCCCTCGCTGTCGCAGCGGGTGCGCCGCCTGGAGGAGGAGCTGGGGCTGCGCCTGCTGGACCGTACGAGCAGGGGCGCGGTACCGACGCCCGCGGGCCGGGCGGTGCTGGCCGAGAGCGCGGGCCTGCTGGAGGCCGCCGACCGGCTGGAGCGCACGGTGGCCGATCTGCGCAACGGCACGGCGGGGACGCTGCGGGTCTCGGTGCCCCGGCAGTTGGGCGCGCGGGCGCTCACCGCGCTGCTGCTCGGTCACCGGGAGCGCTCTGCGGGTGCGGAGGTCGAGATCCACGAGTCGGACACGGTGCGTCAGGTGCGCGCCCTGCGGGCGGGCGGCACGGAGATCGCCCTCGTACGGCAGCCGTGTCCGCCCGAGGGACTGGAGTTCGGTCCGGCGCTGCGTCAGCCGCTCGGGGTGCTGCTGTCCCTGGACGAGGCGGGGCCCGGCCCCCTCCCGGCCGCCGCGCTGACCGGCCGGCCGCTGGCGCTGCTGCCGACGGACGGCGCCCCCGGGCTGAGGGCGCGTACGCTCACCGACTGCGCGCGCCACGGCTGGACACCCTCCTCGGTGCGGGAGGCCCCGGGCCTTGACCTGGCGCGGGCGCTGGTACTGTCCGGCGACACCGTGGCGCTGCTGCCCGAGGTGCCGGACGCGGCCGGGACGGTGTGGCGGCCGCTGGCGGCCCCGGCCCCGGCCTGGGAGGTGCGCGCGGCGTGGCCCGCGGCGGGTGCCACGGCGGCGGCCCGGCTGTTCGCCGACACCGCGTACCGCTGTCTCAGGGAGAGCGCCGGCTTCCTGTCCGAGCCGCCGTCCCGTCCCCTGTTCCCCCGCCCCGCCTCGGAGTTCCCGCTGTGACGACCGATCCAGATTCCGCCCGCGGCTTCGGGACCGCCGCGGCGCCGCGCCGTATCGAGGAGGTCCTCACGGACGCGGGCCTGCTGGCCTGCTGGCACGTCAGGGACGTCGACGGGGAGGCCGAGCTGGGCCGGTCGGCGGACGCCCCGGTGGCCACCGCGAGTGTGCACAAACTGTTCCTGGTGACCACGCTGTTCCGGGAGGCGGCCGCCGGCCGCGTCGACCCCACCGCGGCCGTCGAGCTGCCGCCCGGGGACCGCTCCCCCGGGGGTACGGGGCTGTCGGCCATGCGGGACGCGGCGCGGCTGTCGCTGCGCGATCTGGCCTCGCTCGCGGTGGCGGTGAGCGACAACGCGGCGGCCGACGTCCTGTGGGACCACGTCGGGATGGACACGGTGAACCGCACGGTCGCCGAACTCGGTCTGCGCCACACGGTGTCCGCGCAGCGGTACGGGGAGCTGGTCGCCTCGGTCGCCGAGGACGCCGGGGAGGGCGGGGCGGCGGCGCTGCTCGACCCGGCCTCCCCCGTCCGCGTACGGGCCCTGGACCCGGGGGCCGGCAACCGCAGTACGGCGCGGGACACGACCGCGCTGCTGGCGAGCGTGTGGCGCGGGGAGGCGTGCGCGGGGCCCTGGGGAGAGGAGTTGCTGCGGGTGCTGGGGCTGCAGACCTGGCAGCACCGGCTCGCCTCGGGCTTCCCCTTCGACGACGTACGGGTGTCGGGGAAGACGGGGAGCCTGCTGAGCCTGCGGCACGAGGCGGGGGTGGTCGAGTACCCGGACGGGCGCCGCTACGCCGTGGCCTTCTTCACCCGTTCCCTCTCCCCCGCGCTGGCCCAGCCGCGCGCGGACAGCGCGATCGGGACGGCGGCCCGTCTCGCGGTGGACGCCCTGCGCGGCTGAGCCGGCGCGGCGCTTCAGGCGGCATCCAGCAACTCCCGCACCAGTGCTCCGACTTGCTCCACCTCCACCAGGAACCCGTCGTGGCCGTAGGGCGATTCGATGATCCGGAGGCCGTCGGCCCCCGGCAGGTGGGTGGCGAGTTCGGCCTGCTGGGCGAGCGGGTAGAGGCGGTCGGAGTCCACACCGGCGACGAGCGCGGGCATGTTCGCGCGGGCCAGGGCGGCGCCCGTCCCGCCCCGGCCGCGTCCCACGTCGTGGGCGTCCATGGCGGCGGACAGCGTCAGGTAGCTGCCCGCGTCGAAGCGCCGGGCGAGCTTGCGGGCGTGGTGGTCGAGGTAGGAGGCGACCTCGAACCCGCCCCCGGGCCGTACGGCGCGGCCGAAGCGGGACTGGAGTTCCGGTTCGCTGCGGTACGTGAGGTGGGCGACGCGGCGGGCGAGGCCGAGGCCCCGGTGCGGGCCCCGGCCGGGGCCCGCGTCGTGGTAGCGGCCGCCGCGCCAGCCGGGATCGTTCTGGACGGCCTCGCGCTGGATCGCGGACCACGCGAGCTGTTCGGCGGAGGCGGCGGCGCAGGTCGCGAGCAGCAGCAGGGAGCCGGTCCGTCCGGGCCGTGCGACGGCCCATTCCAGGGCCCGCATCCCGCCCATGGAGCCACCGATGACGGCGGCCCAGCGGCCGATGCCGAGCGCGTCCGCGAGCGCGGCCTCGGCGGCCATCTGGTCGCGCGGGGTCAGCGGCGGGAAGTCGGGGCCCCAGGGGCGGCCGCTGGGGCCGGCCGACGCGGGCCCGGTGCTGCCCTGACAGCCCCCGAGGACGTTGGGCGCGACGAGGAACCAGCGGTCGGTGTCGAGGGGGCGGCCGGGCCCGATCAGCGCGTCCCACCAGCCGGGCGAGGGATGGCCCGGACCGGCGGGGCCCGCCGCGTGGCTGTCACCGGTGAGGGCGTGCAGCAGCAGGACGGCGTTGGCGGCGTCGGGGGCGAGCCGGCCCCAGGTCTCGTACGCGAGGGTCGCGCCGGGCAGCGGGGGCGCGCCCTCCAGGGGCAGCGGCGCGGACAGCCGCAGCCAGGACCGCCGTCCGGGCGGGTCCCCCTCCCGCCAGGCACCGGTGGCGGGAGGGAGGGCGGGAGGGGCCGGGGCGGCGGAGGGCTTCAGGACGCCGCCTTCGCCGCCCGGAAGCCGCTGTCGAGGTCGGCGAGGAGGTCGTCGACGTGCTCCAGTCCGACGGAGAGCCGCACGAGTCCGGGTGCGGTGCCGGTCGCGCGCAGCTGTTCCTCGTCGAGCTGGCTGTGGGTGGTCGAGGCGGGATGGATGATGAGGCTGCGCACGTCGCCGATGTTCGCCAGGTGGCTGAACAGCCGTACGCCGTCGACGAACCGGCGGCCCGCCTCGACGCCGTCCCGCAGTTCGAAGGAGAGGACGGCTCCGCTGCCGCGCGGCAGGTACTTCCGGGCCTCTTCGTACCAGCGGCTTTCCTGGAGGCCGGGGTAGTGGACGGCGGACACCTCGTCGCGACGCCGCAGCCACTGGGCGAGGGCGAGCGCGTTGGTGCTGTGCCGTTCGACGCGCAGGCTCAGCGTCTCGATCCCCTGGAGCAGCAGGAAGGCGGAGTGCGGGGAGAGCGCGGGCCCGAGGTCACGCAGGAGCTGGACGCGCAGCTTCACGGCGTAGGCGCCGGGGCCGAGCGCGGACCAGTAGCGCAGCCCGTGGTAGCTGGGGTCGGGGGCGTCGAACGCGGGGAAGCGGTCGGTGTGCGCGCCGAAGTCGAAGGTGCCACCGTCCACGACGACCCCGCCGATCGTCGTGCCGTGTCCCCCGAGGAACTTGGTCGCCGAGTGGACGACGACGTCGGCGCCGTGTTCGATCGGCCGCAGCAGGTACGGGGTGGGCACGGTGTTGTCGACGACGAGCGGGACACCCGCCGCGTGCGCGACGTCGGCGACGGCGCGTACGTCGAGGACGTTGCCGCGCGGGTTGCCGAGGGTCTCCGCGAACAGGGCCTTGGTGGTGGGGCGGACGGCGGCGCGCCAGGCGTCGAGGTCGTCCGGGTCCTCGACGAAGCTGACCTCGATGCCGAAGCGGGGCAGGGTGTGCCGCAGGAGGTTGTAGGTGCCGCCGTACAGCGAGGCGCTGCTGACGATGTGGTCGCCGGCGCCCGCGAGGTTGAGCAGGGCGAGGGTCTCCGCGGCCTGTCCCGAGGCGAGGGCCACGGCGGCGACCCCGCCCTCCAGGGCGGCGAGGCGCTGCTCCAGGACGTCCTGCGTGGGGTTGTGCAGCCGCGAGTAGATATTGCCCGGCTCGGCCAGCGAGAAGAGGTCGGCGGCGTGCTGGGTGTCCCGGAAGACGAAGGACGTGGTCTGGTAGATCGGCACGGCCCGTGCCCCGGTCGCCGGGTCGGGTACGGCGCCCGCGTGGATCTGCCGGGTCTCGAAGGACCAGCCGTCCCCCGGCTCCACGGGGCCGGGCGCGGGGGCGTGTTCCGCGAGGGCGTCCTCGGTGACGGAGTCGGCGGTGGGCTCGGCCGGGTGGCTCATGGTGCCTCGCACGGTGGTTGCGGCGGGTGGGTGGGGCCGGGACCGCTGCACAGCCCCGGAAGGCAAGGCAAGCAGCAGGCCGCGACGCGGGAAAGCCGCTCGCCGCTCTGGCCACGAAGCTGCAATGCCCGCGCAACACGGCCGCCCACGGGGCGGCACGGAGAGTTCTTCGGGAGGGTCCGCAACCGAGGGGGTGGGCCGGTGCGTCGTCCAGGTACGGCAATCCGCGCGGGCCCGCGCGGGGCGCGACGCCCGTCACGCCGGAGGAGTCCCGCAATAAGGAACAGGTAAAGATTGCCGGGTTCCGGCACTGCGGCGCCGCCAGTGCCCGTGGGATGATCCACACAGCCCGGAATCCACCCGGTCTCCGGCCCCAGCCGCCCGGCACGGGCCGGCCGCGGTCGTGGACGACACCGACAGTCGTCGCGGTGCGCACGGGCCCTCTTCGACGGGGCGCCCGGGGGCGCCCGGACGCACAGGCACTGCGGAGACGCGGGAAGCATGGGGGGAAGGGGATGACGGCCATGACGTGGTTTCTCGTGACCGGGGTGGCGGGGCTGGCCGTTCTGGCCCTGGCGCTGGCCTTCGACGGCCTCTTGGAGGGGCTGTTCGACGGGATGTCCGTGGTGGAGGGGCTGCTCGACGGGCTGCTGTCGCTCCCTGTGCTGGCCGGCGCGGTGTCGATGCTGGGCTTCGCGGGGGCGATCACGCTGGGCACGACGGGGCTCGGCGTGGGGGCGGCCGTGGCGGTGGGCGCCGTGGCGGGTGTGGTCGCCGGCTGGGCGACCTGGCGTTTCAGCCGGGCGCTGATGCGGGATCAGACGGCCCCGACGCCCCGGGGCTCCGATCTGGTGGGGACGGCGGGCGCCGTGGTGACCGCCATCCCGGCGGACGGCTTCGGCGAGGTGCTGCTGCGCCTGGCGGGCCAGCCGGTGAAGTACGCGGCGCGCAGCGCCGTGGCGGTGCCGCGCGGCACCGAGGTGTGGGTGGAGTCGGCGCTGTCGTCGACCTCCGTACAGGTGCGGGCCGTGGAGCGCTGAGGCGGCCGGCCGCCTCGCACCGCAGACGTACGACGGGCCGGTCTTCGGCCTGTCCGGATCGACCGTCCCGACGGGGGGACGGAGGGGAAGCACTATGAGTCCTGTATTGCTGGCCGTGCTCGGCATCGTCGTCCTGGTCGTACTGATCGGCCTGGTCGTCATCACCCGCTACAAGGTGGCGGGTCCCAGTGAGGCGTTCATCGTCACCGGCCGCCGGGGGAAGTCGGCGACCGATCCGGAGACCGGCCGGGTCTTCACGGACAACAGCGGCCAGAAGGTCGTGGTGGGCGGTGGCGTGTTCGTCGTGCCCTTCGTCCAGCAGCGGTTCACCCTCGACCTGTCCTCGCGGCACATTCCCGTCGCGGTGCGCGGAGCGGTGACGCTGCGCGGGGTCAAGGCGCATCTGGAGGGTGTGGCGATCGTCAAGGTCGGCGGCACCGAGGACTCGATCCGGGCGGCGGCGCAGCGCTTCCTGATGCAGCAGGGCGGCATCGTCGGTTTCACACAGGAAGTGCTCTCGGGCGCGCTGCGTTCGATCGTGGGCCGCATGTCGGTCGAGGACATCATCCGGGACCGGGCCGCGTTCGCCGGGCAGGTCGCCGAGGAGGCCGAGGCCAGCCTGTCGGGCCAGGGCCTGGTCCTGGACGCCTTCCAGATCCAGGACATCACGACCGAGGGCTCCTACCTGGAGGACCTGGGGCGGCCGGAGGCGGCGCGCGCCAAGCAGGAGGCGGACATCGCGGAGGCGGTGGCCCGGCGTGCCTCGGAGCAGGCGCGGCTGAAGGCGGCCGAGGAGATCGCGATCGCCGAGCGGACCTTCGCGCTCAAGCAGGCGGAGATCAAGGCGGAGACCGACGAGGCGGCGGCCCGAGCGGCGGCGGCCGGTCCGCTCGCGCAGGCGGCCCGCAACCAGGACGTGCTGGCCGAGCAGGAGAAGGTGGCGCAGCGACAGGCGGCGCTGACCGACCGCGAGCTGGACACGAAGGTCCGTAAGCCGGCCGACGCGGCGCGCTACCAGGCCGAGCAGGAGGCCGAGGCCCGGCGGATCGCCCAGGTCAAGGAGGCCGAGGCCGAGGCGCAGCGGGCCAGGGTCACCGGTGAGGGCCAGAAGGCCCGGCGCGCCGCACTCGCCGACGCGGTCCGCCTGGAGGGCGAGGCGGACGGTGCCGCGATCCTCGCGAAGGGCGCGGCGGAGGCCGAGGCGATGCGGAAGAAGGCGGACGCCTTCGCGCAGTACGGCGACGCCGCGGTGCTGCAGATGCTGGTCGAGGTGCTGCCGCAGGTCGTGGCGAAGGCGGCGGAGCCGCTGAGCGCGGTCGACAAGATGACGGTGATCTCGACGGACGGCGCGAGCCGGCTGTCGCGCACAGTCACCGACAACGTCGCCCAGGGCATGGAGCTGCTCGGCTCGGCCACCGGAGTCGACCTGCCGGAGCTGCTGAAGAACTTGGTCGGCCGGCAGGGCGGCCTCGACGGGCTCGTCGGCAAGGACGCGGACGGCGAGGCGCGGGGCCCCCGGCCGCAGCGTTCGTCCGGGGAGGGAAAGATCGAGGTGACCGGCTGACACCGGTCCGCCCGGAGTCCCGCGGCCCCCGGCCCCCACACCAGGGGGGGTGGGGGCCGTTCCGCGTTCGGGCACGATCACCGGTACCGGTACCGGTACCGGTACCGGTCCGGCCGGTCTAGGCTCCCTCCGAGGCGTACGTGCCCGGCGCCCTGTCGTCCGCGGCGGAGAGGCGGTCCCGTGCTCACGAGTGTCGCGGTGCTGTCGGATGTCCACGGTGTGCTGCCGGCACTCGAAGCGGTGCTGGCGGAGCCGGAGGTGCGGGCGGCCGAACTGGTGGTGGTCACCGGGGACCACGCGGCGGGCCCGCAGCCGGTGGAGGTGCTCTACCGGCTGGCGGCCCTGGGAGACCGGGTCCTGCTCGTGCGCGGCAACGCGGACCGCGAACTGGTCGCCCTGCGCGGCGGTGGTCCCCCGGTCGTCGGCGCCCTGGCGATCGACACCTGGGCGGCCGGGCAACTGACCGACGCACAGGTGCGGTTGCTGGCGGGTCTCCCCCACCCGGTGGTGCTGGAGGTGGCGGGCTTCGGCAAGGTGGTCTTCTGTCACGGCACCCCGCGCGCGGACGACGAGGTGGTGCTGGTCGACACGCGCCTGGAGCGCTGGGCGGAGGTTTTCGCCGGACTCCCGCAGGACGTGCGCACCGTGGTGTGCGGGCACACCCACATGCCCTTCGTGCGGATGGTCGACGGGCGGCTCGTGCTCAACTCGGGCAGCGTCGGCATGCCGTACGGCCGTCCCGGGGCCTCGTGGCTGCTGCTGGAGGACGGCCGGGTGCACCTGCGGCACACGCTCTTCGACCTGGACGCGGCCGTGGAACGGGTGGCACGGGACTCCGGCTTTCCCGGAGCCCGCGCCTGGGCCGAGCACTACGTCCGGGCACGAACCGGCGACGCCGAGGCCCTGACCGTCTTCGGCCCGCGCGACGGGCGGCGGGCCGACCGGGACGGGTAGGGCGGCGAGGGGCCAGTCGGCGGGACGGGCGCGGGCGGGCGCCACCGGTCCGGAAGGTCAGGTGCGGGGGGCGAGAGGCCGGTGCTCTCCGCTCCTGTCGCGGACTGCGTGTCCTGACTGTTCGCGTCCCGACCCGTTCGCTTCCCGTCCGTTCCCGCCTGGTCCTGCCGTGTCCCGGCCCGCGGTGCCGGCCGCGCGTCGTTCGCCCGGTCGGGCACCGCGCGCGACCGGGCGTACCCGTCCGCGCCTTCCGCTCATCCGCCCGCGACCGGCTGTCCCTCCCGGTCGACGTGGACGCCGTCGACGGTGAGCGTCCCGTCCCGGTGCGCGACGACCTTCGCGGCCATGGCCGCCGCGAGGTTCAGCCGCTGCCAGCTGCCGGGGGCGCCGGCCTCGTCGAGGGCGTACCCCGACGGGAGCTGGGTCGCGGCCAGGACGGCACGGCGCTGCCCGGCGGACAGCTTCGGCTGGGCGGTGCGCAGGAGGTCCTCGGCACCCGCGGGCACGGCCGGGGGCAGGTCCCGCGGACCGATCCGGGGGAAACCGTAGGTCAGCCGGTGGGTGTAGACGTCCACCGCCTCGCGCGTGGTCAGGTAGGGGCGGTCCTGCGCGACGCACCGCGCGAGGGTGTCACCGGCCGCGGACTCGCGGCACTTCTGCGCGAGGACGGCCCGCAGCTCGTGCCGGGCCTGTTCCAGCAGGGTGCGGAAGCCCGGGTCCGACCAGCGGCCCTGCGCGGTCCGCTCCCCGACGATCCGGCCGCCCATGATGTCGGTCGGGTAGTGGAAGGCGAGCAGGATGCGGTGCTCACCGTACTCGGAGGCGCGGGCCAGGATCTGCGGGGCGAGTTCGGGCAGCAGCGTGGCCAGGACGATGCCCTGCGCGTAGCCGTGGCTCGTGTGCCCGCTGGGGAAGGAGCCGTCCTTCGCGAGGCCCTCGTAGCCCCTTTGGCTGTCCCACGGCTTGATGAGGCCGTCCGCGTCCGTGAAGCCCATGCGGACGAAGGGACGTTTGTACTGGTAGGTGTTCTTGGCGGTCTGGTACCAGTCCGCCGATGAGCCCGGTGTGTGTTCGACGCGCCCCGACAACAGGGCTTCGGTGCGCGGCAGTTCACCGTTCTTCAGCGCCTGTGCGTACAGTGCGCCGAGCCGGGTGCCCAAGCCGTCGGCCATCGTCCGGTAGGGGCTGCCCCGGCCGTCGGTCAGGGCCTCGTGCACCTCGGGATCGGTGGCGTCGGCCGGTGCGTTGTTGAGGTCGGCGACCGTCCGGTCGTTGAGGGCGGTCAGCTCCTCGCGGGTGGTGCCCTCGGGCAGCACCTCGTTCTCGCCCATGAGGGACGGGGTGGCGCGCGCCTCGGTGAACGAGCGCAGCAGCCACGTGAAGTAGTCGCCGCCGCCGGGAGCTGCGGGCAGCCGGTCGGAGTCGTGGACGGTACCGAGCTGCTCCTCGGTGAAGGGCAGTGAGCCCTGCGCCGGGGCCAGGGAGTCGAGGCGGAAGTACGCGTCCGAACTGGTGCGGTCGCACTGGTGCACCTCGACGGCGAGCGTGTTGGCGCCGGACCGCAGGGCGGAGGCGGGGACGGCGAAGGCGGTGCGCCGGGGGTCGCCCTGCCCCGGGGTGCCCTCCGGGGTCTGGTACTGGAGGTTCTTCGTGATCGCCCCGTCGTCGCGGCCCGCGAGGCGGCGGCCGTTCAGGTAGACCGTCACCGTGTCGTCGTGGACGACGCTCCCGACGAGCCCGCCGCTCGCCTCGATCGTGGCCCGGTCGAGGCGGAAGTCGGTGCGGAAGAAGTACGCCTCGACGGTGTCGCCCGTGGCCCCGTCCTTGCGCAGGTTCAGCCGGGTGCGCACGGGGAAGTCCGGGCCGAGGTCCGTGCCCTCGTTCTTGACCCCGAAGGGGCCGGCGGCCGTCTTCCACCCGTTGGCCTGCGGCGCGCGACCGGGCCGGGTCCAGGCCGTACGGTCGGTGTCCGCGCCGGCCGGGTCGACGCCGGGCGCGTCGAGGTAGTCCCAGGTCGCGGACGCGTCGAGGAGGGGCTCGCCGAGTCTGATGTCGTCGATCCAGCCGGTGACGGCTCCACCGGCCTCGGCGGCGGGGTCCTCGTAACGCAGCCTGACTTCGGTGACCCGCCTCCCGGCGAGGGCACCGAGGCCGAGGGAGAAGGTGCGCCAGCCCTCGCCGCCCGCCGCCGCTCCCGTGCGCGTCCCGGCTCGGACGGAACTGAGGACGCGGGGGTGGTGCCCGTCCGCGTCGGTGTGGACGAGGTCGACGCCGACGTGGGCGGAGGCGGAGGCGCCTTGCGGCCGCAGCGCCCAGCTCAGGGTCGTGCCCTTGCCGAGGGGTACGTCGAGGCCGGACCGCAGCACCACCGAGGACCGCGCCGGACCGGGCTTCTGGACCCGGCCCGCGTAGCGCAGCGCGTACGTTCCGTCCGCGGCCCCGGAGGAGTCGGCGTTCTCCACCGAGACGCCGAGCGGCGAGGTGGTGGCCCGGGTGGGCCCGCGCAGGGTCCAGTCGGCGAGCTGGAGCTTGCCGCGGTCGCTCTCAGCCCCCTCGCACCGGTCGGCGCAGGTGTCCGTCAGCCTCAACTGGTAGTAACGGTAGGCGCGCGAGGTGTCGAGAGCGTAGAAGTTGCTCCGTCCGCGGCCGGCGAACCGCTGGTCCTTCTCGCGGCCGAGTTCGGTCCACGAGCCGTCCTCGGCGTTCTGGGCGGCGGACGCGCTGTCGCTGCCCAGGAGGGTCCAGGCGGCGGGGTCACGCGGGGCGGCGTCGGCGGCGGAGGTGAGGGAGTACCCCGAGAGCGCCCGCGCCGAGCGCAAGGTGTAGATCACGTGGACCGGCCGGGACTCCGTCGGGCGGCCGCTGCCGCTCGCGTACCACTTGGTCGAACTGTCCTGGTCGAAGAGGCCGTTGACGTTCTCGTCGACGCTGGTGGCGTTCGCGTGGTCCGAGGCGGCCCGCAGTACCCGCGCGGTGGGCTCCGGCGTCTCGCCCCGGAGGTTGCGGGTCGCCCCCGCCGCCGGGAACCCGGCGGGTCTCGGAGTGCCGGGCTCGTACGAGGCGGACCAGTAACCTCCCGCCCGGGGAGCGTCGTTCACCTGCCCGGTGGTCGCGGCCGCGACGGGCTGCCCGCCGAGCGGGATCAGCGCCAGGGCCGCGAGGACCGCCGTGAGGCCACGGCCGGGTCTCCCTAACACGCGCACGCACCCACCTCCTGGCCTCACGGCCTCGACGCGAGGCGCGGGGCCTCGCCCGGACAACGTTGTCAGCAGCTTGAGCGTGCCGGGCGCGCACCCCAGGAGTCAATGCCCGCGTCACCGCGTGTTTCCCCCAGGGCCCTCCGGCCGGGCCCACCGCCCCTGCCGCCAGGACGCATCGGTCCTGTTCCGCCGCACGGGCCGCCCGCTCAGCCCCGCCGCGCCTGCTCCTGCCCCTGCCCCTGCCCCTGCCCTTGCTCGGCGAGGAAGCCCCGGTACCAGTCGAGCGTCGCGTCCAGCGCCCGCTCCAGGGGGGTCGGCCGGGTCGCGAAGGCCCGCTCGAAGGCGCCGGAGTCGAGGATCTGCGGTTCGGTGTGCTGGTAGAACATCTCGGCGTACTCCGCCATGAACACCTCGTCGAAGGGGCCCAGCGGACGGGGCTCGGCGGCGACGGTCACCTTGAGGGGCGCGCCGGTCCGCCGGGCGATCAGCTCGTGGATCTCCAGGGTGGAGCGGGCCGGCGCGGTCGGCAGGTGCCACACCCGCCCGTCCCCCTCGGCCCGCTCCCCGAGAGTGGCCAGCGCGGCGGCGACATCGCCGATGTACGTGTAGCTGTGCGGCAGTCCGAGGTCCCCCAGGCCGAGGACCTCCCCGCCGGTGAGCGCGGCCGGGAAGGTCCCCGCGCCCAGCGAGGAGTTGAGCACCCCCGGCCCGAAGAAGTCGGCGGAGCGGCCGAGGACGACGCGGGCCCGGCCCTCGCGGTGCGCGGCGAGGTACCGCTCGTCGAGGGCGGCCCGCATCATGCCCTTGCGGCTCGTGGCCCGCCACGGGGTCCGCTCCGTCATCACGGCGCCGCCGGTCTCGCCGTACGGGTAGAGCGTGTCGAGGACGACGAGGCGGGCTCCGCTCTCCTCGACCGCGCCCAGCACCGCTTCCTGGACCTTCGGCATGACCTCGACCTGGAGGTGATAGGCGACGTTGACGGCGTGGTGGACGACGGCGGCACCGGCCACCGCCGCTCGTGCGCCCTCCGGGGTGGAGACGTCGGCCGCGAAGCGTTCGATCCCCTCCTCGCGGGGACCGGCGCCCCGGCGGTCCACGAGGCGCACCGGGTGTCCCCGGCGCACGAGTTCGGCGGCGAGCGCGGTACCCGCCGGTCCGGCGCCGAGCACCGCGTGCGTGGTGTGCGTGGTCATGTCTCTCCCCTGTCGGCCGGCGCCCAGGGCCCCTGCGGGCAGCCGGGCGGCGTGTCCGTCCGTCAGCGCGAGCACGCCGCGGACGTGAAGTCTCTTCACTTCTGTTAGACACCATAACACTCGCCATGGGCACTCACCGGTGTGTCGCGAGGTTTCCCCGTGCGCGGGCCGGGGACCTGGGGCACGGTGGACTCAGGCCATGCCGAGGAGGCTGTTGTGCGCTGTCTGGTGACCGGAGCGACGGGATACATCGGGGGCCGGCTGGTGCCCGAACTGCTCGACGCGGGGCACACCGTGCGCTGCCTCGTGCGCAGCCCGGAGAAACTGCGCGACCACCCGTGGGCCGACCGGGTCGAGGTCGTCCGGGGCGACGTCACGAAAGCGGACTCGGTGCGGGCCGCCATGGACGGTGTGGAGTGTGCCTACTACCTCGTGCACGCCCTCGGCTCCGGCAAGAGCTTCGAGGACACCGACCGCGAGGCCGCCCGCGTCTTCGCGTCCGCCGCCGAGGAGGCCCGGGTCCGCCGCATCGTGTACCTGGGCGGGCTCACCCCCGCCGGGGTCCCCGAGTCCGAACTCTCGCCGCATCTGCGTTCGCGCGCCGAGGTGGGCCGCATCCTGCGGGCGTCCGCCGTGCCCACGGCCGTGCTGCGGGCCGCGGTGGTCATCGGCTCGGGCTCCGCCTCCTTCGAGATGCTGCGTTACCTGACGGAGCGGCTGCCCGTGATGCTGACGCCGAGCTGGGTCCGCACCCGCATCCAGCCGATCGCGGTCCGGGACGCCCTGCGCTACCTCGTGGGCGCGGCCGAACTGCCCGCCGACGTGGACCGGGACTTCGACATCGGCGGCCCCGACGTCATGACGTACCGCGACATGATGCAGCGCTACGCGGCGGTCGGGAAGCTGCCCAAGCGGCTCATCCTGTCCGTGCCGATGCTCACCCCCGGGCTGTCCAGCCACTGGATCGGGCTGGTCACCCCGGTGCCGCGCGGGATCGCCCGGCCGCTCGCCGAGTCCCTGCGCTACGAGGTGGTGTGCGCCGAGCACGACATCGCCCGCTACGTCCCGGACCCGCCCGGCTCCCCGCTCCCCTTCGACGAGGCGCTCCGCCTGGCCCTGCTCCGCGTCCGGCAGGCCGAGGTGACGACCCGGTGGTCCTCGGCCTCGGTACCGGGCGCTCCGAGCGACCCGCTGCCCACCGACCCCACATGGGCGGGTGGCAGCCTGTACACCGACAAACGGCAGCGGCCGGTGAACGCCTCCGCCGAGGCGCTGTGGTGGGTCATCGAGGGCATCGGCGGCGAGCACGGCTGGTACTCGTTCCCGCTGGCCTGGGCGGTACGCGGCTGGCTGGACCGGCTGGTGGGCGGGGTCGGCCTGCGCCGGGGGCGGCGGGACGCGCAGCGGCTGCGGGTCGGCGACTCCCTGGACTTCTGGCGCGTCGAGGAGATCGAGCCGGGACGGTTGCTGCGGTTGCGCGCCGAGATGCGGATGCCGGGTCCGGGCTGGCTGGAGCTGGTGGTGGACCGCGACGCGCGGGGTCGCACGGTGTACCGGCAGCGGGCGCTCTTCCACCCGCGCGGGCTGCTGGGGCACGCGTACTGGTGGAGCGTCTCGCCCTTCCACGCCGTGATCTTCGGCGGCATGGCCCGCAACATCGCCCGTGCCGCGGAGCGCGCGGAACGCGGTCAGCCGGTGTCGGGAAAGCCCTCACCGGGCCGCCGGGCGGCGCCGTCCGGGTTCAAACGCGCGGGTGCCTGAGCCCGCCCGCGGCGCTTGTGGCGGCGCGGGGCTCAGGCGGGCGGGTTCTTCTGGAGGCGGCGACGCTCGACGAGGTTGGGGTGCCGTACGCGGACGCCCGCCATGCCGCCGCTGCCGACCAGGCGGACCAGCGGGGTGCCGGGCCGCCGGCCGGGGGTGGTGCGGTCCTTGAGGCCGCCCATGCCCGGATCGACGCCGGCCGCGTCGACCGCCCACGTCTCGGGGACGACGATCACCACTCCCGCCATCTCCCCGTGCACCTCGATGGTGATCTCCGGCGGCGTGCACCGGGTCCGGGTGAAGTCGAGCCGCACGCCGCCCAGTCCGCCGCGCGCGACGATGCGCGCGGGCACCGTCCAGTCCCCCGCGCGCTCCTGCCCGTGCATACCGCCGCGCAGCACCAGCGGCTCGCCGGACGACGCGGCCAGCGGGCCCGGCGCGTGACGGCCGGGCAGGTCGGCGGTGAGCGGGGCCAGTTCCCCGTAGGTGCGCGCCCGGAGCGCCCGTTCGACCCGCTCCTCCAGTTCGTCCAGCTCCAGCCGGCCCTCGCCGGCCGCCTCGCGCAGCAGGTCGACCACCGCGTCCCGGTCGGCGTGGGAGGCGCGCAGTTCCGGTTGGCCGGGTGGTTCGGGGACCGCAGCAGTCATGCGGCGATCATAGGGAGCACACGGGACCGGGCACCAGAGCCGGTCGCCGCCCCCGTCCGGGCCGTCGCCGGGGGGGGCGGGGCACCGGGCGGCCCCTTTCGGGCTGCGTGCGGAGCCTGGTGGTGCGAGGCTCGAACACAAGGACCGACCGTTTGGGAGACCCTTGTGCGAGACACCTTCGAGCTGAACCCGGACATCCTGGCCGCGCTGCGCGCCCCGCGCCCGTATCCGGCGGTGTCCCTTCTGCTGCCCACGCACCGGGCGGCGCCGGACAACGCCCAGGACGGCATCCGGCTGCGCAATGTCGTGGGCGAGGCCAAGAGGCGGCTCGCGGACGATCCGGCCGTGGACAAGGAGACCCTCCACACCATCGAGGCGCGGATCGACGCGGCGGTGGCCTCGGTCGACCTGACGCAGGTCACCGAGGGGACCCTTCTGCTCGTCTCCACGCAGGACTACGAGGTGTGGCAGCTGCCCACGACCCCGCAGGAGCGGGTCGTCGTCTCGGACACGTACCTCACCCGCGATCTCGTCTCCTCCTGGCTCCACGAACGGCCGTACTGGGCGCTCGTGCTGTCGGAGGAGTGCTGCAGGCTGTGGCACGGCGCGGGCGAGTCGCTCAGCGAGGTGACGGGATTCGGCTTCCCCGCCGAACCGGAGCTGCCCGACCAGCGGGACGCCCTGCCCGGGGCGAACTTCGGCACCCAGCCCTCGCCGTACCGCGAGGAGCGCCTGCGCCAGTACCTGCGTGACGTGGACGACAAGCTGATGGAGGCCCTGCGCACGGGGAAGGGGCCGGTCCATCTGGTGGGCCTCGCGAACGCCCTGAACACCTTCGCGGAGCGCTCGCGCAACGCGGAGCGGATCGGGGCGCGGGTCGAGCGGGGCGGCGCGGACAAGGCGAACGCGCACGCGCTGCTGGAGATCCTGGGCCCGGCGCGGGCCGAGTACACCGCCGGTCAGCAGCGCGCGGCGCTGGAGCGGCTGGGCGAGGCCATCGGCGCGCGGCGGTTCGCGGCCGGCACCGACGAGATCTGGCAGAACGTGCAGGAGGGCCGCGTACAGCTCCTCCTGGTGGAGGACGGCTTCCAGGTCGCCGCGGTCCCGGAGACCACCCATCTGGTGCCCTCGTCCACCCCGGACGACCCGGACGTGGAGGACGACGTCGTCGACACGCTCGTCGAGTCGGCGCTCGGCACGGGGGCGGAGGTCGTCTTCGTCCCGGACGACGCGCTGGCCGGCCACGGCAGGATCGCGGCCGTCCTCAGGTACTGAACGGCGGAGCGAGCGGTTCACTCGCGACGGCGGGGCGGTTTCCCACGGCACAGTGCCGTGGGAAACCGCCCCGCGTCGTGTCCTGGCCCGTGCCGGGTCAGCGGTGGCGCCTGCGGGAGCCGAGGGCGGCGCCCGCGCCGCCGAGGTGCGCGGCGAGCACGGCGAGACCCACGAGGGCCAGGCTGGTCGGCGCGAACACCGCGTCGGTGCTGGTGGAGGTCGCGTTGAGCAGGAAGGCCACGAAGAACAGGACGGCGGCCACGTAGGCGAGCATGTCGGGCTCCCTGAGTTCTGGCGGCGCGAAGCCGCTCGGTGGGGGGGGACCGGCCAAACGGCCGCTCCCCGTACCGCCTCGGCGGACCATGCGGCCTCAGGGCGAGGGCGGGGTTCGTCCGGCGGGTCGGGGCCCGTCTGCCCCGGAACCGCGCCTGCACACACCGTGTTCGCCCGGGGCGCGAGACCGTTTCCCGGGTACCGCCCGGGGCATCAGGGCTCCATGATTCCCGACTCGATGACCTGGCGCGGGCGGGCCAAGGCCCGGCGCGCCGCGAACAGTTCCACGGTGGACGCCGCGGCGCGCGCCGGATTCGTGGCCCGCGGCGTGATCTACGTACTCATCGGCGTACTCGCCCTGCGTATCGCCTTCCACCAGAGCGACGGCAAGCAGGCCGACCGCTCCGGGGCGCTGGCCGAGATAGCGGAGAAGCCCTTCGGTTCCGTCCTGCTCTGGGTCCTGGGTGTCGCGGTGGCCGGGATGGCCCTGTGGCGGCTGTCGGAGGCCGCGTTCGGCTCCTCCGGCCCCGACGGCGGCAAGGCCCACAAACGCCTGATGTCGGCCGGGCGCGCGGTGTTCTACGGCTTCGTGTCCTACTCGGTGCTGTCCTTCGCGGCGGGCGGCAAGAACAGCGGTTCCTCCGACAAGAGTTCGAAGGACATCACGGCCCGCGCCCTGGAGTGGACCGGCGGCCGCTGGCTGGTCGGCGCCGCCGGGATCGGGGTGGCCGTCGCGGGTGTCTGGATTCTGGTGCGGGCGGTGATGCGCAAGTTCCGCAAGCACCTGAAGACCGGGGAGATGTCGCCGCGCACGCGGCAGGCGGTCGACGTGCTCGGTGTGTTCGGCGGCGGCGCGCGCGGGGTGCTGTTCGCGACGGCCGGGATCTTCGCGGTGGTCGCGGCCTGGCAGTACGAGCCGGGCAAGGCCAAGGGGATGGACGACACGCTGCGTTCCTTCACCCAGACGCCGGTCGGCCCGTGGCTGCTCGTCCTCGTCGCCCTGGGGCTCATGGCCTTCGGCCTGTTCTCCTTCGCGAGCGCCCGCTGGCGCCGCACCTGAGCGAGCGGGCGGAGTCCTCGCCGTACCAGGAGCGGGGGACGACGTGGTGGGCGGCGCCGGCACGGGCATCTCGAACCGGGGGCCGCCCACGGACGTACCGCGAAGACGGGAAAGCGTATGAAGACGACGCACGCGAGCCGTGGCCCGAAGGGTCCGAGGGCAGTGGGCCTGCCCTCTTGTGCGGCGGGCGGACGCACCGGTTCGGGGACCCGCGGACAAGCGACTGCCCCCGCGCCTCCGGCCGGTGAGGTGAGCCGGGAGAACGGGGGCAGCCGCTGCCCTGTGGGATACCGCCACAGCGTGCGGGCCGGTCAGTCCTGGGACAGGAGACCGGCGCGCAGGTTGCCGAGCGTGCGGTTGAGCAGCCGGGAGACGTGCATCTGGGAGACGCCGAGCTGCTCGCCGATCTGCGCCTGGGTCAGCTCCTGGCCGAAACGCAGCTCCAGGATCTGCCGGTCGCGCGGCTCCAGGCCGGCGACCAGCGGGGCGAGCGCGTGCAGGTCCTCGACGAGTTCCATGCCGGGGTCCTCGGCGCCGATGAAGTCGGAGAGAACCGCCTCGCCGTCCCCGCTGTCCTCACCGCTGATCGCCGCGTCCAGCGAGGAGGAGGAGTAGCCGTTGGAGGCGAGCTGGGCCTCGACGACCTGCTGCTCACTGAGGTTCATGAGCGCGGCCAGCTCGGCGACCTTCGGCGCGCGGCCCAGCCGGGTGCTCAGCTCCTCATTGGCCTTGGCGAGCTCGACGCGGGCCTCCTGGAGCCGGCGGGGCACGTGCACGGCCCACGTCGTGTCGCGGAAGAAACGCTTGATCTCGCCGACGATGTAGGGGACGGCGAAGGTGGTGAACTCGACCTCGCGCGAGAGCTCGAACCGGTCGATCGCCTTGATCAGGCCGATCGTGCCGACCTGCACGACGTCTTCCATGTCGTCGCCGCGGCTGCGGAAGCGGCGAGCCGCGAAGCGGACCAGCGACATGTTCATCTCGATCAGGGTGTTACGGGCGTCCTGGTATTCACGCGTCCCCTCCTCAAGACCGTCGAGCCGGTCGAAGAAGAGCTTCGTCAGGGCCCGCGCGTCACGCGGGGCGACCTTGTGGGGCTCGTCGATCTCGGGGAGGAGAGGAGCAGCTTCGGTCCGTGCCTCTTCGGCCGCGACGGTCCTGACCGCACCCATAGGAACCTCCAGAGTTTTCATGTACGCCGCACCGCGCGGCGCGCTGCGGCCCGTCTACCCCGGTCCGCGCCACGTATACGTGGCACTTCTCGACCAGTTCTCTCGCCCCCCGTAAAGGGGGCGCGGCAGGACGGGCTGCCGACTCCTGTCTACCCGGTGCGGCTCAAGGCGTCCGCGGTGGGGGTGAGTTCCGGCCACGGCCGTCGGCGTACTCGCGTACGGATATCACATGACATAAGGGCATAAAAGGGGTCCGGGGACGTCCTCCGGGCGTCCCCGGACCGGGCGGGTCGCGGGTTCTTCCGCTCGCACGGAACGGTCAGGTGGCGGAACAGTCAGGTGGCGGAACGGTCAGGTGGCCGAACCCAGGTCCTCGGCCTCGGCCTGCCGCTCCAGTTCCTCGTTCCTGTTCTCGGCGGCGGAGTGCCGGGCGGCGTCGGCGGCCTGGTGGCGTTCGGCCTCGGCGAGCAGGGAGTGCCCGGTCGCGAGGACGGCGATGCCGACGACGACGGCCGCCGCCCCGGCGTAGAAGGGCACGTGCAGGTCGTAGTGCTCGGCCAGCTTCCCCGCGACGTAGGGGGCGAGTCCGCCGCCGATGAAGCGGATGAAGCCGTAGGCCGCCGAGGCCGTCGACCGCTCGACGGGGGCGACCGTCATGACCGCCTGGGTCGTGATGGTGTTGTTGACGCCGATGAAGCAGCCCGTGACGATCACGGCGACGATCAGCGTCGTCCGGTCGTCGGTGAACAGCCCGATGACCAGGATGTCGGCGGCGAACAGGGCGAGGTTGAGGTACAGCGCCCTGGCGATGCCCAGCCTGGACTGGAGCCAGGGGGCGCCGAAGACCGAGAAGAAGGCGACGAGGACGCCCCAGCCGGTGAAGACGTAGCCGAGCTGGTGGGTGTCCAGCTCCATCGGGTACGGCGCGTAGCCGAGGACGGTGAAGAAGCCCCAGTTGTAGCAGAGCGCCATGAGGCCCATGGTGAGCAGGCCGCGGTGGCGCAGGGCCTTGACCGGGTCGAGGACGGAGGCGCGGCGTTCCGGTTCGGGGGTGGGCTGGACGAGCACGATCGTCGCGACGAGTGCGATGGCCATGAGGACGGCCACGCCGAAGAACGGGCCGCGCCAGCTGATCGCGCCGAGTTCCCCGCCGAGCAGCGGGCCTATCGCGATGCCGATGCCGAGGGCGGTCTCGTACAGGATGATGGCGCCCGCGAAGCCGCCACTGGCCGAGCCGACGATGACGGCGAGGGAGGTCGCGATGAACAGGGCATTGCCCAGGCCCCAGCCGGCCCGGAAGCCGACGATCCCGCCGATGCTCCCGCTGGCACCCGCGAGGGCGCTGAAGACGACGATGACGCCGAGGCCCGCCACGAGGGTCCTCTTCGCCCCGATCCGGCTGGAGACGAATCCGGTGAAGAGCATCGCGACGGCGGTCACCACGAGGTAGCTGGTGAACAGCAGCGAGACCTGGCTCGGGGTGGCGTGCAGACTCGTGGAGAGGGCGGGGAGGATCGGGTCCACGAGACCGATCCCCATGAAGGAGATGACGCAGGCGAAGGCCACGGCCCAGACGGCCTTCGGCTGCCTGAAGGGGCTGACTGTGCTCGGATGGGAGGACAACTGCTGCTCCAGGGGGAAAGCCCGCCCCGGTGCCGGGGCCCGCGGGGCGGGCGGTGCAAGGGTTCAGCCGCTCGCTCGGCCCGGGGAGGCCTCCGCGTCCGGCAGGGGTTCGGCGGCGGGCCACTGGGTCCTGACCGCTGTCTCCAGCAGGCGCTCCAGGGCGGGCATCGCCATCCGCGCGGCCGAGAACAAGGTGTCGCGCTCCTCGTCCGGCAGGGTGGCGAGCAGACCGCGGAGACGTGCGAGGCGGACGCCCCGGCGCTCCTCGACCCTGGCCCGCCCGGCGTCGGTGACCGAGACGAGGACCGCCCGGCCGTCCTCGGGACAGCGGACCCGGCTGACCAGTCCCTGTTTCTCCAGCCGCTGGACGAGCTGGGTCATGGAGGGCTGGGAGACGCCCTCCTCCGCCGCGAGGACAGTGAGCCGGGTGGGCCCGCCCCGGGCGAGTCTGCCGAGGGTGAGGGCCGCCGTGAAACTGATGTCGCGCACCGTCAGATGGCGTACGGCCAGGGCGGTCAGCCCTTCGAGGAGTGCCGCGACGTCGCTCTGGTTGTGGTGGTTCGCACCCATGGGAAAGTGTGTATCACGCACCTATATAGGCATGTCCATGGGTGATGCACGAAGTGACGTACTTCACATCACCACGCGGAATTTTCTGGCCCGTGGCCCCGCGCCCGGGGCGACGGGTACCCAAGGGCGGTCAGTGACCCGGGTCAGCCGCCGCCTCCCGGCCGGGGCGTTCCCGCCGGCCGAGCAGCCGGCCGAGTCCGTGCCGGGTCGCCGCGAGGACGACGCGGTCCTCGGGGCGCAGGACGTAGCCGGGGTGCAGGTCCCAGACGAGGCCGCCGCCCTCCTCGGCGGGCCGTTCGCTCAGGTCGGGGCGGCGGTCGCCGGGCCGCGCGGTGTCGAGCGCGATCACCCGCCAGGCACCCGGCCGGAAGGCTTCGGCGACGGTGCGGCCCTGAAGTTCGGGCCGTCCCGCGACTTCCAGCGCCGCGAACAGCAGGACCCGCCGCTCGACCGGGATCGCCCCGAGGATCTGCCGCCCCATCATGGCCCCCGCGAAGGCGGGCGCGGCGAGCGAGGAGACGCTGCGGCTTCGGGTCAGGGCGCCGGGATGGGCGGCGCGCAGGGTGCGGTAGACGGCGGTCGCGAAGTCGTCGTCGAACAGGCGCAGCGACACCCGTAGTCGCGGATTGAGCGAACGGGCGTAGAGCGCGGCCTCCAGGTTCGTCGTGTCGACGCTGGTCACGGCGAGCAGGGCGGCGGCCCGGCCGATCTTGGCGGCTTCGAGGACCCCCTCGTCGGCGACGTCGCCGATGACGCAGGGCACGCGCAGCCGGCGGGCCAGGGGGATGCCGCGCGCCTCGGGATCCTCCTCGACGCACACGACGGGGACGTTCATCTCGTGCAGCCGGGCCAGGACCCGTGAGCCGACCTTGCCGAGGCCGAGCAGTACGACGTGCCCGGCCAGGCCCCGCGGCGGGCGGCGCAGCGTCGAGGCGGTGCGGAAGGTGCCGAGCCCTTCGAGGGCGGCGGCGACGAGCACGGGCAGCAGGAGCAGCCCGACCAGTCCGTTCAGCAGTTGGAGCACCTGCCGGCCCCGGCCGTCCTCCAGGGCGGGCTCGTTGATCGCGAACAGGTCGAGCAGGGTCATGTACGCGGCGTGCAGGGGGTGGTCCCCGGTGAGGAACTTCGCGGTGGCGGTGAGGGCGACGACGGCGGCGGCGAGCCCGGCGACGGACCAGCGCAGTCGTGCGGAGAACAAGGAGCCCAGTGGTACCCGCCAGCCGGCGAGCGGTCCGGAGCGCGGGGTCCCGGGGCGGCCGATCTGCTCCAGTACGACCGTCTCGCGCCCGGTCGCGGCGGCGACCTCGGCGTCGTCGGGCAGCAGCCGCGGCCCGTCGGTGCTGCTGTCGGAGCCCTCGGCGCCGCCCGGGTCGCCGATGGTCGCGGACAGCAGGGCGAGGGTGGCCAGTCCGGGGGCGGCGACGTCCCCTCCCCCGGCCGGACGGCGCTCCGCGGCGCGCAGCAGGATGCCGTCCGCCTGGATGACCTTGCTCGTCCCGGCGACGGCGGAGGCGGCGAGCGCGGGGGCGGCGGTGGCCGCGTCGGAGAGCACGGTGACGCTGGAGACGCCCGCGTCGAGACCGGCGAGAACGGCGGCCTGGTCGAGGAGTTCTTCCAGTTGCTGGCCCAGTCGCCGGTTGTAGAGCCGGATGACCAGGCGCAGTCGCGGGTTGAGCCGGCGGGCGCGCAGGGCCGCGTGGATATTGGCCTCGTCGTCGTCGTGGACGAGTGCGAGCGCCTGGGCCCGGTCCACTCCGGCCTCGGTGAGCGCCTCGTCGTCCAGGTGGGCGGCCTCGACGACGGCGATGTCCCCGGTGGGCGCGGCCCCGTCGGGCTGCTGCGGCACGGGGGTGCGGCTCATCGCGGAGGTCATGCGGTCCAGGAGGGCCGAGGCACGGCCCAGCGCGCGGCCGGAGAACGCGGCACCGGTGGCGAGGCCGCCGGGCGCCGGAGGCTCGATGAGGGTGACCCGCTCGCGGTAGACGTCGGCGAGTTCGGCGGCGATCCGGGGCGCGAGCGCGTCGTCGCCCGCGACCACCATGTGGTGCTCACGGGTCGGGGGCGCGGTCTGGGTCGGGAGAGCGGGCACGCCACCACCCTGCCTCATGGGGGTGCTCGGACGCATCCGTCCGGTACCGGCTGACTGCCCGTCCGTTCCCTTGCCCGCGGCGGCAGTCGGGGCGGCGCGCCCGATCCCCTCCCCTCGTTCAGGCGTTGACGTCGACGACGGTACGGCCCCTGACGCGGCCCTCAAGGATGCGGCGGGCGGTGTCGGGGACCTCGTCGAGGCCGATCACGGTGATCATGCCTTCCAGCAGGGCCGGGTCGAGTTCCTCGGCGAGCCGCTCGTAGGCGCGCACCCGGCGTTCCATCGGGGCGTAGACCGAGTCGATGCCCAGCAGGCTGACACCGCGCAGGATGAACGGGGCGACCGAGGCGGGCAGGTCGAGGCCCTGAGCCATTCCGCAGGTCGTGACGGTGCCGCCGTAGCGCGTCGCCGACAGCACGTTGGCCAGGGTGTGGCTGCCGACGGTGTCGACGGCGGCCGACCAGCGCTCCGTGGCCAGCGGCTTTCCCGGGCCGGACAGTTCCTCGCGGTCGACGATCCCGGCCGCGCCGAGGCCGCGCAGGTAGTCGCCCTCCTCCGCACGGCGTCCGGTGGCGGCCAGGACGTGGTGGCCGCGCCGCGCGAGCAGGGCGATCGCCACCGAGCCGACGCCGCCGGCCGCCCCGGTCACCAGGACCTCACCGCTGTCCTTGGTCACCCCGGCGTCCTCCAGGGCGAGGACGCTGAGCATCGCGGTGTACCCGGCGGTGCCGATCGCGGCGGCCTGCCGGGTGGTGAGAGCGCCGGGCAGCCGTACGAGGTGCTCCCCGCGCACCCGGGCCTTCTGCGCGAGGCCGCCGTCCGTCTTCTCGCCCGTGCCGAAACCGTTGAGCACGACGCGGTCGCCGGGGGCGAAACCGGGGTGCTCGGAGGACTCGACGGTTCCGGCCAGGTCGATGCCCGGGGTGAGCGGGAAGACGCGGACGATGCCGCGCCCGGACACGGCGAGACCGTCCTTGTAGTTGACGGTCGAGTACTCGACGCGGACGGTGACGTCACCCTCCGGCAACTGGTCCTCGTCCAGGGTCTCCAGCGCGGCGTGCTGTCCCTGGTCGTCCTTGGTGACACGGATGGCGCGAAACGGCATGTGACGGGTTCTCCTCGGCGCTGCGGGGGCGGACTGTCCTCCGTCAGTGTGCCCCTCCCCTCCCGCCCGTCACGGTCAGGGCTCGACAAGTCCCGCGCGGATCGCGTAACGCGTCAGCTCCAGGCGGTCCTTGAGGCCGAGTTTGTGCAGCAGGTTGGCGCGGTGCCGTTCGACGGTCTTCACGCTGATCACCAGGAGCGAGGCGATGTCCTTCGAGGAGTGTCCCTCGGCGACGAGTTTGAGGATCTCCTCCTCACGATGGGTGATCGTCCGGTCGGCGGAGGGGTCCTCGCCCCGCCGGACCCGCTCCAGGTAGTGCCGGACGAGGGCGCCGGTCGCACCGGGGTAGAGGAAGGGTTCGTCGCGCATCGCGGACCGGCACGCGGCGAGCAGGTCCCGGTCGGCGAGCGACTTGAGCACGTAGCCGCCGGCCCCGGCCTTCAGCGCCTCGAAGAGGAACTGCTCGTTGTCGTGCATGGTCAGGACGAGCATGCGCAGGCCCGGCATCGTCCGGGACAGCTCCCGGGCGGCCTGGAGGCCGGTCATCCGGGGCATGGCGATGTCGAGGACGGCCAGGTCGGGCCGGTGCAGGCGGGCCTGTTCCACGGCGTCCGCTCCGTCCCCGGCCTCGGCGACCACCGTCAGGTCGGGTTCCGCGTCGAGGATCAGCCGCAGCCCGCGCCGCACCAGGGCATGGTCGTCGGCGAGCAGGACGCGGGTGGCCGCGGGGGCCGGGCGGGCCCCGTTCGTGGTGTGCGTCGCGTGGGCCGGGGGCGCCGTGTTCGTGGCGGGGGCTGTGGTCATGGCAGGGTCACGTTCTCCGTGCGGGGCGGCAGGGGCCAGGTTCGGTGCGGGGCCCTTCTTCTCGCCGGGCGGATCGACGGGCCGGGGCGCCACGGGGGCCCGCAGGCGGATCTCGGTGCCCCCGCCGGGGGCCTCGCCGACCTGGAGGGTGGCCCCGATGAGCAGGGCCCGCTCCCGCATGCCGCGCAGACCGGCGCCCTCGGGTGCGGCGCCCACCCCCCGGCCGTCGTCGCGCAGCCGCAGTTCGACGCCGTGCGGGAGGCGGCGCAGGCTCAGGCGGAGATGGCGGGCGCCCGCGTGCCGGACGGTGTTGGTGACGGCTTCCTGGGCGACGCGGTAGAGGACCAGCTCCACGTCCGCGCTCAGGCGCGGGAGTTCGGGGTCGAAGCGGCGGGCGACGTTCAGCCCGCTGCCGGCCGGTACTTCGGCGAGGAGGGAGGCGAGGGCCGAGCGCAGACCGAGTTCGTCGAGGACGCCGGGGCGCAGGCGGCGGGCGATCCGGCGGATCTCGTCGAGTCCGCCGCGCGTCGTCTCCTGCACCTGATGCAGCCGTTCGGCCAGTTCGGGCGGGGCGCCCTGGGCGGCGCTCTTGAGTTCCAGGAGGACGGCGGTGAGGGTCTGGCCGACCTCGTCGTGCAGCTCCTGGGCGATGCGCCTGCGTTCGCCCTCCTGCGCGGACAGGGCCCGCGCGGTACTGGTGGCCCGCTCGGCCTCCAGCCGGTCCAGCATCGTGTTGAACGCGGTGATCAGCCCGGCCACCTCCCCGTGCCCGGAGACGTCGGGGCGCCGTCCGGGGCGCAGCAGGTCGGTCGTGGTCATCGCCCGGTTGAGGCGCTGGAGCGGGGCGAGGCCGACGCGCAGCAGGGCCGCGTTGGCGCTGAGCATCGCGGCGAGGCCGACGGCGAGGATGAGCGCCTCGGTCAGCACGACGGGGGCGGAGACGGTGACCGGCCCGAGCAGGAGCATGCTCGTCGCGGCGAGCAGCACGGCGGCGTTCAGCAGGAAGATGCGCCAGAACAGCGACATCGCTCGGCCTCCTCAGGGGTTGTCCGGGCGGCGGGTCGGCCGGGGCGCGGCGCGGTGTCCCGCCCAGCCTGGCGCATCGCGGCGGGCCCCGTCCATCCGTGGTGACACCCATCGCGCGCGCCGCCGGCCCGTGGGGGGCGCGGCCCGGCGAGGATGCGCGGCGCGCTCCCCCCGGGCTGGGCGGTGGCCCCGATGGCGGTGCGCACGGGATGCGGGGAGGGTCGAAGCAGGTGCCGGGAGGCCGCTCGGGGCGGCGGGGGCCGGGCCGCGACCGCCGTCGGCGGGGCCGGCGGGAGGCCGCGCCGCGGCCTGGACCGGGCGCGAGGTGTGGCGGGGGCGTGAGGACGGAATGCCCTTGGTACGTCGCCCCGGACGAAGGACCGTACGGGCCGCCGTCGCGCGGCCGTGGGCCGGCGGAAGAGAGGGGCGAGCGATGGACGACCGTTTCGACGAGAGGCTCACCACCCTGGAGCGCGAGCTGCGCCGCGAGGACCCGGGGCTGGACCGCGCCCTGCGCACCGGCCGGCCACGCCGTGTCGTACGGGGCTGGGCGCTGCTGCTGCTCGCGGCGGCGTTCGCGGTCCTGCTGGGCGGGCTGTTCGCGGGCCACGGCCTGGTGCTGGCGACCGGGCTGGTGGTCGCGGGGATAGCGGCGCACCTCCTGGAGCGTCCGCTCGCGCGGCCACGGTACGGGCTGGGAGAGGCGCCGCGCGCCTGTTGCGGAGACGGCCCGCCCGGCGGGCAGTGACCGGAACCCGGCCCGGAGGCGGGCAGTGACCGGAGCCCGGCCCGGGGCACCCGCCGGGCGGCCGTGACCGCTCGCCCTTCCGGGACCGGTCGGCGCGGCTGAACCGCTCGACGACCGCCCGGCGCGGTGCTCGGGGCCCGGCGGGACCTCCGGTGCGGAATCCTGGTGGGGAGTCTCTGGTGGGGGAATCCTGACGGAGCTTCCCGGTCGGGGTTTTCGGGCCGGTGGTTGACGAGTCGCGCGAGCGCAAACACCCGGGTGGCCCGTGAAATTCCCTCTCGGCGAAACACCCCCTATCTCCCCCTCCCAGACGATTTGTCGGCATTGCCGTACGTTAAAGTACTGGTCAAATAACAGGCTCGGTCAGCCGCTTCGGCGCTGCCGGGCATGCGCGCGGCCGGGGTCGGGTACCTCGGCGTCGCAGGCCAGGGAGGGGGCATCCCATGGAGACCGAACGGCTCACCGGCCGTGCGCCGGCGTTCCTTCGCCCCTCCGGCCGGCACGGACACCTCCCGGCCACCACGGTGCGCCCCCGGGGCCGTGGGCGGATCGGGGTCCGGCCGCGCGACGCCGTACCCCATAGCGCCACCGCCCGCTGAGACCGGCCGCCGGACCGTTCGCCGTCCCGGCCGGCCGCTCCTCCCCGCCCCCTGATCCCGCGTCCCGGGGTCCGTCCCCCAGTCCCGCCACCCCGGTAAATCCGGGCGCGGGGACACGGGAGCCGCAGCCCGGGGACCGTCCGCGCCGAGGCACGGCTGTTCCGTGCGCCTGACGGGATGGCACGGTATGGGAGCCGTGCGGCTGCCGCCGCCCGGCCTGTCACCATGCGTCCCCGCATCCGGAACACCGTACGGAGTTTTCGATGGAGCCCACCGCTCACTTCCGCAAGACCGCTCTCCCGGGAATCGGAGCCCGCTACGACCTGGACACCGAGTCCGGCAGGCACGTGTCCGTGGTGGTGCGCCAGGACGGCCGCCGGATCATCGGGCTCCACGACCCGGAGGACGAGGACAGCTGCCTCGACAGCGCGCAGCTCGACCCGGCGGAGTCGCTGGCCCTGGCCGGTCTGCTCAAGCCCGACCCGGTCAGGTACCTGCACAGCCACGTGGAGATCGATCTGGTCACGGAGCACATTCCGGTGACGAAGCGGTCCCCGTTCGCCGGCCGGGTGCTGGGCGCCACCCAGGCCCGCACCCGCACCGGTGCCTCGATCGTCGCCGTGCTGCGGCGCACCGACGCCGTCCCCTCTCCGACCCCGGACTTCCGCTTCGCCATCGGGGACGTACTCGTCGTCGTCGGCACCCGCGAGGGCGTGGACGCCGTGGCCGAACTGATCACTGGAGGATGACCCCTCGTGCACGACACGACTGAACTGCTGATAGAGCTGGGTGCGATCATTCTCGGCCTCGGCCTGCTCGGGCGCCTGGCCGGGCGCATCGGCTTCTCCCCCATCCCTCTCTATCTGCTGGCGGGCCTGGCCTTCGGGCACGGCGGTTTCCTGCCGCTCAACGCCAGCGAGGAGTTCGTCGCGACGGGCGCCGAGATCGGGGTGATCCTGCTGCTGCTCCTGCTGGGCCTGGAGTACAGCGCCTCCGAACTCGTCACCAACCTCAAGACGCAGTACCCCTCGGGCATCGTGGACTTCGTGCTCAACGCACTGCCCGGGGCGGTCTGCGCGCTGATCCTCGGCTGGGGTCCGGTGGCAGCCGTGGCGCTCGGCGGGGTCACCTGGATCTCCTCCTCCGGGGTGATCGCCAAGGTCCTCGGCGACCTGGGCCGGCTCGGCAACCGCGAAACCCCCGTCATCCTCGGGGTCCTGGTCATCGAGGACCTCGCGATGGCCGTCTACCTGCCGATCCTGACCGCGCTGCTGGCCGGGCTGAGCCTGGGCGGCGCGAGCCTCACCCTGCTCATCTCCCTGGGCACCGTCGGCCTCGTGCTGTACCTCGCGCTGCGCCACGGCCGCCTCATCAGCCGCATGGTGTCCTCCGACAACCCGGAGATGCTGCTGCTGGTCGTGCTGGGCCTCACCGTGCTGGTCGCCGGGGTCGCGGCCGAACTGCAGGTGTCGGCCGCGGTCGGGGCCTTCCTCGTCGGCATCGCGCTGTCCGGTGAGGTCGCCGAGGGCGCGCACAACCTGCTCGCGCCGCTGCGCGACCTGTTCGCCGCCGTGTTCTTCGTGTTCTTCGGCCTGTCCACCGATCCCGCCGACATCCCGCCGGTCTTCCTGACGGCGCTGCTCCTGGCCGTCGTCACGGTCTGCACGAAGATCGCCACCGGCTGGTACGCGGCGCGCCGCGCCGGGGTCAAGCGCGCCGGGCGCTGGCGGGCCGGCGGGACGCTCGTGGCGCGCGGCGAGTTCTCCATCGTCATCGCCGGTCTCGCCGTCGGCGTCGAGCCGCGCGTCGGACCGCTGGCCACGGCGTACGTCCTGATCCTGGTGATCGTCGGACCGCTCACCGCCCGCTGGACCGAGCCACTGGCCCGCAAGGTGCTGGGCCGCGCCCGGCCGGCCCCGGCCGAACCCCCCGCCGTACAGAGTGCCGAGGCCCCGGACAGCACGGCCGCGGCGAACTAGGGGGCCCTCGTGCAGCCGAGAGAGATTCCGGACACGTACACCGAGGGGTTCCGCGAGACGCTCGCCGAGGTGGCCCGCACCGGGCGGCGGCTGAGCCGGGAGGAGCTGACCGCGCGCCGCAGTCTCGGCGAGCAGGCGGCCGAGGACGGCTACGGGCTGCGCTCCCTCGTCAACGGGCTCCTGACAGCGGCCCGGACCAACTGGCCCGCGCCCCTCGGGGCCGCGGGTCCCGAGGTGCTCGCCGCCGTCGAGCAGGCCGTCGACGCGAGCGCCGAGGGCTACGAGCGGGCCCAGCGGCTCGCGGTGCGGCACGAGGAGGCCGCGCGGCGCGAGTTCGTCGACGACCTGCTGCACGGCCGCGCCGACCAGGGGCGGCTGGCGGAGCGCGCCGAGCGCTTCGGGCTGCGGCTCGCGCACTCGCACGTGGTCGCGGTGGCCAGGGGCCCGGAACCCTACGACGACGGGCATCCCGTGGCGCGGGCCGTCGAGGCGGCCGTCTTCGCCCGGTTCGGTGATCGCAGGACCCTGCTGACCACCAAGAACGACCTGCTGATCTGCGTCGTGCCGGCCGGGCAGGAGGAGATGGCCCGCTTCTTCGCGAAGCAGGCGTACGCCTCGGCCGAGGACTGTCGCGCCGCCGTCGGCCGCCCCCACCCCGGTCCGGGCGGGGTGGTGCTGTCCTACGAGGAGGCCGTCGGCGCGCTGGACATCGCGGACCGCATGGGCTTCGACAACCCGGTGCTCTCCACGAGCGACCTGCTGGTGTTCCCGGTGCTGATGCGGGACCGGCAGGCGATGTTCGACCTCATGGACACCGCGCTCGGCCCGCTGAAGGCGGCGCGCGGCGGACCGGGACCGCTGCTGCGGACGCTCACGGTCTACTTCGACGCGGGCTGCGTCTCCGCCGAGGCCGCGCGTCGCCTGAGCCTGAGCGTGCGCGCGCTCACCTACCGGCTGGAGCGCATCCGGGCGCTGACCGGCATGGACCTGAACGACTCCATGGACCGCTACTCCCTGCACACCGCGGTCATCGGGGCCCGGCTGTTCGGCTGGCCGGGCGAGGACGCCTGATCGCGCCCGGCAGGCGCCGCGTCAACCACATCTGACGCCCCGTCGGGAAGCGGTGACCTGCGCCTCTATGCTCTACACGGCTGTAGACGGCGCGAGGGACGCGCCGGTTGTCCGCGGGAGGAAGACACGATGGTGTTCACACGACTGCTCGGTTCGCTCGGGGTGGGCGGGCCCACGGTCGACACGGTGCTCGCGCCGGGCCCGGTCCTGCCCGGCGGGACGCTGTCCGGCGAGGTACGGATCGAGGGCGGCAGGGCACAGGCCCAGATCGAGGGCATCACGCTCGAACTCGTCGCCCGGGTCGAGGCCGAGACCGGGGACGGCGAGCACGAGGGCGGGATCGTCTTCGAGCGGTACCTCGTCGGCGGCGCTCTGCGCGTCGCCGAGGGCGGGCGCGAGACCGTGCCCTTCTCCCTCGTCCTGCCGTGGGAGACCCCGCTGACCGAGCTGTACGGGCAGCCGCTCGGCATCGTGCTCGGGGTGCGCACCGAGGTCGCCGTCGCGGGCGCCCGCGACAAGGGCGACCTCGACCCGCTGACCGTCGGCGCGCTGCCCGCGCAGGAGGCGGTCCTGGACGCCTTCGGCCGGCTGGGCTTCGGCTTCCGCTCCGCCGACCTGGAACTGGGCCGGATCGGCGGCACCGGGCAGCAGTTGCCCTTCTACCAGGAGATCGAGCTGACGCCCCCGCCGCGTCACGCGCACGCGGTCAACGAGATCGAGGTGACCTTCCTCGCCTCACCGGGCGGCGTGGACGTCGTCCTGGAGGCCGACAAACGCGGCGGACTGTTCTCCGAGGGGCACGACACCCTCACGCGTTTCTCCGTCTCCCACGAGCAGGCCGGGCACCTGGACTGGACGAGCGAGGTCGACGGCTGGGTGAGCCGGCTCGTGGAGCACCGCGCGGTCTACGGCGACCACGCCTCGTACGGCCACGCGGACCCGTACGGCGGGCAGCACTCCGCTCACGAGGACCACGGCCGGCGCTCCGGTCCGGGCGTCGGCACGGCTGTGGCCGCCGGTGCGGCGGGCCTCGCGGTGGGGGTCGCGGGCGGCCTGGTCGCGGCGGAGATCGTCGACGAGGTCGGGGACTTCTTCGAGGACGAGGACGAGGGGGACGGCGAGGAGGACGAGGACTGAGCCCGGCCGTCCGGCCCGCGCGGGAGGATCTGGCCCGGCCCTGTGCGCTCCTGTAGATTCGGCTCCGACCAGCCGACGGGGGTGTCGACCGCGCCCCGCCGCGACCGCCCTACCGGGAGACACCGCACGCGATGTTCGGAATCAGTGAGATCGCCCTGCTCCTCGTCGTGGTGATCGTCGTCCTGGGGGCGAAACGGCTGCCGGACCTCGTGCGCTCGGCGGGCCGGGCCACCCGCATCCTCAAAGGCGAGCGCCGTGCCATGAAGGACATGGACACCCCCGGGCCACAGGAGGCGCCGGGGCAGCCGCGCACCCTCCGGGCGCGTCCGGGCGACTGGACCGAGAAGCCCCGCGACCCGGCCGCCTGAACGGACCGGAGCCCACCGCGCCGAGCCCTGCCGGAAGGTTCTCCGGCAGGGCTCAAGCCCGCACAGGGGGCCGTTTCACCGGTGCCTACACTGTGCTCGGGCCCGGCACCGGCCCGGCGGAACGGAGAACGGTGATGGCGAGGGACAGCGGCGGGTACGAGGGCGATCCGCCCGTCGGCGTACTCACGGACGCGGCCTCCGTCTTCGGTCTCCTCGCCTCTCCCGCGCGGCTGCACATCGTGTGGGCGCTGGCCGGGGGCGAGAGCGACGTGACCGGGCTCGCGGAACGCGTGGGCGGGGCGCTGCCCGCGGTGAGCCAGCACCTGACCAAGCTCAAACTGGCCGGTCTGGTCGGCGCGCGTCGCGAGGGCCGACGGCAGGTCTACTACGTGTGCGATCCCGATGTCGTCGCGGTGGTCCGGCTCGTGATCGACCGCCTCGACGAGCGTCGTACGTCTCCTGCGGCCCGCCGTGGCCTCGCCTGACACCGCCGCCGCGCCGTTCCAGGTGCTGCGCCGGCTGGGCAGCGGCCCGCGCGGGCTGACCGAGGAGGAGGCCGGGGACCGTCTCGTCCGCTACGGCCCCAACACCCCTCCCCCGCCCCGTGCCCGGCACGGGCTCCTCGTCCTGGCCCAGGGGCTGCGCGACCCGTTCACCGCCGTCCTGCTGTGCCTGGTGCCGGTCGCGGCGGCCGTGGGCGCTCTCGGCACGGCGGGGGTGACGGCCGCGCTGGTGGCCGTGAGCCTGGTCCTGCGGGCGTTCGGCGAGGGCCGGGGCCGGCGGTCCGCCGCCGCCCTGCGCGCGGTGGTGGCCGGTACGGCGGCGGTGCGGCGCAGGCAGACGCCCGGCGGCGCGGCCCGGGTGCGTGAGGTGCCGGTGTCCGAACTGGTGCCGGGCGACGTGGTCCTGCTGGGCCCAGGTGATCAGGTGCCGGCGGATCTGCGGCTGCTGCGCACGCACGGGCTGCGGGTGTACCAGGCGGCGCTCACCGGGGAGAGCGACGCGGTCGCGAAGACGGCCGTCGGCTTCCCGGCGTCCGCGACCCCGGACGGCCGGCGGCCTCGGCCCACCGCGCTCGACGCCCCGGGGCTGTGCCTCCAGGGGGCGTCGGTGGCGGCCGGTACCGCCACCGGGGTCGTGCTCGCCACGGGCGCGGACACCCGGCTCGCCGGGGCCTGGCGGGCTCCGGCCGGGCGCCGGATGCCGAGCGCCTTCGACCGTTCGGTGCGCGCCATCGCCTGGACGCTGGTGCGCTTCATGCTGGTGATCCCGCCGCTCGTACTGGCCGCCGACGCCCTCGTCCAGGGCCGCGGGGCGCAGACCCTGCCGTTCGCGGTCGCGGTGGCCGTCGGTCTCACCCCCGGGATGCTGCCGGTCGTCACGACGCTCGCCCCGGCTCGGGCGGCCGGACGCCTCGCGCGGGAGCACGGGGTGATCGTGAACCGGCTGTCGGCGCTGCACGACCTGGGCGGTACGGAGGTGCTGTGCGTCGACAAGACGGGCACGCTCACCCTGGACCGGCCCGTCGTGCGGGGCAGTCTCGGCCCGGACGGCGATCCGGACCCCGAGGTGCTGCGCTGGGCCGCGGTGGCGGCGGCCTGGACCCTCGAACTGGCCCAGCTTCCCGCCCCGGCCCCGCTGGACGCCGCCGTCCTCGCGGCGGCCGTCGCCGAGGGCCACGACCCCTTCGGGGCGGAGGGGGTGGACGCGCTGCCCTTCGACCCGGAGCGCCGCCTCGCGCTGGCCGTCGTACGCACACCGGGGGTCGCGGGCGGGCACACGCTCGTCGTCAACGGCGCCGTGGAGAGCGTGCTGGACCGGTGCGCGCTCTCCCCCGGGCAGCGCGCCCACCTGGAGGACCGGGTGCGGGCCGCCGCGGACGGCGGGCTGCGGCTGCTCGCGGTCGCCCTCGGTGAACGCGCGGCGCGCACCCGTCCCTACACCCCGGCCGATGTGCGCGGGCTGCGCCTGCTCGGCTTCGTGACCCTGCGGGACGAGCCGGCGCCGAGCGCGGGAGCGGCCCTGCGGGCGCTGGAGCGGCAGGGGATCGACGTGCGGGTGCTCACCGGGGACCAGCCGGAGACGGCGGCGCGGGCCTGCCGTGAGCTGGGCCTCGATCCGGGGCCGGTGGCCAGCGCGGCGGAGCTCGACGCGCTGCCCGCCCCGGCGCGGGACGAGCTGGTCGCGCGCACCCGGGTGTTCGCACGCTGCTCCCCCGCCGACAAGGCGCGAATCCTCGGCCTGCTGCGCGCCTCGGGCCGGACGACCGGTTTCCTCGGGGACGGCGTCAACGACGTGCCCGCGCTGCGCGCCGCCGACGTGGGCCTGTGTCCCTCGGGAGCGGTGGACCTCGCGCGGGAGAGCGCGGATCTCGTGCTGAGCGGCAAGGACCTGACGGCGGTGGGGCACGCGGTGACGGCCGGCCGGCGCAGTACGTCGACGGTCCTCGGGTATCTGCGGCTGACCCTCTCCGCGAACCTGGGCAACGTCCTGTCCATGCTGGTGGCCGGGTTGCTGCTGCCCTTCCTGCCGATGCTGCCGGCGCAGGTGCTCGTGCAGAACCTGTGTTTCGACGCCGTGCAGCTCGCCTTCGTGGGGCGGGGCGCCCGGCCGCGTGCCTCGGCCGGGCCCGCGGTGCTGCGGGTGCCGGGGCTGCTGCGTTCGGTCGTACGGTTCGGGCTGCTCAACGCGGCGGCCGACCTCGCGACCTTCGGGGTGCTCGCGTGCGCGCTGCGGGGCGGCGGCGCCTGGGGAGAGGTGGGTTTCCACTCGGGCTGGTTCACCGAGAACCTGCTGTCCCAGGCCGTTTTCCTGGTGCTGCTGGGGGGTTCCCGGCTCGCGCGCGGACCGCTGCTGCGCGCGGCGGGCGCGCTGGCCGGGGCCGGTGTCCTGCTGCCGCTCGGTCCGGCGGGCGCCGCCCTGGGCCTGGTGCCGCTGCCGGGGCCGTACTACGCGGTGGTGGGCGCGGGGTGCGGGGCGGCGGGCGCGGTGGTCCTGCTGCTGCGCGGCCGGGCCCGGCGTCCGGGGCGTCAGCGCCGCCTCTGAGGCGTCCGCGCGTCGGTGGTCAGCCGTAGGAGACGTCCTCGCAGGGGTTCTCGTCGGCCGAGCGGGCGTCGGAGCCGACGGGTGCGGGCTTGGCCGGGGCGACGGGTGAACTCGGCGCGGCGGACGGGTCGTCGGCGTAGGAGCTGCCGAGCGTCACGGTGACGCCGGGCTCCCCGGCCGCCTTCAGGGTGGCGCCGGGAAACCAGCGCGCGGTGGTGCCGGCGTCCTTCTTCTCTCCGGGGCCGTAGGCGATCGTCGTTCTCGACTGGCCCTGGTCGGGTGAGGTGGCGGTCGAGGCGACCGTGAACCCCGCCGCGCGCAGCACGCCCGCGGCGCGGGCCGCGAGACCGGAGACGGTGGTTCCGTTGCGCACGCTCACCGAGATACCGGCGCCGGTGACCGGGGCCTCGTCGGCGGCCTTCGCCTCACCGGCCTTCCCGGTCTTCTTCTTCGGCGCGCCCCCGACCGGCTTGTCCCGCCGCAGCGCGGACCACAGGGCGTCGGCGTCGGGCTGGACGACGGCGACGCGGCTGCCCTCGTACCTCCAGGGCACCGTCACGAACTTCGTGTTGTGCAGGTCGACGTTCTTCATGGAGAGCGCGAAGGACAGCATCTTGTCGGCCGAGCCGAGTCCGGGGTCGACGGTGGTCGACTCGGTCGCGGCCTCGGCGAGGGGCAGCAGTCTGGTGGGGGTCAGCCCCTTCTCGCGGACGGTCTTGAGCAGCGCGGAGACGAACGCCTGCTGACGTTTGATCCGGCCGATGTCGGAGCCGTCGCCGATGCCGTGCCGCAGCCGGACGTAGTCGAGGGCCTGCCGGCCGGAGACCTTCTGCGTCCCCTCGTGGAAGACGAGTGCGCCCCGGGTGGGGCGCTTGGGGCTGAGGTCGCGCTGGTAGATGTCGTTCGGCAGGCACACCGGGACACCGCCGACCACCGAGGTGAGCTTCGAGAAGCCGTTGAAGTCGACGACCACGGTGTGGTCCACGCGCAGGCCGGTCAGTTTCTCGACGGTGTTCTGGGTGCAGGCCGGGTTGCCCTCCGGGGTCTCGCCGGTGGAGAAGGCCGAGTTGAACATGGCCTCGCTCTGCGGGGCGCTCCAGCTGCCGTCCGGCAGCCGGCAGCGCGGGATCTCGACGAGCGTGTCGCGGGGCACCGAGACCGCGACGGCATGCCGCTGGTCGGCGTAGACGTGCAGCAGGAAGGCGGTGTCCGAGCGGCCGATGTCGCCCTGTCCGCCGCCGAGCTCCTTGTTCTTGCCGGAGCGGCTGTCCGAGCCGATCACCAGGACGTTCTGGCCCCCGCCGGCGGCCTCGGGGCGGTCGTCGGACAGCCCGTCACCGCTGAACGTGCTGATCTTCCCGCCGAGCTTGAACCAGACCCAGCCGAAGCCACCGCTCGCCAGCACGGCGAAGGCGCCGACGACGGCGAGGGCCATCAGGACCTTGTTGCGGCCGCCGCGCGAGGCAGGGCGCCGGGTCCCGATCCCGGCGCCACCGCTCGCTCCGCCCCTGCGTGTCATGACCACACACCCCTGTCCGTCCGGCCCGTCCGGGGGCGGCGCGCGACCCACCCCACAGTTGTACAGTTGCGCAATGTAGCAAGTTTGCCGGTGAGGACCCGCACACCGGTTCCCCCCCCCCAGCACTGAGACGAAGGATGAGGCGCACATGTTCCGTAACGCGTTGGAGCCCTGGCACTTGGCGGTCGTGGTGCTCGCCGCCGTCCTCCTGTTCGGCTCCCGCAAGCTGCCGGACACGGCTCGGGCGCTGGGCAAGTCCCTGCGCATCCTCAGGAGCGAGACGGCGGCCCTGCGCACCGAGAGCGCGGAGGCCACGGGGACCACGGACACGGCCGGGACCGCGGGGGCCCCGGGGACCGCCGGGGGCCGGGAAGCGGACTCCGGCTTCTCGACGGTGCGACAGGACCCGGCGGGCGGTGCGGATACGGCCGGCGCGGGCCGCCGGGACGCCTCCACCACCGGGCCCGTTCCCCGCTGAGGACGCCCCCGGCCGGGCCACGGACGCCGGCCCGGCCGCGACGGCGTACTCCTGGGTGGCGCCGCGGGCCGTTCAGGGCGTGGCTCCGTCGAAGCCGTACCGCAGCGGTTCCTCGCGCACGCGGGGATCGCGCCGGTACACGTACAGCGCCTCGACCCGCAGCCCGGCCTCACCGGGCTCCTCGTCCACCGGACAGGGCAGCGTCACCTGCACCACTCCCGGCCGGTCGGCGACCCTCATCCGCAGTCCGTCCGCGGGCCCTCCGTCGAGCACCGCGGCCTCCCAGCCCTTCACCGCGCCCGTGGACGCCGTATCCATTGACATGCCAAAGAGTTTAGGGCTCGCGCGATAAAGGCTGTTCGCGGCGTTCGGAGGGTGTCGCCCGGCCGGGCCCGGACCCGCCCCGCAGACGCCGGGCCCCCGTAGGGGAGACCGGCCGCTCCCGGCGCGGGAGGGGCCGCGCCGCCGTCTCCGGCGGACGGCCCCTCCCGGTGCCCCGGCCGGGCCGGGGGTCAGTGCCCCCGGTCGATCCACTCCTGGACGTGTCCGGCCTCGGCGCCGATCGTGGTGCTGTCACCGTGTCCGGTGCGCACCACCGTGTCGGCGGGCAGGGTCAGCAGTTTCTCGCGGATCGAGTCCACGATGGCCGGGAAGTCACTGAAGGAGCGCCCGGTGGCTCCGGGACCGCCCGCGAACAGCGTGTCCCCCGTGAACACGGTGCCGAGTTCCGGCGCGTACAGGCACACCGCGCCCGGCGCGTGGCCCGGAGTGTGCAGCACCGTCAGTTCGGTCCCGCCGACGCGGATGCGCTGACCGTCCGCGAGGGGGCCGTCCGGCACGAGGCCGGGGTGGGTCAGCTTCCACAGCTCGGTGTCGGCGGGGTGCAGCAGGACGGGGGCCCCGGTGCGGTCCGCGAGGTCGGGCGCGGCGCCCACGTGGTCGTCGTGGGCGTGTGTGCACACGATCGCCGTGACGCGGCGTCCGGCCACCTTGGCGGCGATGGCCTCGGCGTCGTGCGCGGCGTCGACGACGATCACCTCCTCGTCGTCGCCGACGAGCCATACGTTGTTGTCGACCTCCCAGGTCCCGCCGTCGAGCGAGAAGGTGCCGGAGGTGACGAGGTGGTCGATGCGGGCGGCCATCAGAAGACCACCACCGAACGCAGCACGTCGCCCTCGTGCATGCGCGCGAAGGCCGTCTCCACCTGATCGAGCGCGATGGTCTCGGTGACGAACGCGTCGAGGTCGAGCCGCCCCTGGCGGTAGAGGTCGATGAGCATCGGGAAGTCGCGCGAGGGCAGGCAGTCGCCGTACCACGAGGACTTGAGGGAGCCGCCACGGCCGAAGACGTCGATCAGCGGCAGCTCGATCTTCATCTCGGGGGTGGGCACGCCGACCAGGACGACGGTCCCGGCGAGGTCCCGGGCGTAGAACGCCTGCTCGTAGGTCTCGGGGCGGCCGACCGCCTCGATCACCACGTCGGCGCCGAAGCCTCCGGTCAGCTCGCGGATCGCGGCGACCGGGTCGGTGGTGCGGGAGTTGACGGTGTGGGTCGCGCCGAGCCTCTTCGCCGTCTCCAGCTTGCGGTCCTCGACGTCCACCGCGATGATCCGGGCGGCCCCGGCCAGCCGCGAGCCCATGATCGCCGCGTCGCCGACGCCGCCGCAGCCGATGACGGCGACGGTGTCCCCGCGCGTGACCTCGCCGGTGTTGATGGCGGCGCCGATACCCGCCATGATCCCGCAGCCCAGCAGTCCGGCGGCGGCCGGGGACGCCTCCGGGTCCACCTTGGTGCACTGCCCGGCGGCGACGAGGGTCTTCTCCGCGAAGGCCCCGATCCCGAGGGCCGGGGTCAGTTCGGTGCCGTCCGCGAGGGTCATCTTCTGCCGGGCGTTGGCCGTGTCGAAGCAGTACCACGGGCGCCCGCGCTTACAGGCCCGGCACTGGCCGCACACCGCACGCCAGTTGAGGACGACGTAGTCGCCGGGGGCCACCTCGGTGACGCCCTCGCCGACCGATTCGACCACCCCCGCCGCCTCGTGGCCGAGGAGGAAGGGGAACTCGTCGTTCACCCCGCCCTCGCGGTAGTGCAGGTCGGTGTGGCACACCCCGCACGCCTGGATGCGCACGACCGCCTCGCCCGGCCCCGGGTCCGGGACGGTGATGGTCTCGATCCGCACCGGCTCGCCCTTGGCCCGCGCGATCACGCCCTGTACCTGCTGTGGCATCTTGAAGCCTCTCTCTTCCGGGGTCGGGATCGCCCGTCCGCGATTGTCTCGCAGCCCGGCGCCCGGGGCGCCCAGGGGCCCGCCCCCCGCAGGTCGCGGCGGACGGGCGCCCGCCGCGCGCGGCACGGGCCTGTGCCACAGTGAAGGCCGTATCCACAGGGCGCGAGGGGGACTCGGTGAAGGTGGGACGGGCGCGCGAGGCCGCCGTCGACTGGGTGACGCGGTACGCCCGTGTCCGGCCGGACTTCCGGGGCGCCTACGTCACCGGCTCGACCCTGGCACTGGAGCGGGACGCCGACCTCGCGCCCACCTCCGACGTCGACGTCGTGGTGCTCGTGGACCGCGCCGAGGCCCCGCCCAAGCCGGGGAAGCTGGAACACCGGGGCGCGCTGCTGGAAGTGACGTACGAGCCGTGGAGCACGGTCGTCTCGCCGGAGACGGTGCTCGGCGACTACCACCGGGCGGGCCCCTTCGTACGGGACTGTGTGCTCGCCGACCCGACCGGGCGTCTGGCCCTCCTGCGCGAGCGGGTCGCGCGGGACTTCGCCGACCGCTTCTGGGTGCGGCGCCGGTGCGCCCAGGCCGAGGAGCGGGTACGGGACGGGCTCGGCGCGCTCGACGCGGCGGCGCCCTTCCACGAGCAGGTCACGGCGTGGCTCTTCCCGACCGGGGTGTCCGCCCATGTCCTCCTGGTCGCCGCGCTGCGCAATCCGACGATCCGGCTGCGCTACCCGGCGGCCCGCGAGGTGCTGAGCGACTTCGGCCGGCTGGACCTGTACCCGGCGCTGCTGGACTCCCTGGGCTGCGCGCGCCTGCCGGCCCGGGTGGTACGGCGGCACCTGGCCACCCTGGCGGAGACCTTCGACGCGACGGCGGGCACGGCGCGCACGCCGTTCCCCTTCAGCTCCGACCTGACCGCGCGGGCCCGTCCGATCGCCGTGGCCGGCGGTGCGGCGCTGATCGCGGACGGACTGCACCGGGAGGCGGTCTTCTGGATCGTGGCGACCCTGGCCCGCTGCCACACGGCACTGGCCGCGGACGCCCCGCACGAGCACGCGCGCCGGTGGCCGGCCTTCGCCGGGGTCCTCGCCGATCTCGGCATCCACACGCCGGCCGATCTGCGCCGGCGGGCCCGGTCCACCGTGCGGGACCTGCTGCCCCGGGTGAGCGCGGCGGCCGAGGAGATCAGGGCGGCGCACCCCGGAATCCGGGGCCGGGGCGGACATCCGCCCCTTACCACAAGTGACGGGAGTTCAGCGGTGATGTGACGGTCCAACGCATCACTCGTTTGACGCAGCGAAGGTTCCCTTCCGCCGCCGTCATCCGAAAGGTTCTCCCATGCCGACGTCCTCGCGGCAACAGTCCCGCTCCCCCGGGGAGCGCATCGACCTGGACCAGGCCGAGGCGGCTCTCGTGGAGCAGTACGCGCGGCTCGTGCGTCTCGCGTACCTCGTCCTGCCCCCGTCCGTGGGCCGGCACCGCCGGGTGCTCGCCGCGCACGGCATCGTCCAGCGGGCTCTGCCCGGCACCGGTTCCCGGCTGCTGCGGCCCGCGCCGCGCCGGGTGCCCTCGCCACGCGGCGCCCGGGACCGCCCGGGGTACGCGTGGGTGCGCGAGCAGATCCTCCGGGAGGCCCTGGCCCACGAGCGGCGCCCGCGCTGGTGGCCGGGGCGGCTGCCGCCGCCGCGCGTCCTGCGCCCGGGGCTGCCGGTCGTCTGGGGCCTGCGTTTCTTTCCCCGGGCGGGCGGTACGGAGGAACTGGCGCTGGACCAGGCGCTGGCGAAGGCGGACGGGGTGACGCGGGCCGCTCTCGCGCTCTCCACCCTGGAGGGGCTCCCCGAGGCCGGGGTGCGCGAGGTGCTGAACCGGCTCGGTGTCACCGACACCTCGACACCTGTCGTACTGGCCGGCCGGCTGGCCCGGGACGCCGAGGGGGACCCGGCCGCGCTCGTGCGCTCGGCCGAGTTCGACCCCTCCTCGGTGCGGACCCGGCCCACGGACCTGCTGCGGCGCAGGCACCGGGTGCGGCTCGGGACGGTCCTCGCCGCGGCCCTCGTGGCGGCCGCTCTCCTGGTGACCCTGTTCGGCTCGGGCGCCGCCACCCTGCCCTCGGCCGGTCCCGCCCCGGTCCCGCGCGGTACGGGGGCGCTGGACCCGCGCGGGGTGGTCGACGAGAGGGCGGTGCCGTGGGACGACACCTCCCGGGTCGACTTCACGGCCTGGCCCACCCGCGGGGAGCGCTCCGGAGACGAGGAGCTGCTCGCACGGGCGCTCAACGCGTGGGCGCACGCCGCGCGGGCGGTCGCCGGCGGCGCGGCGAGCGGGGAGCACGACGGGGTACGCGTCACCCGCGCGCCGGGCACCCCTGTCGACGCGCCGCCCCGCTCCCCGAAGCTGCTGTTCGCGGGGGACGTGGACGGATCGGCCGTGGTCCTGCTGCACGACGGGGAACGCGCGGTGCGCTACACCCGGCCGCTGCGCGGCGCGGGGGACGCGGCCCTGGACCTCGTACGTACCGACGACGCGGACGTCACGACGGCGGCGGCCCTCGTGCTGAGCCGCACCCGGGCGGGCACCCGCTATCTGACCGCTCCGTGGGTGGACGGGAGCACGACCAGGGACCTGCTGAGGCCGGACACCCCGGCGGCGGCCCTCGCGGTGTCGCGCTCCGGGGTGACCGCTCCCCTGCCCGGGGCCCCGGCCGGTGGTGCCTGTACCGCCCTGCCGGTGCTTCAGCTGCGTTCCTCCGCGCGGATCGTGGAGAACCACTCCTTCCTGCTGGCCGACCTCGGGGACCTCACCCCGGTGCACCTGACGTACACGCCGCTGCCGGGCTCGGGCGCCCCCGCCCGTCAGCCGCGTGAGGCGACGGGCCCGGCGGCCCTGCTCGCGTGGGCCCGGCTCGGCTGCCGGCTCGACGGGATGCGGGGACTCGGGGTCCGCTCCGTCAACACGTGGGACTTCGCGCGGCAGGACCTGCCCGAGGAGGGCGGCCGCGCGGTGTGGGCCTGCACCCGGGCCGACACGTGGCGCGGACCGGGTGACGTACTGCTGTCGCTGCGCACCCCCGCCCCCTCCCCCGCCGCACCGGTGGACGTCGTGGGGCGGGCGCGGGCGACGGCGGCGTGCAGCAGGTTCGGCCAGCACGTGGTGGCCGGTACGCACTGGCGCTCCCCGGCGGGTCACTGGTACGTCCTGGGCGCGGGCAGCCGCGCGGTGACGGCGCTGCGGGCGCGGGGCGCGGTGAGCGGCGTCCAGCGCGGCACGACCTTCGCGCACCGGGCCCCCGAGGACGCGCGGGTGCGGTTCACCGGGAGCCTCGCCGGCGGCGGGGCCCTGCGGGAACTCTCCTACGGGAAAGGCTAGTTCGGCGGGGCTCGGCCGGCCGGAGCGGCGCGTTCCCCGGGGGCGGCGCCCCGCCGCCCGGTCCCGGCCGGGCGGCGGCCCGGCGGCGGATTCAGGCCACCCATCCGCGTCATCATCGCCACTTGTGGCCCACCCGCTCGCCCCGCTCTCCGCGTCGGCGCGCATTTCGGGGTGGTGGCGGCGACACTGTGGCGATGACCGACGATCAGCGGGACCAGGACCCGTACACGGAGAAGGGCCTCTCGGAGGCGTACGCCGAGGAACGCCGCAGGGCCCGCCTGGTGCTGGCCGCTCGGGCGCAGAACGCGGAGGACCTGTCCTTCCTGCTGGAGATCCTGGACCTGCGGCCGCAGCGGGAGCGCCCGCCCCGGGACCGTGAGCGGCCCCGCCGAGAGGACGGCGAGTCGCCGTAGCCCGAGGAGGCCCCGGAGCGCGAGGTGGCCGGCGCGGGCCCAGGTGCGCCGGTCCGGCCGCGGCCGGTCCGTCCGCGGCCGGGCCACCGGGCCGCGGGCCTCTGCCGCGCCGCGGGCCTCTGCCGCGCCGCGGGCGGTCAGCCGGCCTCGTGCCCCTCGGCCCCCTCGGCCCCCGGCTGCCCCGCGAAATAGGTCGCGATCATGTCCTCGTCCCCGTGTCCCTCCCGTACGGCGCGCGCCGAGCGCCGGGCGGCGGCGGGGAGCAGGTCGAGCCGCAGACCGCTGTCCCGTACGGCCGCCAGGATCAGTTCGGTGTCCTTGAGCGCCGTGGACAGGGCGAAGCTGGGGGTCAGGTCGCCGGACAGCACGGCCTCGGCCTTCGCGCGCAGGTACGGGCTGTCGAGCGGCCCGCCGGAGACGACGTCGAGGAAGGAGCGCGGGTCCACGCCCAGGCCGTCGGCGACGTTCAGGGTCTCGGCGACCCCGCCGACCAGGGTGGTGAGCCACGTGTTGGTGACGAGTTTGAGCCGGGTCGCGGCGCCGGGCTCGGCGCCGGCCCACACGGTCTTCTGCCCGATGGCCGAGAGCACCGGTTCCACGGTCGCGCGAGCCGGCTCGGGGCCCGACACCAGGACGGTCAGCCTGCCCTGTTCGGCGGGCTGCTTCGTACCGGACACGGGGCTGTCGAGGTAGACGAGGCCCCACTTCGCGGCCAGTTCCGCGAGGGACCCGGTGGCCTCCACACCGACCGTGGACACCTGGAGCCAGATCTGCCCGGGGCGCAGTCCGGGGCGGGCGGCGTCCATGGCCGACTCGACGGCCGCCCCGTCGTTCAGGACGGTGAGCAGGACGTCGGCCTCCCGGACGGCGTCCTCGGCGCTCGCGGCGACCTCGGCGCCGTCGCCTGCCAGGGCCTCGGCCTTCTCCCGGGTGCGGTTCCACACGTGGACCCGCAGGCCGGCGCGCAGCAGGCTGCGGGCCATGGCGGACCCCATGATTCCGGTGCCCAGGACGGCGACGACGGGGGTGGTGGCGGTCATCAGGGTGCCTCCGTGAGGTGGTGACGGCGGTCGGCGCGCCCCGCGGGGCGCCTCCTGTGTCCACCCTGCCATCCGGGGCGGGGGGACGGCGCGCGGGCGGGGTGGAGGAGGGGGGCCTACGGTGACGGTGACCTGACCGGTTTGACCTGGAGCGCGCTCCAGGGAGGAGCCTTTCCCCATGGCTGCGAGAGTCCCCCGGCTGCGGCCGGACGTGCCGGTGCCCGCTGACGGGCTCCCCATCGGGGAGGCCGCGGCGGCGCTCGGCCTGAGCGTCGACACCCTGCGCTACTGGGAGCGGGAGGGGCTGACCGCCGAACCCGCCGCCCGGGGCCCCTCGGGACAGCGCCGCTACACGGAGCGCGACCTGGAGTGGCTGGCCGGGGTCGTGGCACTTCGTCGTACCGGCATGCCCATCAGGACATCCGGGCCTTCGCCGCGATCAGCCGGGAGGAGGGCACCGAGGCGCGGCGTCTCGCCTTCTTCGAGGCGCATCGTGGGCGGGTGCTCGAACGGCTGCGGGAGACGCGGGCGTACCTGGCCGCGATCGACGCGAAGATCGCGTACTACCGCGCGGTGAGCGGGGAGCGGGGCGGGGCGCAGCCCGGCGGACGGGCGGCGGCGGGGGGACGCGCGGCACACCACTGACACGAACGAGAGGCACGAGACATGAGGACGGTCGCACTGGGTTCGCAGGGGCTGCGCGTCTCCGCGGAGGGGCTGGGCGCCATGGGCATGAGCGTCTGGTACGGGCCGCGGGACGAGGAGGAGTCGGTCGCGACGCTGAACCGGGCGGTCGATCTCGGCGTCACCCACATCGACACCGCGGAGGCGTACGGGCCGTTCGAGAACGAGCGGCTCCTGGCCCGCGCGCTGGGCCGGCGGCGTGAGGAGATCACCCTCGCCACCAAGTTCGCCACCGAGTTCGACGACGACGGCACCGCGCACGGTCCCAACGGCTCGGCGCGGTACGCGCACCGGGCGGTGGACCGTTCGCTGCGCCACCTGGGCACCGACGTCATCGACCTGTACTACCTGCACTGGGTGGACCCGGACGTACCCGTCGAGGAGACGGTCGGCGCGATGGGCGAGATGGTCGCGGCGGGCAAGGTGCGTCACATCGGGCTGAGCGAGGCGAGCGCCGAGGAGATCCGGCGGGCGCACGCGACCTTCCCGGTGACCGCGCTCCAGTCGGAGTACTCCTTGTTCTCGCGGGACGTCGAGTACAACGGGGTCCTGGAGACGGTGCGTGAGCTGGGCATCGGTTTCGTCGCCTTCTCGCCGCTGGGGCGCGGTTTCCTGTCGGGGCGCATCACGCGGGCCGGGGACCTGGCGCCGGACGACGCGCGGCGCGGGCTGCCGCGGTTCTCCGAGGAGAACATCGCCGCGAACCTGCGGGTGGTGGCGGAGCTGGAGCGGATCGCGCGGCACAAGGGCGTGAGCACGAGCCAGCTGGCCCTGGCCTGGCTGCTGGGGCGCTCCGTGGTGCCGATCCCGGGGACGAAGCGCCGCACCTACCTGGAGGAGAACGTGGCGGCGGCCGAGGTCGTCCTGAGCGAGGAGGAGTACGCGGCCGTCGACGCGGTCTCTCCGTACGGTGTGGCGGCCGGGGCGCGCGAGAGGTAGGCGCGCGCCACCCCTCGCGCCGGTACCGCGCGGCCGTTGTCAGTGGCGTACGGCAGGCTGGGACACGGCCCGTCGATGACGGGCTGTCAGGCGTGGCCCGCTGGGCCACGCCGGGCCGGCACCACCGGGGACGGAGAGCGGAGCACGTGATGACGGTGCAGGAAGTGACCGATGCGAGGTCCGAGGCGGCGCGGGCCTGCCTGCGGCTGCGGCAGGCGGCACGGGCCGTGCTCGACGACCCGGGGACCGCGCCCCTCGCGGCGGCGCTGCTCGCGGGCCCCATGGCGGAGGCGGACACCGCGCTGCGGGCCGCCGGCCTCTCGGGGAACGAGGCCGAACTGTGCGAGCTCCTGGGGCTGCCCGCATGAGCGGCTCGCGGGCGGGGCGCGTCCTCGCCGCGGGTGCGGCGCCCCTGGAGCCGCCGCCGGAGGCGCGGCGCTGCGGCTGGGCGAGCGGCACCTCGGAGCTGATGGCGGCGTACCACGACCGCGAGTGGGGCAGACCGGCGCACGAGGACGCCTACCTGTTCGAACTGCTGGTCCTGGAGGGCGCGCAGGCGGGCCTGTCCTGGTCGACGGTGCTGAACAAGCGGGAGAACTACCGCCGCCTGCTGGACGGCTTCGACGTGCGCCGGGTGGCCGCGTACGGGCAGCCGGAGCTGGACGCGCTGCTCACCGATCCGGGGATCGTGCGCAACCGGCTGAAGGTCGCCTCGCTCGTGAAGAACGCGCGCGCCTTCCTCGCGGTGCGCGAGGAGTGCGGTTCCTTCGACGCGTACCTGTGGCGGTGGGTGGACGGGAGGCCGGTGGTGAACACGCGCGCCTCGGGCACCGTCCCGCCCGCCCGCACCGAGTTGTCCGACCGGATCAGCAAGGACCTGAAGAGGCGGGGGTTCGGCTTCGTCGGGACGACGATCACCTACGCCTTCCTCCAGGCGGTCGGCGTGGTCGACGACCACGCCGAGGACTGCTGGGTGCGCCGGGGGAACTGACCGCTCCCCCGGCGCGGTGGGGGCGGGGTCAGTCCTTCTGCTCGACGCGGACCCAGTCGATGTCGGCCTGCACCCCGCCCTGGGCGACCCGGTCCACGCTGGACTGGGGCAGTCCCCAGTAGGGCTCGGTGACCTTGTTCCAGCCGGCCGGGTAGGCGCCGCCCAGCGCGAGGTTGAGGATGAGGTACTGGTCGTGGTCGAAGACCCACTGGCCGCGCGTGGACTCCAGCTTGTTGCGGCTGGTCTCCTGCACCACCCGGTCGTCGACCGAGAAGGTCATCCCGGTCGGCTTCCACTCGACGGCGTAGGTGTGCCAGGCGTCGGCTTTGGCGTCGGGGTAGGTCTGCTGGGCGCCGATGTTGCCGTCCGCCGAGTAGCCCGGCCCGTGCAGGGCGCTGGAGGTCCAGTCGCCGTAGCCGATGTTCTCCATGATGTCGGTCTCGCCGGTGGCGGGCCAGGAGACCTTCGGGTCGTCGACGTTGCTGCCGAGCAGCCAGAAGGCGGGCCAGAAGCCGTCGCCGACCGGCAGCTTCATACGGGCACTGACCTTGCCGTAGGTGAAGTCGAACTTGGTGTTGGTGTCGATGCGGCCGGAGGTGAAGTCGTAGGTGGTGCCGCCGGCCTCGGTGCAGCCCTTGCAGTACTTGCTCTTGAGCTGGAGCACCCCGTCCTGGGTGGAGATGTTGTCGGGCGAGTCGACGTACGCCTGGGACTCGCCGTTGACCGGTCCCATCTCGGTGCCGGTGCGCACGACGCGCCACTTGGAGCGGTCGAGGCCGTCCCCGGTGAAGTCGTCGAAGAAGGTGGTGCGGTAGTCCCCGCCCTGCTCGCCGGGGAGCGCCGGGTAGGCGGCCTCGGCGCTGCCGCCGGTTCCCCACACCTCGAACTCGTAGAGCGAGTAGCCGAACTGGGCGGTGGCGGGCGCCGGGTTGTAGAAGGAGCGGCGCTCCTTGCCGAGCATCCTGACGTACCGCCCGGTGGCGGGGGTGGGCAGCTGGACGGTGTCGTGCTTCCCGGCCGACTGGCCCGGGGTGCCGACGTCGGCGCGGCGTGCCTCGACCTCGGCGGCGGAGGGTTCGTAGACGGTGCGCCAGTTCTGGTTGTCGTCGGAGACCTGGATCGCGTAGTCGACGGCGAAGGCGGACTCCCAGTACAGGTCGACGCTGTCGATCGTGGAGGCCGCGCCGAGGTCGACGGAGACCCAGCGGTCCGCGTTCCAGTCGCTGGACCAGCGGGTGGCGTCGCCCTTGAGGTCGTCCGGTTTCCCGCCGTCGGTGACGAAGGCCGGCGAGTTGCCCGCGTTCTGGTAGACATCGCTGTAGGCGGGGTGGTGCAGGGCGAGGTTGCCGCGGGTGGTGGTGGCGGGGGCGGGCTGGCCGCCGTACACCTTGAGGGCGGACAGCGCGTAGCCGCCGCTCGCGGAGCGCTCCACTCCGCGCATCCGCACGTAGCGGCCGCGCACCTCCTGCGGGTAGGTGTGGGCGGTGACGCTCTCGCCGGTGCCCTGGTCCTCGGTGAAGAAGGGTGTCCAGTCGCTGCCGTCGTCGGAGGTCTCCACGACGTATTTCTTGCCGAAGTCGGTGCCCCAGTCCAGGACGACGCGCTCGATGCGCAGTCTGCTGCCGAGGTCGACGCTGATCCACGCGTCGTCGGCGGCGTCGCTGGTCCAGGTCGTGGCGCCGTTCCCGTCGAAGGCCGCCTGGGCGCTGCCGCCGGAGGCGGAGACGGCGGCCGGGTCGGCGCTGTAGGCGGCGGCCGCGAGGTCGGTGTCCCAGGCCGCGGCGGCGCGGGCGGCGCCGGCTCTCGGGGCGGCGGCCGGGTCGGCGACGGCGGGCACCGCGAGCAGGCAGGCCGCGGACAGGGTCGCGAGGGCGACGGTGAGGGTGCGGGAGGTGCGGGGCGTAAGGCTCGTACGGGATGGCATGCGGCTCTCCTAGCGGGAGGTGGGGGGCGCCCTTCCATCGGTGCGGGTGCGGTGCGCGTGCGGACCGGCATGTGGGGTGCCGTTCGGCCGTGGCGCGGGGGTGTCGAGGGACGTGTTCTGTCGCGGGGCAGGGGGGTGCGGTCGTCGGGTGGCGTGGTGCCCGGCGGTGGCGCAAGCGCTTTCGGCACCGGTACAGGCGTTGGAGCGTGAGTAAACACAGGCCCGGAGAAACCGTCAAGACTTCACACCAAGATGACCCGATCCTCAACTAGCGGCCGTGCGGGGCCCGTTGTCCGTTCACTTTCTGAATGCGCGAAGCCTTGACGTGCACACCATCAAGGTCTTGACTCCTCCCGCACGGTTCGTCCGGCCCCTCCCCCCACACCGCGCCGAGAAGGGCACCCGCACGCTCCGGACCAGCGGCCGCTCCGGCCGCCCTCCACCCACGTGGCGACCGGCGCGGGCACCCGGCCGCCCCACCCCTCTCCCGTCCGGCCCTCTCCCGCTCGCCGCGTCACCGCACCGCGCCTAGCGTGGGCAGCTCTGAGCTTCGAAGGGCTGACCAGCATGGATAGCGGACCTGAAGACACGGGCAGGGCAGCGGGCCCCTCCGGGCCCCCAGCCTCTGACGGCGACCCCGGCCGGGGCGGATCGCACGAGCACCGCTGGTTGATTCTGAGCGTCATCGGCATCGCCCAGCTCATGGTGGTCCTCGACGCGACCATCGTGAACATCGCGCTGCCCTCGGCCCAGCGGGAGCTGGGCTTCAGCAACGGCAACCGGCAGTGGGTCGTCACGGCGTACGCGCTGGCCTTCGGCAGCCTCCTGCTGCTCGGCGGGCGGATCGCCGATCTGGTCGGCCGCAAGCGGGTCTTCCTGATCGGCCTGGCCGGTTTCGCGGCGGCCTCGGCGGTCGGCGGCGCCTCGCAGAGCTTCCTGATGCTCGTCGTGGCGCGCGCCGCGCAGGGCGTGTTCGGGGCGCTGCTCGCGCCCGCCGCGCTGTCCCTGCTGACGACGACGTTCACGGACGGCAGGGAACGCGCGAAGGCCTTCGGCATCTACGGGGCGATCGCCGGTGCGGGTGGTGCGGTGGGTCTGCTGCTGGGCGGGGTGCTGACCGAGTACCTGGACTGGCGCTGGTGCCTCTACGTCAACCTGATCTTCGCCGTCGGCGCGATGCTGGGCGGGGCCCGGCTGCTGTACTCGGGCAAACCGGCCGGACGCCCGAACCTCGATCTGCCGGGCAGTGTGCTGGCCTCGGGCGGCCTGTTCTGCATCGTCTACGGCTTCTCCAACGCCGAACGTCACCACTGGGGCTCCCCGCTGACCTGGGGGTTCCTCGCGGCGGGCGGGGTGCTGCTGCTCGCCTTCGCGCTGTGGGAGCGGCGGGTGGCACACCCGCTGCTGCCGCTGCGCGTGGTCCTGCACCGCAATCGCGGCGCCTCGTTCCTCGCGATGTTCATCTCGGGCGCCGGCATGTTCGGGGTCTTCCTGTTCCTGACGTACTACCTCCAGCAGATCCTGCGCTACTCCCCCATCCGGACCGGGTTCGCCTTCCTGCCGATGGTCGCGGTGCTGATCGTCACCTCGGTGGTGGTGACCAACTCCGTCCTGCCGCGGGTGGGGCCGAAGCCGCTGGTGCCGACCGGTATGGGGCTGGCGGGGGCCGGGATGGCGTGGCTGACGGGGCTGAACCTGTCCAGTTCCTACGCGGCGCACGTGCTGCCGCCGCTGCTGGTCGCGGGCCTCGGTCTCGGTCTCGTCTTCGCCCCGGCGATGAACACGGCGACCTCCGGCATCGCCTCCAAGGACGCGGGGGTGGCCTCGGCGATGGTCAACACCTGTCAGCAGGTCGGCGGTTCGGTCGGCACCTCGCTGCTGAACACGCTCGCCACCACGGCCGCGGCCAACTACGTCGCCGGCAAACGGCCCACCCGTCTGCTTCCGCTCCAGGCCCAGATGCACAGCTACACGACGGCGTTCTGGTGGTCGGCGGGCTTCTTCGCGCTGGGGCTGATGATCACCGTGTTCCTGTACCGCTGGGGCCGGCTGCCGGCCGGCGACCAGACGGTACCGAGCGCCTGAGCCCGGCCGCGCCCCGGTCCCCGCGCTCCGCGCGGTTCCCCGGGGCGCGGCCGGGCCGGGCGCTGGTCAGCTCGCGACGTCGAAGGTTCCGGCGAGCGGTCCGTTGACCGGCTTCCACTCCTCGACCCGTACCCCGGCCACGAGCCCTTCCAGCCGGAAGGGGTCCTGCTCGGTGTGGGCGAGGGCCTCCTCCGCCGACGCGGCGCGGAAGAGCAGCAGCGCGCCGTCCCGCGGGCCGCCCGCGAGGGGCCCCGAGACCAGATTGACGCCCTTCTCGGCGAGTTCCGTCAGGAACGCGCGGTGCGCGGGACGCACCTCGTCACGCCCCGCGCTGTTGTCGGTGTACGTGTAGAAGACGGCGAAGACTGCCATCGGTGATCGTTCCTCTCGCTGTGACCGGGGTGCGCGCGGCGGCCTTCGTCAGGGCGGCCCGCGTGGCGTCGTCGTCCATGATCCCAGTCCCGCCCGCTCCGTCCCGGTCCGGGTGGAACAGGCGCACCAGGGCCCCGGCGAGGACGGCGGCGGCCGCCAGGGCATAGGCGGTCGCGGCGATCGCGTCGGGTCCGGGCACCGTGCGCGAGGTGACGTAGGCGGCGGCCCCCGCGACGGCGACGCCCAGCCATTCCCAGCGGCCGTCGAGGGCGACGAGGCCGACGACGAGCAGCGCGTACCAGGAGTAGCCGGGAGTCAGCAGCAGGAAGGCGCCGCCGGTCACGAGCAGCGCCCCGCGCCAGGGCCGCCGCGGGTCACCGCGCCACAGGACGTACCCGACCAGGGCGAGCAGTACGAGGACCACGGCGACGGGCGCCCAGTCGGCGGGCAGCAGGAGGCGCAGCACGGTGTAGCGGTCGTCGTCGGCGGCGTTCGCGCCCTCGTAGCCCTCCTCGTGGACGTAGCCGGTGAGGTAGCCGAGCACGGAGGCGTGCGACAGGAGCAGGTACGGCAGGTAGACGAGGGCGACCAGTCCGGCCGCCGACAGGACGACGGCCGCCGCCCGCCCGGGTCTGCGCACCCCGGACAGGGCTCCGGGCAGCAGGACGGCGGGCAGCATCTTGGTGGCGGTCGCCGCCCCGATGAGGAGCCCGGCGCGCACGGCGGTGCGCGGGCCGCGGGTGAGGACGGGGGCGCCGAGGGCGGCCACGGCGAGCAGCACGCCGAGGACGTCGACGTGCGCGTTGTTGACGGCCTCGACGGGGACGGCCGGGCACCAGGCCCAGTAGGCGGCGGTGCGCGGGTCGCGGCCGAGGCGGCGCAGGGCGCGCAGGAGCAGCAGGGTCACGCCGGTCGACAGGAGCACGCCGCCGGTCTGGAGCGCCTTGTGGCGCGCCGAGGCGGGCGTGATCAGGTCGACGGCGGCGAAGTACACCTCGGCGACGGGCGGGTAGATCGTGTGTTCCCTGGGCCGGTTGACGCGGGTGCAGTGCCGGTGCCCCGGGTCCTCGGGCGCGGCGATGCCGGGCCGTTCGCGGCCCGCGCACACGGGGCCGACCGGGAAGAGCCAGGGGTCGCGCAGCGCGGCGAGGGCGGGATCGGCGGGGGCGTGGTCGTAGGGGGAGATGCCGGCCGCCTGCACGCGGCCGTCCCACACGTACCGGTAGGAGTCGGTGCTGGTGGTGGGCGGGGAGACGAGCCCGGTCACGGTCACGGCGATCCCGCCGGTGAGGACGACGGCGGCGACCGCGCGGAGGGGGACGTGGCGCAGGGCGAGGGCGGCGCCGCCGAACAGCAGCCAGCAGGCCCCGTACTGGTACGAGAGGAGTTCGGCGTCCTCGTGGAAGGCGTTGCCGCCGAGTGTCACGACGAGGGTGACGCACAGGGCGGCGAGAGCGGCGGTGGTGGCGGCCAGGGCGAGAGCCGGGGTACGGAGCGCGGTCACCGGGCCAGACTGGCAGCGCGGCGGCGGCGCGCGGTGGTCCACCGGGCGGGTGTCCGCGATTCGCCGCGGCTTCCTGCCCCGGTGGAGCAGCGGGGGCGGGGTCGTGCGCGGCCGGCGCCCTCACCTCGTCCGTCCGTCCTCGGTGCCGGTCTCGCTCGGTGGCGTGGCGGTGGGCGCGCTGTCCGCCCCGGAAAGACCCTCCGGGGAAAGCGCGCCCACCAAAGCCGTCAGGGAGTGGGTGAAGCGGCTCCCGGGGCCCGACGCAGCGCGGCGAAGTGGCGGCCGGCCGCCGTCCACCGCTCCGCCTCAATCCAGCCCGCCTCCCGCGCGTACCGCAGCAGCGCGGGGGTGCCGACGCGGGCCCAGGGGAAGGGCGGGCCGTGCTGGTCGCTGCCGTTGCCGACCCGGACCAGGACGCGTTCGTCGAGGTCGAGGGGGGCCGTCTCGACGATGAGGAGGCCCTGCGGCGCGACGAGTTCGGCGCTGCGTCCGAGCAGGGCCACGGGGTCGCCGCCGATGCCGATGTTGCCGTCGATGAGCAGCGCGGTGTCCCAGCGGCCGGTGCCGGGCAGCGGGCCGAAGACGGAGCGGCACACGGCCCCCGCCCCGGCGTCGAGGGCGCGGGCGACCGCGTCGCGGCACAGGTCGACGCCCAGCGCGGTCCGCTTGCGTTCGGCGAGCGCGATGAGGAAGCGGCCGGGGCCGCAGCCGATGTCCAGGACCGTTCCGCGGCAGCGGTCGAGGACGGTGGTGTCGGCGGCGTCCGGGGCGGCGCACCAGCGTTCGACGTCCAGGGGCAGCAGCCAGCCGTCCTCGCGGCGCAGGAAGAGCGGCCCGCGCCCGGTGCGCACGGCCTCCCCCCACGGGTCGTCGCTGCCACTCCAGGGCAGCCCCGCCGGGGCTTCGACGAGGCCGGTGCGGGAGCTGGGCAGGGCGGTCTCGCGCGAGCGGGCGGGGGCGCTCACCGGCTCGCTCCCCGCGGGGCGGCGGACGCCCGGCCGGGCGCGGGGACCGCGTGCGCGGCGTGCCGCGCGGCGAAGGCGGTCCACGGCGCCTGCGCGGCGACCCGGTCCGCGTCGGCCGCGGTGTCCACGTCGCTCAGGACGGGCAGCCGGCCGACGCGCAGTCGGGCCGACGCCAGCCGCTCGTACTGGAGGGCTCCGGTGTCGGCGCGGGACATGGGGACGCCGCGCAGCAGCGCCGGGTCGGGGTCGGCGAGGCCGAGGGCCCAGAAGCCGCCGTCCTCGGCGGGCCCGAACCACGCGTCGTACCGGGTCCAGGCGTCCGGGGCGAGGGCCGGGGCGAGCAGGTCGGGGGTGATCTGCGGGGTGTCCATGCCGACGAGGAGCGTCGGCCCGGTACACGCGCCGAAGACGGCGGCCAGCCGCTCGTCGAGACCGCCCGCGCACTGCGGGAGGACGGTGAAACCGGGCGGCAGCCAGGGGCCGGGGGCGCCGTCGAGGGCGAGCACGCGGCGCGCCACGGGCAGCGCGGCGACGCAGTCGAGGGTGTCGCGCAGCGCGGCCTCGGCGAGCGCGGCGGCCTGCCGCGGCGTGTACGGCGGGGTGAGCCGGGTCTTGACGCGGCCGGGCAGCGGTTCCTTGGCGATGACGACGAGGGTCGTCCCGGCCCGCTGCGCGGGGGCGGGGACGTGGGGGGTGGTGCTCACGGGGTACGGGCCTCCTCGGGGGTCGGTGCCCGGCGCGGGGCGGGGGGTTCCACGGCGTTGAGTACGGCGCGCATGTCGTGGACGGCCTGCCAGGTACCGCGCCAGGTGCCGGTGACCTTGGAGGTCCCGGTGCGCGGGAGGTAGGGCACGTCCTGCTCGGCCACCCGCCAGCCGGCGTCGGCGGCGCGCACGACCATCTGGAGCGGGTATCCGCTGCGCCGGTCGGTGAGGCCGAGGGAGAGCAGGTCGGCGCGGCGGGCGATCCGCATCGGTCCGAGGTCGCGCAGCCGCAGCCCGGTTCTGGAGCGCAGCATCCGGGCCAGGGCGGCGTTCCCGAGGCGGGCGTGCAGGGGCCAGCTGCCGCGTTCGGGCCGGCGCCGCCCGAGGACGAGGTCGGCCCGGCCCTCCGTCACCTGCCGGGCGAGGGCGGGCAGGAGGGCCGGATCGAGTGAGGCGTCGCAGTCGCAGAACGCCACCAGTTCGGCGGTGGCGGCCTCCAGCCCGGCGTGGCAGGCGGCGCCGAAGCCCTTGCGGGACTCCTGGACGACATGGGCGCCGAGCCGCGCGGCGATCTCGCCCGAGCCGTCGTCGGAGCCGTTGTCCACGACGACGGCCCGCCAGCCGCGCGGTACCCGCTCCAGCACCCAGGGCAGGGCGCCGGCCTCGTTGAGACAGGGCAGGACGAGGTCTACGGAGCCGGCCTGGGGCCCCGTTGCTGTCGAGTCGTTCACCCCGCCACCGTACGAAGCGGAATCCGACATTTCCGGCTCCCGCTCCTGACGAAACGAGGACGGCACACCGTTGGGGGTGCGGCGGGCCCTGGGCACGCCCCTCAGCCGGGTACGGCCTCGCGCATGGGCTCGGCGGCGAACTCCGCGACGCCGTCGGCGAAGGGGACCTCGGGGCGCCAGCCGAGTTCGGCGCGCAGCCGGCCGGAGTCGGCGGTGATGTGCCGTACGTCGCCGAGGCGGTACTCGCCGGTCACGACGGGGGCGGGGCCGCCGTGCGCGAGGGCGAGGGCGCCGGCCATGTCGGCGATGGTGCGCGGGGTGCCGCTGCCGGTGTTGTACGCCGTGAGGCTTCCCGGCGGACGCTGCTCCAGCGCCTCAAGTGCCGCGACGTTGGCGCTCGCGACGTCCCGTACGTGCACGAAGTCGCGACGCTGGGCCCCGTCCTCGAAGACGCGCGGGGCCTCACCGCGGGCCAGGGCCGAACGGAAGAAGGAGGCGACGCCCGCGTACGGGGTGTCGCGGGGCATCCCGGGCCCGTACACGTTGTGGTAGCGCAGCGACACGGAACGGCCGCCGGTGGCGCGGGCCCACGCGGCGGTGAGGTGCTCCTGCGCGAGTTTCGTTGCGGCGTACACGTTGCGCGGGTCGGCGGGGGCCTCCTCGGGCACGAGCCCCGGGGTCAGGGGTGCGGCGCACCGGGGGCAGCGGGGTTCGAAGCGGCCCGCGCGCAGGTCGTCCTCGGCGCGCGGTCCGGGGCGTACGGTGCCGTGCCGGGCGCAGTCGTAGCGGCCCTCGCCGTACACGACCATCGAACCGGCCAGGACGAGGCGGCGCACCCCGGCCTCGGCGGCGGCGGACAGCAGTACGGCGGTCCCCAGGTCGTTGCAGCCGACGTAGTCCGCGGCGTCGGCGACCCCGTTGCCCAGGCCCACCATCGCGGCCTGGTGGCACACGGCGTCGACGCCGCGCAGGGCGGGGGCGAGGGCCTCGGGGTCGCGGACGTCGGCGTGGTGGAAGGTGGCGCCGCGCGGGGCGGGTACGGCGGCGGCGTGGGGGTGGACGGCCGGCAGGAGTGCGTCGAGGACGACGGGCTCATGCCCTCGGGCGGCGAGTTCCGTGACGATGTGCCGGCCGATGAAGCCGGCGCCTCCGGTGACTAGTACGCGCATGCCGCCCGACCCTAGGGTCCCTCGCGCGCTGTCGGCCGCAGGACGCGCGGGCGTCCTCGCGGCCGGTGGGAGGACGGCGGGAGGACCGCCCCGGCGTGCGCGACCGCGCCGGCCCTCCGCTCCTGAGCGCGCTCAGACCGCCGACAGCCCGTCCGCGACCTCCTGGAGGAAGGCGGCGCACGCGCCGGCCGCCGGGGCGAGTTCCGGGTTCCACGGCAGGACGGGCCTGCCCTCGGTGAGCGTCCGCCAGTCGGCCACCCCCGTCAGCTCGCTGGCGGGGACGGCGTTGCCGCGCGCGTCGGCGAGGATCAGGTCGGCGCCGAGGTCCACGGCGTGGTCCCAGCCCGCGGTGAGCCAGTTGACGCCGGGTCCGGGCCCCGGGTCGACCAGGCGGACGCCCAGTTCGCTCAGATGGCGCAGTTCGGGCCAGGCTTCGGGACGGGCGAGGTGCACCTGATCCGGCCCGGCGGCGGACAGGACGAGGACCCGTGGCGCGTGCGGCCGGCCCGCCGCGCGGCGTACCTCCTCGCGCGCCGCGTCGAGGGCGGCCCGCCCGCTCGGGCCGGGCGCCGCGCCGAGGGAGGCGGCGAGTTCGGCGAAGCGCTCCACGATGTGCGACAGGGAGGTCTGCCCCGCGACCGACAGGGCGACGACCGGGACACCGAGCGCACTGGCCGCCCCGTCGTCCACGGCGTACGCGAAGTGCTCGTCGTAGGTCACGTCCACGATCAGCTCGGGTGCGACCGCGCCCAGCGTCTCCGCGTCGAGTGTCTTCCCCGCTCCCAGGTAGGGCACTTCGGCCGGGAGCCGGCCGGCTTTGACCGGGTCGACGCTCTCGCCGTCGTGCCCCGACCCGTAGACACCGGCCGGGACGATGCCGTGTTCCCACAGACCGGCGCCGGCCCGCAGGTAGGCCACGACGCGCTCCGGGCGCCGCCCGGCCGTCGAACGGACCCCCCGGTCGTCGGTGAACTCCCATGTCGTGACGGTCATTCACTCCACCCCCTCCTGGCCCCTCGGGCGGGGCCGAGGGCCGGACTTCGGCCCGGCTCCCAGCGTCCGCCGTATGCCCCGGCGCTTCAAGGGGCCCGGGGGCCCGGCGGCGCGAACTCGCCACCGCGGTGACCTGTTCGCACCACCCCGCGCTCCTTGACAACACCCGTGTCCGGGGGGTGCGTTGGCTACCCGGCGGGGGTGAAGAGGTGGGCGCGGCCGTGCAGCGCGACCGAGAAGGCGTCCACCACCTGCTCCAGCGCCTCGGTGGCCGCGGGGGCGACGGTCACCGTCCCGTCGGCTCCGGTCGCGATGTCCTTGTCGAGGGTGAACCAGCCGGGTACGACGTGGGTCGCCCCCATCGAGGTGAGGACGGGCCGCAGCGCGTAGTCGATGGCCAGGACGTGGGCGACCGAACCGCCGGTGGCGAGCGGCAGCACGGTCTTCCCGCTCAGCGCGTACTGCGGGAGCACGTCCAGCAGGGCCTTGAGCAGGCCGGAGTAGGCGGCCTTGTAGATGGGCGTGGCGACGACGACCCCTTCGGCCGCCTCGACCAGGGCGGCCAGTTCGCGCAGCGCCGGGTGGCCGAGGTCGCCGCCCAGGAGCGCTTCGGGGGGCACGCTGCGGGCGTCGAGGGGTATCACCTCGTGCCCCAGGTCACGCAGTCGCGCGTCGAGCAGGCGCAGCAGACGGGCGGTGCGGGAGACCGGGGACGGACTGCCGGAGACGGACAGGACGGTGGCCATGGGGGACAACCCTTCGGTTCACGAGGAAGCGCACGGTGGCGGCCCGCGGTTTCGCGCGGACCGTCCGGGCAGGGCGGCGCGGGCGCACGGGGGCGGCGGTCGACGGTGACGGTCGCCCGCACGGACGCCGGTACGCGCCGGCCCGGGAGAGCGGGCCCCGCGAAGGCGGGACGGAGGGAGGGAGAAATCAGGCGGGGCGCCGGGGAGCTGGTGCGGCGGCGCCGTCAGCGGGAAGGGCGACAGCCCGCGCTGGAGACACGCGCGAGGTCGACGTGGCGTCGTCGCGTGAGGTCCCGTCCGGTGGTCATGTTCTCGACTAAAGCAGCCGGGTACGTCGCCGGTCAAGGACAGTCTTCCGGGATCACCGGCCCCCGAAGGGCCGGGCGCGAGGCCAAGCGGCGCGGCCGCTGGGCGAGTTGCCCGCAAGCGGAACGCGGTTCAGCGCAGATCGAAGACGATTCTCGCCGTCACGCGGCCCGACATCAGCTCCTCGATCGCGAGGTTGATGTCCTCCAGCCGCCGGGTCTCCCGGATCACCCGGGTCCGGCCGAGCCGGTGCAGCCGGAACACCTCGGCGAGGTCCTGCCGGGTGCCGACGATGGAACCGGTCACCGTCTTGGCGTCCAGCACCGTCTCGAACACGGGCAGTTCGAGACTTCCCCCGGCGGGCAGGGCGACCAGCACGAGGGTGCCGTGCCGGCGCAGCGCCCGGTAGGCGGAGCGGAAGGACTCGTCGCTGACCGCGAGGGAGATCGCGGCGTCGGCACCGCCCAGCCGCCGCACCTCCTCGGCGACGTCCTGGGTCCGTGCGTCCAGGACGTGGTCGGCGCCCAGTTCGCGGGCGAGCGCGAGCTTCTCGTCGGTGATGTCGACGGCGACGGTCTCGGCACCGGAGATCCTCGCGTACTGGAGCGCGAGGTGACCGAGGCCGCCGATGCCGGACACCAGTACCCGCGAGCCGGGGCGCGCCCCGGAGACCTTGACGGCCTTGTACGTGGTGACTCCGGCGCAGGTGAGGGGCGCGGCGTCGAGGGGATCGATGCCCTCGGGCACCGGCACCACGTAGTCGCCGTCCGCGAGGGCGTACTCGGCGTGGCTGCCGTCCACCGCGTAGCCGCTGTTGACCTGCTCGGGGCAGAGCGTCTCCCAGCCGCTGACGCAGTAGTCGCAGCGCCCGCAGGCGGAGCCGAGCCAGGGCACGGCGACCCGGTCGCCCACCGAGAGGTGCCGCACCCGCTCACCGGCCGCCTCGACGACGCCGACGCCCTCGTGTCCGGGGACGAAGGGCGGGCTCGGCCTGACCGGCCAGTCGCCGTGCGCCGCGTGGACGTCGGTGTGGCACAGCCCGGAGGTCTCCATCCGGACCAGCACCTGGCGTCCCCCGGGCTCGGGTACCGGGCGGTCCTCCACGACGAGGGGGGTGGTGAAGCTCTCGACCACGGCGGCCTTCATGGTGTCCTCCTCGCGGCGCGCTCCGGTTTTCCCGTCCTCCTCCGCCTGCGCGTGTCCGGGCGGGCGGGGGGCGGCACGGGCGAGATCGACGGCGCGGCCGAGGTCCACCGCCCGCAGCGCCGCTCTCAGTCCCGAGACAGACATCGGAGACACCTCTGTCCGTACCGGCCGGACGGGCCGGGTCGCTCGTCCGGGCCCGGCCCTAGAGGGCGGGGTCCTCGCCCGCGTCCCGGCCGCCCGCGCCGTAGCGCCGCTCGTACTTGGCGACCTGGCCCTCGGAGTCCACGACCCGGGCCTTGCCGGTGTAGAAGGGGTGGCTCTCGGAGGAGATCTCCACGTCGACGACGGGGTAGGTCTCGCCGTCGTCCCACACCAGCGTCTCGGCGCTGTCGGCGGTGGAGCGGGTCAGGAAGGCGTAGCCGGCCGCACGGTCCCGGAAGATCACGGGGTGGTAGTCGGGCTGCTTGTCCTTCTGCATCGTTGCGGCTCCTTCGGTCGGTACGTGGCGCTTTGGGGACGGGTCCGCGGCGGTCGGCGGGCCGGCGAGGTCAGTCGAGTTCTTCCGGCTCCTCGTCGTCCACGAGGTGCACGGCGGCCTCCTCGGCACCGGCGGCGGCGCCGTCGATGCCCACGTCGGAGGCGATCATGTCCTTCTCCGCATCCTCCCGCGCCCCTTCGTCGGGCGCCACCAGACGACCGGAGCGGTCCTCGCCGACCTCGTCGTCACGGATCTCGCCGTCGGTGTCCCAGGTGTCGCCGAGGCCGTCCCCCTGGGGAACGGTGACGTCGGGCACCTCCTCGGCGAGCCGTTCGTCGAGGCTCTCGCCCTCCTCCTGCTCCTCCTGGGTCGTGCCGTCCCTGTCCACGGCGAGCGGGCGTTCGTTGGGCGAGTAGCCCTCGTCCAGCGGGTCCTTGACATCGGGGTCGAACAGGGTGTCCTCGTAGTCGAGCTGGACCGCCTCGTCCTGGTCCATGGCCTGCTCGTCCGAGCCGTCCGGCTGGTACACGTCGTCGCCCCGCGCGTCGTCACTGTCCACGAGCGGTACCTCCCACTGTTCGGTTCACGCCGCCGGCGCCTGCTTCCTCGGTCCCTGGCCAGCCTGGTCCGCCCGGGGCGGCGCGGCGAGCGCTTCGGGACCGAACGGGTGAGCGCACCGGTCGGCCGTACGACCCGCCCGTACCCGCACATCCGCAGCTCACGCGTCCGTCCCTGCCGCGGGAGGACGGCCCCTCCCTGCGATCCACGTCACAAGGCGAGGGCACGGTTCGAGGGAACAGCCCGAAATGGTTTAGCGTTCATACATACGTGCCGGGAGCGGAGGCGGAAGCCCCTCCGGGCACCCCTGAGCGGCCCCTGCCGGTTCCCCCCGTCCGGCAGGGGCCTCTAGTCTGTCCGCCCGCCGCCGCTCCCGCCTCTGGACGTCGCTACGGCGCGGGCCGAGCGGTGAGGCGTGCGGTCGATGTCTCGGCGTAGTCCCGGTGCCCGGTGGTGGCCGCGTGCCGCATCGCCCACGCGTCACCCTCGGGCTGGCTCACCGGTCCGGAGTGCTCGTGACAGTCGAGGCAGCCCATCGCCCGCGTGGGCGGCACCGGCCGGCCCGCCTCGTCCGTGGCGGCCGCGATGGTCCACGCGACGCGGCGGATCAGACGTCGAGCCATGACGCGCCCCGCCGCGGCAGACTGTCCTTCACCGCGGCGATCTCCTCCCGCGAGGCCGGGGCCAGGTCCTGCTGACGGCAGACGGCACCCACGTGGACGAACCGGACATACACCTTGCCGTCCCCCAGATCCTTCGCGACGACACCCGTCCCCCAGGCCCACGCGGTGTGCCGCACGTACCGGCCGACGGGCTCGACCAGGACGACCTTCATGACGCCTCCAGCGTGCAGATCTGATACGGACTGTCGAGGTGGCCCCGGAAACGGGGCGGCCGGTACCAGCACGGCACGCCCTCCCGGCCCAGCGCGGGCACGAGCAGGTCACCGGCCAGCAGCCGGCCGGGCAGAACCCGCTCGCACCCCACGGGAACAAGGACCGTGACACCGCGTTCGGTACGGATCGCCGGACCCGTCAGGTCGGCGGCGACAGCGCTGGAGACCTCCACGGCGTCGAAGATCCGGCCCAGCGGCACCTCGGCACACCGCCCCGCCGCCCACGCGGCCTCGGCCTCCGTGGCGGCCTCGGCGACCATCGCCTCCGTCAGCCAGACCAGCGACGGAAGCCCGTAATCGGCCTCGATCCCCGCGACATCGAGACACGGCCGCCGCTCCTGCCGCCTCACGAGACCGACCCCGCACACGACCGGCAGGCCCGCGGATACCAGACCGCGAAGTGCCGGACGTGCGGCCGCTGCCGGACGCCGAGGTCGACCTCGGCGCCGGGCTTCAGGGGCCCGGCACACCACACGCAGGCGGCACCGCGTAACTGGGCCTCGGTGAGAGTGTCGAAGTGAGGGGGTTCCCCGGGTGACGGGTCCGGTGTGTACGCCTGAGCACCGGTCCGGTCAGCCGTGTGTCGAGTCATGGTCGGCTCCATGTCGCTGGGCTGGTGACGACATGGTGGGGCGCGCGCAAGGCCCCAACTATCCGCAATTGCGGATAGTTGGGGCCAAGGGGTTACGCGCCGTCAAACGCCCAGCCAGGATCCGTAGGAGAGGAAGCTGTCGGGCAGCTGCCTCTTCGCCGCTTCCAGCCCCGCGTACGTCTCCCGGACGGTCGGGTGGTACCGGGCCTGCTGGGGGGCCGTCTTCCTCGCGGACAGCAGGTTCGCGAACGCGGCGGGCAGGTCGCCCGTCCACATCTGGGCGCGGGCCAGCTCGGCATAGTGGTGGGAGCGGCGGGACGCCGGCCACTCGCGCGGGAACTGGATGCTGCGCCCCGCCTCTGCGGCGGTGGCGTACTCGTCCAGTTCGGCCGCCACCGACACCCTGTGCACATGGACGTTCGTCGGCCCGAAGGACAGCCAGTGCACCTTGACCGCTTCCCCCGTGGACGCCGCGATCCGCTCGGCCTCTGCGAGGTGGACCTCCGCGCGCTGCTTGTCCTGGCCCCGACCGGCGATGACCGCCGCGCCGAGGTGCAGTTGCCCGGTGAGGACGTCACGCTCTCGCCCCGGGTCGGCCTGCTCCAGGTTGGACAGGCCGAGTGAGATGAGCCGGTCACCCGTGCGGTACCTGCCCTCACGCAGGTAGGTGAGGGCGCGCATGTAGCGGTACATGCTGCCGACCACCGCGTCGCCGCCACGCTGCGCGGCCCAGTCCATGCGCTCCAGGGCGATCGCCGCGAGGTCGCCGAAGCCCAGCTTGCAGGCAACGTCGTAGGCGGTGCGGTAGGTGGAGGCGAGGAGCAGCCACCCTGCGGTGCTGCTTGCGGTGTGCGCCGCGGTCGTGGCTTCCTGAATGAGTCCCGCCACCTGACCGGCGGCCTTCTTGATCTCCCCCGCGCGGACTATGGCGAGCAGGCCCTCCGCGTCGTCAGCCAGCAGCCGGTGCGGGCGGGGCGTGATGTCGGGGTCGGCACCGAGGTCGTAGACGTCGAGCGCCTCCCGGATCGGGCGGATCAGCACATCCAGTTCGTCTTGCCGGAGCTCGGCGGCGTAGGGCTGGCCGGTGACGGTGGCGACCTCGACGCGAAGGGCGCGCGCGACGCTGGCGATGACGTGCGGGCTAGCCGCTGTGACGCCCTGCTCGACCTTCGCGAGGGTGGAGTAGGGGACAGTGGACAGGTCGGCGAGGGCCCTCTGAGTGAGGTGCCTTTCCAGGCGGAGGCGCTTGATGCGTGCGCCGGTGTGGTCATGAGGGAGAGCGTGCATACTGGCTCCAGTTCTGACTCGTCATCAGAACGGTACTCGCTGCCGACTCGGCAGGTGCCATCCGAAGGCCCCCTCCTCCCGCACGCGTTGGGGCCTTCGCGCTGATCCGTGTCGGTGCCGCCCTTTCCCGCCCCAGGCTTCCCCCCATCACCACTTCGCCGCGTCCTCTCGCTCGGGCACGCCACGATCCACAGCCTGGCGGTGAGGGGCTGCCGGCGACGGAGCGGGTCCATTGCGAACTCTCCGCCGAGCGGGTCATAGGGCCAACGGGCCTTCGGCCGGACAGTGCGCTCAGGTGGGTCTGGCACCGACTCACGTGAGTCGGTTGGCCCAGGACCGGGCTGCCCGCCGGGCCACGCGATCCCGTGCGGGACCACCCCTGAACGTTGAGGTGTGCGCTCCGAGGACAAGCGCTGGCCCACTCACGGCGCTCCCCGTACAGACCTCCGTGACCTGCACGTTCCAGGCCGTCCGAACCGGGCGCCGTCTAACGGACCCCACGAGAATTTTTCTCGCGCCACATGTTCTCCTGCGCAAGTGACTCGCGCTGGTCTACCGTGATGCACGGATACCCGAGGCTTGGACTCTCGCACTCGGGTAAGGGCAGGGGGCGCGCTCGGCGCACCCCCTGCGGTTGAGTTGGCTCCGGAGTGGCCTCCGGTGCAAGTCAGTGCCTGAGCAGATCGAGTGCCAGTCGAACTGCTGACATCAGGAATGACCCGAGCGCGAGGCCCCTCCGGGCCCAGCGCCGCCACGAGGGCGCCCGCAGCTTCCGCAGCGGCCGCTTCCAGCGCGGCGGCTTCTCCGCTTCTTCCACACTCACCTCCGATTCGTGATCACGTGTGCGATCAGAGGTGTGCATGCAGCAACGAATCACCGCCTGAGGCGAGACTAGAACGGGTGACTCGGGCGTGTCCCGGGAATGATGAGGAATCCTCGAACAGATTCGCCTTTGGCATATGCCAGATGCATCACGGGGACTCCGCTCGCCCGTCTCCCCCGTAGCCCTTTTCCGCGTCGGCTCGTGGACGGTGAGCCTCTGTCAGCTCCCCCACGCGACGTACCGAGACCGGACGCGGCGACTCCGTGACGTGCGAGAGCGTCCTCTCACGGCCGCTCCCGCTCCCCCGCTCGCAGCGGCCCCCGTAGCAGCACCCGCGCACGGCACCGACCACCGGTCGGTCGGTGTCTACGGCCGGCTGGACGCGCCCCTCCCTCTCCCCCGCCGAAGGGACCGGGTCGCCCACGCGCCCACGGCCGGTGGGGGGCACGGGCCGGGGCCCGCCGAGGTACCCGCGGTAGACGGCGCCCGGGTGCCCGACGCGAGAGCCGCCGGGTACCCGGCGGCTCCCCGCACGTCACCCACGACGCCCTGCCGGCGTCTTCCCTACCGGATCGGGACGCCGGCCAGGGTGCGGGCGATGACCAGGCGCTGGATCTCGCTCGTGCCCTCGAAGATCGTGTAGATGGCCGCGTCGCGGTGCATACGCTCGACCGGGTACTCGCGGGTGTAGCCGTTTCCGCCCAGGATCTGTATCGCCTGGGCGGTGACCTTCTTCGCCGTCTCGCTCGCGAAGAGTTTCGACATCGAGCCCTCGGCCGCAGTGAAGGGGCGCCCCGCGCTCGCCATCCAGGAGGCGCGCCACACCAGGAGGCGGGCCGCGTCCACCTGGGTGCGCATGTCGGCGAGCTGGAAGGCGACGCCCTGGTTGTCGATGATCGGGCGGCCGAACTGGGTGCGCGTCCTGGCGTACTCCAGCGCCTCCTCGTAGGCCGCGCGGGCGGTGCCGACGGCCATCGCGCCGACCGCCGGCCGGGACGCCTCGAAGGTCGCCATCGCGGCGTTCTTGATGCGCTCGCCCCCCGTCCTCGCCCGCTCCCGGGCGCGGGCCAGGCGCTCGTCCAGCTTCTCCTTGCCGCCCAGCAGGCAGTGGCCGGGAACCCGGACGTCCTCCAGGACCACCTCAGCGGTGTGCGAGGCGCGGATGCCGTGCTTCCTGAACTTCTGGCCCTGCGACAGGCCGGGCGTGCCGGGCGGCACGATGAACGAGGCGTGGCCCTTGGAGCCCAGCTCGGGGTCGACCACGGCGACGACGACGTGCACGTGGGCGATACCGCCGTTGGTGGCCCAGGTCTTGGTGCCGTTGAGCACCCACTCGTCCGTGGCCTCGTCGTACACGGCGCGGGTGCGCATGCCGGAGACGTCGGAGCCGGCGTCCGGTTCGGAGGAGCAGAAGGCCGCGACCTTCACGTCGTTCGCGTCCCCGTACATCTGCGGGACCCAGGTCCCGATCTGTTCCTCCGTGCCGTTGGAGAGCACCCCGACGGCCGCGAGGCCGGTGCCGACGATCGACAGGGCGATCCCCGCGTCGCCCCAGAACAGCTCCTCCATCGTCATCGGGATGCCGAGCCCGGTCGGGTCGAAGAACTGCTGGGCGTAGAAGTCCAGGGAGTAGATGCCGAGTTTGGCCGCCTCCTGGATGACCGGCCAGGGGGTCTCCTCGCGCTCGTCCCACTCGGCGGCCGCGGGGCGGATCACGTCGGCGGCGAAGCCGTGCAGCCAGTCCCGGATCTCCCGCTGTTCCTCGTTGAGCTCCATGGTGAACTCGGCCATGACCCCTCCCACAGCTTGTTACTTAAGGTAACCCGAGTCTGTTACCGACAAGTACGCATGTCAACCGGCCTCCGGCCCGCCGACACCCCTCCTCCGCGCGGTGTTAGGTTGCGCGTGCGCCACCTATATCGCACGGGCGGGGAGAGAGTCTTGGAGAGCAGCGGCACCACACACCGCGCGCAGCAGCAGCGGTCCGCCGCGTCGCGCCGACGGGAGCTGCTGGAGGCCGCCGACCGGGTGGTCCTGCGGGACGGACCGGGCGCCTCGATGAACGCGATCGCCTCCGAGGCGGGGATCACCAAGCCCATCCTCTACCGGCACTTCGGCGACAAGAGCGGCCTGTACCGGGCGCTCGCGACCCGGCACACGGACGCCCTCCTCGACTCCCTGCGCAAGGCGCTGGACGCCCCGGCCCCCAGTCGCAGGCAGCGTGTCGAGGCCACCCTCGACACCTATCTCGCGGCGATCGAGGCCCGCCCGAAGGTCTACCGCTTCCTCATGCACCCCGCCGAGGACGCCTCGGCGGCCGAGAGCGAGCCGGACTCCGGTTTCGACGTGGGCCTGCACTCGGCCCCGCTGCTGCGCCGGCTCGGCGAGGAACTGGCCGAGGTCATCGCGGAACGGGTGGACCTGGGGCCGGGCGGTGAGCGCCGGGCCCGTGCCTGGGGGCACGGCATCGTCGGCATGATGCACGCCGCCGGGGACTGGTGGCTCGGGGAGCAGCCCTGCGAGCGCGCCGAGCTGGTACGCGACCTCGCCGATCTGCTGTGGGGCCGGCTGGGCGAGTTCCCCGACCGCGCGGAGAGCGGACTGCCCTTCTGAGGCCCCTCGCCCCTCAGGTCGCCGCCGCCCGCCCCCACTCGGTGCGGCCCGCCCGCCGCAGCACCCGGCGCCGGCGCCACCCCTCCAGCCGGTCCACGTAGAGACGGCCCTCCAGGTGGTCGTACTCGTGCTGGAGGCAGCGCGCGAAGAAGCCGGTGCCGCTGACGCGGCGCGGACGGCCCTCCACGTCCAGGCCCTCCAGCACCGCGTGGTCGAAGCGTTCGGTTCCGGCTTCGAGACCGGGCAGGGACAGACAGCCCTCGGGGCCGCGCACGGCCGGCCCGTCCACGTCGACCAGCCGGGGGTTGACGAGGTGTCCGAGATGGCGCCGGTCCTCGTCGTCGGGACAGTCGTAGACGAAGACCCGCAGCCCCTCCCCGATCTGGTTCGCGGCGAGGCCCACTCCCCGTGCGGCGTACATCGTGGCGAACAAGTCCTCGACCAGCCGGGCCAGCGGCGGGCCGAAGCCGGTGGCCTCGCGAGCGGGGGCGGCCAGCAGGGGATCGCCGAGGAGGGTGAGGGGCCGGACGTGTCCGGAACTGCCCGGGATGGGACCGTGTCGCATGGTCGTCAACCTTACGATCCGTCTGGCGCGCGCCCCTTCCGGCGGTGCCGCGGTACGGGGCCGGGAAAGGATCTCGGTAGGCTGCACTCGACCGATGCCTCCCCGCCGGCGTGCGGCGCCAGGGGGGCGCCACCGCACCACCCCCGAAGGGCTCGCCCCGGGCAGGAGACAGGCGCGGCGCCGTATGCAAGGAGGATCTAGGACGATGGCAGGCAACTCGGACCCGCTGTCGCCGCGGGCCAAGCTGGCCGTGACGGCAGGCAAGGCGGCCGCGGCGGTGTCCCGCGCGGCGGGCCGGGGCAGCGGATCGGTGATCGGGGGGAAGGTCGCGCTCCGGCTCGACCCCGATCTGCTGGCGCGGCTCGCGACCCATCTCGACGTGGTCCTGGTCTCCGCCACCAACGGGAAAACCACGACGACCCGGCTCATCGCGGAGGCCCTGCGCGCGGCCGGGCCCGTGGTGTCCAACGCGCTGGGCGCCAATATGCCGGCCGGTATCACCTCGGCGCTCGCGGGCGGTTCCGACGCGCGGTTCGGGGTCATCGAGGTCGACGAGAAGTACCTCGCGGGGGTGGCGAGGGACGTCTCCCCCAAGGCGATCGCCCTGCTCAACCTCTCGCGCGACCAGCTCGACCGGGCGGCGGAGACCCGCATGCTCGCCGAGCACTGGCGCGAGGGCCTCGCGGGCTCCAAGGCCGTCGTCATCGCCAACGCCGACGACCCGCTCGTGGTGTGGGCGGCCTCCTCCTCGCCGAACGTGATCTGGGTCGCGGCCGGCCAGGAGTGGAAGGACGACGCGTGGTCCTGCCCGTCCTGCGGCGGGGTCATGCAGCGACCGGGCGACGACTGGTTCTGCGCCGAGTGCGGTTTCCGCCGCCCCGCCGCGAGCTGGGCGCTCTCCGGTGAGCACGTGCTCGACCCGAACGGCTCGGCCTGGCCCATCCACCTCCAGCTGCCCGGTCGCGCCAACCGCGCCAACGCGGCGACCTCCGCCGCCGTCGCCGCCGTGTTCGGGGTGCCCCCGCAGGTCGCGCTGGAGCGGATGTATCAGGTGCAGGCGGTGGCCGGCCGCTACGACGTCGTGCAGTTCCTCGGCCGGGATGTGCGCCTGCTGCTCGCGAAGAACCCGGCGGGCTGGCTGGAGACCTTCTCCCTCATCGACCCGCCGCCCACCCCGGTCCTGCTCGCGGTCAACGCGCGCGGCGCCGACGGGACCGACACCTCGTGGCTGTGGGACGTGGACTACACGCGTCTCGCCGGTCACCCGATCTTCGTCCTGGGCGACCGCAAGCTCGACCTCGCGGTGCGGCTGGAGGTGGCGGGCCTGGACTTCCGGGTGTGCCAGACGGTGGACGAGGCGGTCGGCATGGCCCCGCCCGGCCGCATCGAGGCCATCGCCAACTACACGGCGTTCCAGGACCTGCGCCGTCGCGTCGGGAACTGACCGGGCACTTGAGGAAGGACAGAGATATGAGCGAGAGCAGTCTGCGCCTGGTCTGGGTCTACCCGGACCTGCTGAGCACCTACGGCGACCAGGGCAACGCGCTGGTCGTGGAGCGGCGGGCCCGGCAGCGCGGTCTCGGGGTGTCGCGCGTCGACGTGCGCAGCGACCAGCCGATCCCCACCTCCGGCGACATCTACCTGATCGGTGGCGGCGAGGACCGGCCGCAGCGGCTGGCGGCCGAGCGGCTGCGCAGGGACGGCGGCCTGGAGCGGGCCGTGGGCAACGGCGCGATCCTCTTCTCGGTGTGCGCCGGCTACCAGATCCTCGGCCACGAGTTCGTCAACGACCTCGGTCAGCGCGAACCGGGCCTGGGCCTGCTCGACGTCGTGTCGGTGCGCGGGGAGGGCGAGCGCTGCGTGGGCGACGTCCTCGCCGACATCGACCCGCGCCTCGGGCTGCCGCCGCTGACCGGCTTCGAGAACCACCAGGGCGTCACCCACCTGGGCCCGACCGCCCGCCCCTTCGCCCGCACCCGCATCGGCCGGGGCAACGGCACCGGGGACGGTACCGAGGGCGCCTTCAACGACACCGTGTTCGGTACGTACATGCACGGTCCCGTGATGGCGCGCAACCCGCTCATCGCGGACCTGCTGCTCAAGCTGGCGCTGGACGTCAACGCCCTGCCGCCGGCCGACGACCGCTGGTACGAGGCGCTGCGCAACGAGCGCATCGCGGCGGCCACCCAGCCGGCCTGAACCGCCCGCGAGGGGCCGCGCGCCGTCCTCGCGGCCCTCGCAGGGAGCCCGCCCGCACCGCTCGCCCGAGCGCGTTCGAGCGGGCTCCCGCACGTCTGGGCGGGCCGTTCGTATACGGCGGCGCCCAGGTCGCCGCGAGTCCGGACGAATCGAGGAAATCGCAGATCAGAGCCGCTTTCACGAGTGGCTGTCCAGGTGTCGGACCGGGTTCGGAACCGCTCCTCCGCGCCGGTAGGGTGACGGCACCCCACCGGACGCCGCGGTCCGGTGATCCTCACAGGTTGCAAAGGTGTTTCGGGCCATGCGCATTGGTGTCCTCACTTCCGGCGGTGACTGCCCCGGGCTGAACGCGGTCATCCGCTCCGTCGTCCACCGCGCCACCGTCGACCACGGCGACGAGGTCATCGGCTTCCACGACGGCTGGCGGGGCCTGCTGGAGTGCGACTACCGCAGGCTCGACCTGGACGCGGTCGGCGGCATCCTGGCGCAGGGCGGCACGATCCTCGGCTCCTCCCGGGTGCAGCCGGCCCATCTGCGCGGCGGGGTGGAGCAGGCGCGCGGGCATCTGCGCGACCTCGGCCTGGACGCGGTGATCCCGATCGGCGGCGAGGGCACGCTGAAGGCGGCACGGCTGCTGTCGGACGCGGGACTGCCCGTCGTCGGGGTGCCGAAGACCATCGACAACGACATCGAGTCGACCGACGTGACCTTCGGTTTCGACACGGCGGTGGGGGTGGCGACCGAGGCCCTGGACCGGCTGAAGACGACCGCGGAGTCCCATCAGCGGGTGCTGATCGTCGAGGTCATGGGGCGGCACACCGGCTGGATCGCGCTGCACTCGGGCATGGCGGCCGGGGCCCACGCGATCCTCGTGCCCGAGCGCCCCTTCGACATCGACGAGGTCGCCGCACGGGTCGGTGAACGGTTCACGGCCGGCAAGAAGTTCGCGATCGTCGTGGTGGCGGAGGGCGCCAAGCCGCTCCCGGAGACGATGAAGTTCGAGGAGGGGGCGCGCGACGTGTACGGCCACGAGCGCTTCTCCGGTGTCGCCCGGCAGCTGTCCCTGGAGCTGGAGGGCCGGCTCGGCAAGGAGGCCCGCCCGGTGATCCTCGGTCACGTGCAGCGCGGCGGCACCCCGACCGCGTACGACAGGGTCCTGGCCACCCGCTTCGGCTGGCACGCGGTGGAGGCGGTGCACCGGGGCGAGTTCGGGCGGATGACCGCGCTGCGCGGTACGGACATCACGATGGTGCCCCTCGCGGCGGCCGTCGAGACGCTGAAGACGGTGCCCGCGGCGCGTTACGAGGAGTGCGGCGCGGTCCTGTGACCGGCCGGCCCCCAGGGGCCGCACCGCCCACGACGCGCTGAGCGCCCCCGGCCGAGGTCCCGGCCGGGGGCGGTTCTAGTCTGGTGCGGACAACCGGTACGAAATCAGGAGTCAGCGGATGGATCACAGCGGGCACGGCATGATGTCCGATCTGCCGCCGTTCACGCTGGGACGGGGACTGGAGCCGTCGGCCGACGTCTTCTTCCTGGTCGGGTGCCTGCTGGCACTCGTGCTGTACGGCTGGGGCGTGGCGCGGCTGCGCGGACGCGGGGACGCGTGGCCCTGGGGCCGGGTCGTCGCCTTCGTGCTCGGTGTGCTGACCGTCGCCCTGGTGACCTGCACCAAGCTGAACGACTACGGCATGGTCATGTTCAGTGTGCACATGGTGCAGCACATGGTCATCAGCATGCTCTCGCCGATCCTGCTGCTCCTGGGGGCGCCCACCACGCTGGCCCTGCGGGCGCTGCCGGTGGCGGGCAAGGGCCGTAAGGGGCCCCGGGAGTGGCTGCTGTGGCTGTTGCACAGCGTGTACATGCGGGTCGTGACGCATCCCGGTTTCACGATCCCGCTGTTCATCGCGAGTCTCTACGCGCTGTACTTCACGCCCTTGTTCGACTTCCTGATGGGCTCCACGGCCGGGCACATCGCGATGATGGTGCACTTCCTCGCGGTCGGCGTCGTCTTCTTCTGGCCGATCATGGGCGTCGACCCGGGCCCGCACCGTCCGGGCTACCTCATGCGGATGCTGGAGCTGTTCGCGGGGATGCCCTTCCACGCCTTCTTCGGCATCGCGCTCATGATGGGCTCGACCCCGATGGTGGGGACCTTCGAGCACCCGCCGGCCTCGCTCGGCGTCGACGCGCTGTCCGACCAGACGGCGGCGGGCGGGATCGCCTGGGCGTTCAGCGAGGTGCCCTCGGTCCTGGTGCTGCTCGCGCTGCTGTTCCAGTGGTACCGCTCCGAGGAGCGGCAGGCGCGCCGCACGGACCGGGCGGCGGACCGGGACGGCGACGCCGAGCTGAAGGCGTACAACGCCTATCTCGCTTCGCTGGACGCCCGGCGCTAGCGCCGGGAGGGGCTGCCGGGGGAGGATGGAGCCCAGGCCGCGGCCCTGTGTCGCGGCACCCCGGCTGTCCGGAGGAGGGTGTCTCGATGCCCGGTACTACGAAGACGATGGGGGTCCTCACCATCGGAGGACTGGTCGTGGTCACGGCTTATACCGTGGCGCTCGGCAGCAACGGCTGGCTGTGGTTCGGCTGGGTGGTGATCGGCCTGATCACGCTCGCGATGACGATGACCCGCGACGCCTGAACCGGGTCTCCGCGCGCCCCCGCCGCACCGTCGCTCACGGCTCCGGCCCCGTGGAAGGGGCCGGAGCCGTGAGCGTTCCGCCGGGGGCTGTACCGGGTGGCGCGACCGGTGGGGGTCAGAACCGGAAGACGGCGCCGGTCTGCGACTGGAGCACGCAGCGGTTGGCGTAGGTGCGCCGCCAGTTCACGGGCCGCCCCCGGTAGCTGCCGTACGCGGTGGCGGTGACGGGCGCCCAGCGGCGGTCGCATCCGCGCGGTGTGCCGGGGAGCCGGTCCGGCTCTCCCTCGGCCGCGGCGAGATCCGCGCAGGCCCGACCCGGGTGCGGATGCGAGCCGTCGGGCGGTGTCGCGGCGCAGTTCAGGCTCACCGTACGCACCCAGGTGACCGCCTCGTCCGTGACGACCAGGGTGAGCCCGTGGGCGGGCAGGTCCGGCCCCTGCGGGCGCCACGGCCCGTCCTCGGGTCCCCGCTCGGCCCGCGGGCCGCCGGGCAGGACGGTGTCGTGCGGGCCGCCGGGCGCGGGGCGCTGGAGTGCGGGGCGCTGCGCCGGGGGCGGCGGGGGCGCCGCCTGGGCCGGCAGGGCGGTGGCGGCGGCCGTGAGGGCCGCCGCGAGGACCGTGACGAGACGCATACCGGAACCTCTCGGGTACGTACACGGGGCAGGGGTCTCCCACGGCATCCCCGGATGTCGCCCTCAGCCCGTGCGACGCGCCGGGCAGGTCGCCCGGACGAGTGAACGGAGCGCGGCCGGACGGGGTGCACCGGGCCGGGAGCGCGGCCGCCGGACCCGCTCGCGCTCCGCATCCGGGCGACGCGGTACGGCCTGGAGACGGCGGGGCCCGCGCCGCGCGCCGCGGACCGCGTCCTGGGGGCGGGAAGGGGCGGCTGAGCACTCCAAAGCGGTCTCGGCCCGGTCACCCGCGAGCCGGGACCGCTCCCCGCGGAACCTCCGTGTTCCCCGGGACGTCTCCCTGGGCAGCCGGCCGCTGAGGGCGGCGCGAATGGGGGGCATCGATGGAAGACGACGGGTTCGGGCTTGTCTTCGGCTTGCTCGGGGGGCTCTTCGCCGCTCTCGGCGCGGGCGGGATCATCGGCGTCCTGGTGAGCCTGAGCCGCCGCCGCAGGACTCTGGCCACAGGGCGGAGGGCGGAGGCGACGGTGGTGGACACTTATGTGACGCGGCGGGAGAACGCGGGCTTCTCGGAGACCGACACGGCGACCAGGACCGAGCGGCGGGCGCTGCTGGAGTTCTCCGCCGCGGACGGCAGGCGGGTCCGTTTCGAGGAGACGTCGGGGAAACGGGTCAGGGGGGACGTCGTGCCCGTCCGCTACCCGGCCGACCATCCGGAGCGCGCCGTATGCGTGGACTCCGGTCCGGGCGGCAGGGTGGGCACCGTGTTCCTGATCGCCTTCCTCATCGTGTTCACCGCGCTCGGCCTCTACTTCGCCTCGCTGGGATTCGGCGGGCATGACGGCTTCGGCGGGTCCGACGCGCCCGACGGCCTCGACGGCCTCGACGGGTTCTGAGCGCCGACGGGTGTGACGGGTGCGGGAGGCGGGGTGGTGAAAGGGACCGCCCCGGCCGGCCGGTCCCTTTCCACGGCGGCGCCGGGAGCCCGGGATCAGCCTCCCGTCACCCGCGCCCCGGTTCCGCCCTCGGGGTCCCAGCCCAGGGCGATCAGGCCGCGGTGCACCGCCTCCCTGCGGTGGGGGTCCAGGGCCCCCATCTTCACGTCGGCCCGCGCCCGTTCGTCCACGGCGAAGGCCAGGTCCGCGTCCAGGTGGCCGGTCGTGCGCCAGGCACGCAGCCGGGCCTCCTCGGCCGTGCGGTAGCCGAGCGTCTCCTCGTACTCGTTGGTGCCCTCGGTGGCCGCGCCGAGCTGCCCGTCCCACTCGGAGAGCCGCCGGCTCAGGTAGACGTCGACGGCCTCCCTGGCCAGGTCGGCGTCGCTGGGCGGCCTGGTCGCGTCCTGTGCGGAATCAGTCATTTTCGTACCGTATTACCGTTCGCGGCCGTCCGCACCGGCGTGCTCCCCAGCCGTGTGAACGAGCCCGTACGCGTGGTCCGGTGTGCCCGGGGCGGGACGGACCGCCGGCGTCCGTGCCCGCCCTCCGCGCGGGTCGCCGGTCAGCCGGCGATGTCCGAGGGATTGATGCCGAGCCCCCGGGTGACGTAGGCGCATTCGGTGTACAGGTAGTTCGGCCGGAGCTTCGCGGTGTCGGTGCCGGGGCGGGAGGGCGCTCCCCCGCCCAGCGGCTTGTGCAGGAAGTACGTCGTCCCGGCGGGGAGGCTGATCGTCCGCTTGGGGTAGTCGCGGCCCGCCGAGCACGGCTTGAAGGACGGGGAGAGGGTGTCGGCCCAGTCGTAGCGCTCGCAGCCGTGGCAGGCGGCGAGGGTGACCCGGCCGGTGACCGGTCCGGTGTACAGGACCTCGACCGGGTCGGGGCTGTCGTTGGTCAGGGTCACGGAGATGGAGCCGCCGGAGGCGAGGGTGGGGAGCTTGCGGCCGGCCGCCGGTTCCTCCTCGGCGATCTCGGCCGCCGTCACGATCTTCTTCGCCAGGGCAACGCGCCGGTCCTTCTTGTACGTGTCGACGAAGTCGGTGAGCCGTTCCCCGGCGGTGTCGAAGTCCTTGTCCCGGTAGGCGTCCACCCCACAGGCGTAGGCGCCGCCCGGGATCTCCCCGCGTGCCCGGTCGGCGTCCTCACCGAGGGCCGCCGCCACCGCCCCGGGGCCGTCTTCGAGCGCGGCGGCCTGTGCGGCGAGGAGCCCCAGCCGGTCGGTGGCCTCGCACGGATCGTCCGCGATGTCCTTGACGGCGGCCGAGATCGAGCGGCGCAGAGCCGGTTCGACCCGCGCCGCCTGGGGGGTCCGGGGAAAGTCCGCGAGCAGTTCGCCGAACGGGGCGCGCGGTGCGTCGTATCCCGTGCTGGTCCTGCCGACGGCGGCGGCCCCGCACTCGTACAGCGCGGTCGGCAGCCGCTCCTCGGGCCAGTCGGCGAGCGGGCCGACACGCTTCTCGCCCAGGGTGGCGGGCACCGTGCGCAGGTACTTCAGCGGAGCGAGGGCCTCGCAGTACTTCTTCTGGGCGTAGGGCTCGCCCACGGCCTCGTAGTAGGCGCGCAGCCGGTTCGGCACGCGGGCCGCGGCGGCCGACTCCGGGTGCTTCTCCGCCAGTTCGCGGTACTCACCGAGGGCTTGGCGCAAGCGCGGCTCACTCGCGGCGAAGGGGAGCCCCCGCAGGCTCTCGACGGTCGCGTCGGCCGCGTCGAGGCGGCCCAGCAGCACGCGTTCGACCGCGGCGTGGTGCGCCTCCTCCCGCGCCTGGTCGTAGAGCAGGGTCCCGCCGACCGGGACGACGAGCAGCGCGAGGGCCAGGGCGAGCGCCACCGCGGCCGAGGGCGGCCAGGACAGGGGCGTGCGCAGCCCCTTGACCGCTCCGTGCGTCGCGGCGGCGAGAAGGACGAGGAGGTAGCCGGCGACCAGGGTGCCCGGCACCCCGTCGGCGTCGGCGGGCAGGGCGAGCACCAGCAGGACGCCGGTGGCGATCCAGCACACGACGAGAGCGGCCCACGCCCGCAGGAGCGCGTAACCGAGCCCGAGACCACTGAGGTTGAGCAGCCCCACCGCGAGGGCGCGCAACGGTCGGGCGGGCGCCGGCGGGCCCGGCGGCACGCTCGGCGGGTACGCGGGGGGCGCGGGCGCGGCGGAACCTGGCCCGCCCACCTCGCCCGTCCCGCCGTGCACACCGTCGGAGGGGGCCGCGGCCCGGGGGGCCGGGCCCGCCCCGGCGCCGCCCGGTTCCTCCGGCCGCCCCGGCCAGGAGGGCGGCGGCCCGGAAGCGGCGCCCTCCCCGCCCGTGCGCTGTCCGTACTCCCCGCCCCGCGGCGCGTTGGTGTTCTCCCCCGGCATCACGACCCCCAGTCGTCCCCGGACGCCTCGTGAGCGCCCGCCTCCCCTGATGACCACCCGAAAGGTGTCAGGAGTGACTTACCACCAGGAACCACCCGCCGAACCCTCGGCGCGTGCGCGGCGACGGCGGGGACCGCCTCTCCCCTACCGTGCGCCTCCGGTCTCAACGCCCGCATCACGAAGCACCGTTCACCGCCGCACGACCCCGCGAAGTCTCCCGCGCGCGCCCCGCGAGGGTCTCCCACGTGCTTCACAGGGCGATGCATGAGTACGCGGCTTCGGGTAACTCGGCGTGTACACAACCGAAGGACGGCTCAGCCGCCTCTGGACGAAGGAGTTCACATGACTGGGTACAGCGGGAGTTCGTCTCGGGCCCGTGGCAACGCGGGCGGGATGGCCATCGCGTCGCTGGTCCTCGGCATCGTCGGGCTGTTCTTCCTCGGCATCATCCTGGGTATCCTCGCCATCGTCTTCGGCTACCTCGCGCTGAAGCAGGCGAGCCGCAACGGAATGGCCAAGGCCGGACTGATCCTCGGCGTCGTCGACGTCGTGTTCGCGGTCGTCATGATGTTCGTGAGCGGGTTCGGACTGTACGTGGGCGCATGACGCCCCCGGGTGCCGCCGGTTCTCACCGCGGCACTTCTCCCCCACGGGGAGCCGCCCCCAGCGCCTGCGCCGCTTCGTCGAGAAGCCGGCGCAGGCGCAGTGCGTCGGGGGCCAGGGCGGTGACCAGCGCGGCCGGTCCCGCGAGCGGCATGACAGCGGCGTACGGGCCGAGTCGCCGCGCCGCCACCGGGTGGCCCTCGAACTCGGGCGACACGACGAGGAGTTGTCCGATGCTCCGCAGGCCGGCCAGTACGGCGGGGCCGTCCCAGCCGCCGGGCGCCCCGGGTCCGCAGTGCGTCTCCTGGTCGAACAGGGCGCTCCCGTCGTGGTGCACCGTGAGGCGGCTGGTGAGCCGGCCCGGTTCCTCCGCGCTGCGCCCGAGGACCTGCTCCTCCCGCAGGACGAGGCGCGCCCCGCGCTCCAGCCGGACCCGGGTCGAGACACGCAGGTCGCTGCCCTTCGCGGCGATCAACTGCTCAGGCAGCCAGCGCAGTTCCGCCCGGTCGGCGACGTCGAGGCGTACGTCGTAGCGGGAGTGTCCCTTCGTCTGGCCGGGCAGGGCGAGGGTCGCGGCGACGGAGCCGACGGTGAGCCGGGCCCCGGGGCCGACCCGCGCGCGAACGGTGAAGTGGTCGCCGCCCAGCGGGCCGCTCATCGCCCCGACCGTGAGGACCCGCGCCCCGCCGTCGGTGGCCCTGGTCCTGCGCAGGGCGAGCGGGCCCTCGCCGCTGAGCAGGGGCAGTTCGGTGCCGCCGCGGCCGTCGGCGGCGGCGATGATCCGGGCGGTGGCGACGACACCGGGGTACCGCTCCCCTGGCGGGGCCGGCTCCCCCGTCATGCCCGGCCCCGCCAGGCGGCGTACTGGCCGCGGACCCAGTCGGCGACCGGCTTGACGCCGTCGCCGGTGCGCAGGGACTGGAGGATCACGGGGAGTTCACCGCGCTGGGCGGCCGCGTCGGCGGCCATCCGGTCGAGGTCGGAGCCCACGTACGGGGCGAGGTCGGTCTTGTTGACGACGAGGAGGTCGGCGGTGGTGACACCGGGGCCGCCCTTGCGCGGGATGTCGTCGCCGCCGGCCACGTCGATGACGAAGACCTGCGCGTCGACCAGCCCCCGGGAGAAGGTCGCGGTGAGGTTGTCCCCGCCGGACTCGACGAGGATCAGGTCGAGCGGCCCACTCGTGTCCTCCAGGTCCTCGACCGCTTCGAGGTTGGCGGAGATGTCGTCGCGGATCGCGGTGTGCGGGCAGGCCCCGGTCTCGACGGCGGTGATCCGCTCGGGCGGCAGGACCGCCTCGCGCAGCAGGAACTCGGCGTCCTCCCGGGTGTAGATGTCGTTGGTGACGACGGCCAGGGAGAGTTCGGCGCGCAGTTCCCGGCACAGGGCGGCGACCGTCGCGGTCTTCCCCGAGCCGACGGGCCCGCCGAGGCCGATGCGCAGCGCCCGCCTGCTGCCGTCGGGTCGGTGGGCGTCGGCGCTGACGGCGGCGGGGCCGGAGGGGGAGTGGTCGAGGTGCACGGGGCGGCTCCAGTCGGGGATGCGTCGGGGTCGTTCGGCGGCGCGGGGCGGCCGGGGGCTCAGGAGGCGAAGAGGCGGGCTGTGCGGGCCGCGTGGTGTTCGGCGCCGATCTCCAGCAGCGGCGCCGAGTGGGCGGGCAGCGCGTCGGTGCCCTCGGCGCGGGCCCGGTGGGCGTGTTCGACGGACTCGGCGGCGAGCCGGTCGAGTTCGGGGGCCAGCCGGGCGAGCAGGGCGGTGGCGTCGAGCGGGTCAAGGCTCAGCAGCCGGACGGTCGCGGTGGCCGGTCCGCCCACCGTCTCGTAGAGGCAGGCGTACGCGGCGTCCTCGGGCCCCAGGCCCGAGGCGCGCGCGGTCAGGCCGAGGACGACCGGCTGGTGCGCCCCGCGCGGCCGGGCCCGCGCCAGGGCTTCGAGTTCGGGGTGCGGCCAGGCCGCGCGCGCGGCGCGCAGCAGTTGCCTGCCGAGGCGGCGGGCGGCGGTGCGCAGGGCGGGTGAGGGGGTGCGCGCGTCGGCCGCGGCGTCGAGGGCGAGCGGGTCGAGGCCGAGGGCCGCGCTCGCGGCGAGGCTCGCGGCGACGCGGCCGGTGGTGTGCAGCCGGCCCCGGCAGAAACTCTCCAGCTCCTCCGGGCCGGTGAGGCGACCGGAGTTGACGGCCTCCTCGGCGCCCCCCGAGTGGGCGTGGCCCCCGGCGGGGAGGCGGCCGTCGGCGAGAACGAGCAGTGCGGCGCGGGTCATTCGGGTCACCTCCCGGACGGGGTGGACGGACGGAGAGTGGGGCGGCGGAGCACGGGTCCCACCGCGCGCGGGCGGCTCAGAACAGGAAGTAGCGCTGGGCCATGGGCAGTTCCGCGACGGGCGCGGGCTCGACGAGTTCGCCGTCGATGGTGACGGCGAAGCTGTCGGGCGCGACCTCGACGTGGGGCAGCGCGTCGTTGAGCCGCATATCGGCCTTGCCCAGCCCCCGGGTGGACGTGATGGCGGTGAACGCACGGCTGAGACCGAGCCGTTCGGGCAGGCCGTCGTCCAGGGCGGCCTGGGTGACGAAGTTCAGGGACAGTGCGGCGGGCGCCTTGCCGAGGGCGCCGAACATGGGCCGGGGCAGGACGGGCTGCGGGGTGGGGATGGAGGCGTTGGCGTCGCCCATCTGCGCGTAGGCGATCTGCCCTCCCTTGACGACCAGATGCGGGCTGACGCCGAAGAAGGCGGGCTCCCACAGCACGAGGTCGGCGAGCTTGCCGGGTTCCACCGAGCCGATCTCGGCGGCGAGGCCCTGCGCGATCGCCGCGTTGATCGTGTACTTGGCGACGTAGCGGCGGGCGCGCAGGTTGTCGGCCCGGGTGTCGCCCGGCAGCGGTCCGCGCCGGTTCCTCATGACGTGCGCGGTCTGCCAGGTGCGCAGGATCACCTCGCCGACGCGGCCCATGGCCTGGGAGTCCGAGGACATGATCGAGATGGCGCCGAGGTCGTGCAGGATGTCCTCGGCGGCGATCGTCGAGGGCCGGATACGCGATTCGGCGAAGGCCAGGTCCTCGGGGACGGCCGCGTTGAGGTGGTGGCAGACCATCAGCATGTCGAGGTGCTCCTCGACGGTGTTGACGGTGTGCGGGCGGGTCGGGTTGGTGGAGCTGGGCAGCATGTGGGGCAGCGACACGGCGGTGATCATGTCGGGGGCGTGCCCGCCTCCGGCCCCCTCGACGTGGAAGGCGTGTACGGTGCGGCCGTTGATGGCGGCGAAGGTGTCACCGACGAATCCGGCCTCGTTGAGGGTGTCGGTGTGGATCGCGAGCTGGGCGCCGGACTCCTCGCACACGTCGAGGCAGGCGTCGAGCACGGCGGGGGTGGAGCCCCAGTCCTCGTGGATCTTGAACCCGACCGCTCCGGCGCGCAGTTGGTCGCGCATCGAGCGTTTCGAGGTGGTGTTGCCCTTGCCGAGGAAGCCGATGTTGACGGGGCTGTTCTCCATCGCCTCGAACATGCGGGCCAGATGCCAGCGGCCGGGGGTGATGGTGGTGGCCTTGGTGCCCTCGGCCGGTCCGGTGCCGCCGCCCACGAGGGTGGTCACGCCGGAGGCGAGCGCCTCGTCGACGAGTCCGGGCGAGATGAAGTGGACGTGGGTGTCGATGCCGCCCGCGGTGAGGATCTTGCCGTTCCCGGCGATGATCTCGGTCTCCGGACCGATCACGAGGCCGGGGTGGACGCCGTCCATGGTTTCGGGGTTCCCGGCCTTGCCGAGCGCGACGACACGGCCGTCCCGGATGCCGACGTCGGCCTTGACGACGCCCCAGTGGTCGAGGACGACGGCCCCGGTGACGACCGTGTCGGGGGTGCCTTCGGCGCGGGCGGCCGGGGACTGGCCCATGGACTCGCGGATGACCTTGCCGCCGCCGAACACGGCCTCGTCGCCGGAGCGGCCGGGGCCGCCGCAGCGGTCCTCCTCGATCTCGATGGTCAGCGCGGTGTCGGCGAGCCGGATTCGGTCGCCGGTCGTGGGGCCGAAGAGGTCGGCGTAGGCGGCGCGCGAGAGGCGGGCGGCGCGCGGGTCGTACTCAGGCATGTGCGGCTCCGTCCGTGGGGGCGGCCGTCTCGCCGGTGGGCGCGGGATCGAGCGGGCCCGCCGTCTGTCCGCGCAGCCCAGGGACGCGGCGCGCTCCGGCCAGCGGGACGAGGGCGACCTCGACGGGGATGCCGGGTTCGAAGCGCACGGCCGTGCCGGCGGCGATGTGCAGGCGGGTGCCGTGAGCGGCGGCGCGGTCGAACCGCAGGCCGGGGTTGGCCTCGGCGAAGTGGTAGTGGGAACCGACCTGGACGGGCCGGTCGGCGGCGTTGAGCACGGTCAGTACGGTGACCTCGCGCCCTTCGTTGAGGGCGACGGGCTCCTCGGCGTACAGGATCTCTCCGGGAATCACGCTGCCTCCTCAGACGATCGGGTCGTGGACCGTGACGAGTTTGGTGCCGTCCGGGAAGGTCGCCTCGACCTGCACGTCGTGGATCATCTCGGGGATGCCGTCCATGACGTCCTCGCGGCTGAGGACCGTGCGCCCCGAGGCCATGAGTTCGGCGACGGTCCGGCCGTCCCGCGCGCCTTCGAGGAGGTGCGAGGTGATGAGGGCGACCGCCTCGGGATGGTTGAGCTTCAGGCCCCTGTCCCGGCGCCGCCGCGCCACGTCGGCCGCGACGTGGATGAGCAGCCGTTCCTGTTCGTGCGGGGTCAGGTGCACGCGTACCGCCTTCCGGTCCTCGCTCCGGCCGGGGCGGCCGGGCTCTGGCGCGTACCGGCAGGAGCGGCGCCCGAGCGGTCGCCGTACGGCGTCCGGGGGCGCCGGACAGAGGCTGATCCGGTGGCGCCGGGCCGAGGCTAATCGCGCGGGGTTTCGGCTGCGTTAACTGCCGCCCCCGAGGTCGCGGGCCCGCGCGACCGGCGCGGGCGCGGTGCGCGAGGCCGCCTGACGTGGCGTCGGCGGGAGGCACCGCCTCAGCTCACGCCGGCTCGCCCGGCACCGGGACCGCCGCCTGGGCCGGGCCGCTGCGCCCCCGGCCGGCTCTCCCGGCCACGAGCGCCGGCTCGTATACGGGCAGGGCCGGGGACGCGGTCAGCTCGCGCCCGGTCCCCGGTACTGGGCCGCGATGCCGAAGCGGTGCGGTGCGGCGGGGGCTGGGGAGGCCGGACGCACAGGGGCGACGGAGCCTGCGACGGACCGCTCCTCGCTCTCCCCGGCCCCGGCGAGCGCTTCGAGCCGCTCCAGGTCGGCGGCGGAGACGAGGGCGACGAGGGGCTTTCCGTGGCGGGTGAGGACCACCCGCTCGTCACCGTAGACGACCCGGTTGATCAGGTCGGCCAGCTCGGCGCGGGCTTGCGTCACCGGAATCTCGTGGGCCATGCCCCCCACTTTACCGACGGCTCACCGGCCGCTCAGAAAGTGTCCTTGCGCGATCCGGGGTTGGCGTGGGTGTGGCGGGCGGGAGCGGGGGCCTGACGCGGGTGGCGCACGGCCTCGTGCGCGTGCGGGGAAGCGGGGGCGCCGGGCGTGCGGTGCCGGTCGGCCTCCGCGGTCCGGCCGGGGCCCTCCTCGCGCTCCGCCGGTGCGGGGTAGAAGCCGCGGGCCCACTGCCGGAAGGCCCCGATGGGCCCGTCGCCGTGGGCGAGGCGGGGCGGCTTGCGGTACTGCTTGTGGTTCCAGACGGGGAAGTCGGCGGCGGTGAACTCGCAGCTCGCCCGGAAGACGGCGCGGCCGAGCAGCCGCTCGGCGGTCCGGCTCACCAGACGGGCGGCCGGGCCCGGCAGGAAGCCGGGTTCGGCGAACTCCAGCCGGTTGAGCTGGCGGAACTGCATCCGGTGGGGGCCGATCGCGGTCGGCATCACCGTCGTGCACATCCGCAGGCCGAGGCGGGGCGTGTAGGCGTCGGCGTGCAGACAACCCAGCCCGTAGCCGTCGACCTCCACCTCGACCGTGAAGTCCCCGAGCAGCGGCGCCGACTCGTGCGCGACCAGGGACACGTGGAACCTCGCCCCGTCGTAGACGACGGGTTTGCCGGTCTCCGCCTTCTTCCAGCCGTGCAGGGTGGCGAAGTGCCCGACGTCCACCGAGTTCTCGATCACTTCCTGCACCTGGCCGCACAGCTCCCAGGTGGTGTGCCGGGCCGGGCGGCCGCCGATCACATGCCACGCGGGGATCGTCCAGTCCGGTGCCCGGCCGTCGTGGTGGCGCCACACGAACACCGCGCCGTTGACCTCGCACACCGGGAGCGTGTCGAGCGGGGACCGGGGCGGCGCGGTGCCGTACCCCGTGCGCACGCACGTCCCGTCGGGGCCGAAGGCGAAGAGGTGGAAGGGGCAGACCAGATCCTCCCCTTCCACCTCGGCGAGGCCGAGGTGCGCCCCCAGATGCGGGCAGTAGGGGCGCACCGCCCGCAGAGCCCCGGTCGGCAGCCGGTACAGCACGACGTCCTCACCGGCGAGCGGCCTCGTCAGCACCTTGCGGGCCGGGAGTTCGTCCGAGAAGGCCAGTGCGGACCAGCCGCTCGGATACGGCAGGGCGGGCCGGCCCGCCCGGTCGGCCGGGGTCGGCCCCTCGGTGATTCCTCGTGCGCGCGCACGCCACAGTCCCACGTCTTCTCCCTCACGTCGGTTGCGGGAAGGCTGCCCGGCCGCGTCCGGGGCCCCTCCGCGCGCGGCCGCTCTCACCCCTGGGAGGGGTCAAACCACACGGCGGGGCGGTTCGTCGGCCGGGGTTCGAATTCCCGTCGAGGAAGCACGAATTGAGCGAGAAGGACCCGATATTCCGCGCCGGTTGTACGTGGTATGTCCCGGTACGCGCGGGCCGGGGCGGATGACCGGTACCGCACCGGCGGGCTCCGGACCGTACCGGGCCGCACCACACCGTGTCCCCCTCCCCCCTCGGTCGTTGCTCCTGTCGCCGGTACCGCCACCAGCCCTACGGGCGGCGCCCGTTGACACGGGGCGGGTGGTACGGCGAGCGCGGCGAACACGCCGCCGGAACGACGTGTGACGAGGAGGGCCTGTGAGCGGCTGGATCACCGCGGGCATAGCGGCCGCGGCCGTGCTCTGCCCGGTGCCCCATCACTCCGGTACGTCCGTGCTCATCGAGCACGGTCCGGCGGGAGGCCATCTCGTGGTGTGCGCGGGTGAGGCATGGGTGGAGATCGGCGTCACCCATCCCACCCCACCGCCCCCGCCACCGCCGCCCCCTTCCCCCTCGCCTTCACCGACTCCCCCTCCACCCAGCCCCACCCCCTCCCCCTCGCCGACTCCCTCGCCGAGCCCTTCCGCGACCGCGCCGCGGCCCTCCCCTCCCCCACCGTCCGTCACCGCACCCGCCCCCCGCCCGGCCCCCTCCCCGAGCCCGGCCGCGGCGGCGCCGGTCCCTCTGAGGCCCGAGCCGCCCGCCCCGCGCCCCCGCCGGCCCGCTCCCCCGCCGCCGAGCCCGGCCCCGGCCCCGCCCCCACAGGCACCCGCGGCCTTCCACTGGGTGCCGCGCCCCCATTACGTGGGCGGTTCACGACGTCCACCGCCGGCGACGCTGTCGACCGTCACCACGACCGTCGTGATCATGTGCCCCGCGATCCTGGCGGCTGCCGCCCTGCGGCCCGGTTCCCGCCGCCGCGGGCGCGGTTGACCCCCGCCCGCCCCCGCCCCTCACCTCTCGCCGGCTTTCTTGGAGTCCCGCTGTGCCCGAATGGCTGATCTACACCCTGGCCTCGGTCCTGGTCTGCACCCTGGTCGTCGCCGCCACACTGATGCGGAACCGACGCGTGGTCGATGAGGACACCTCCGAGACCCCGGACGTCCTCGAATACCTCGTGATGATGGTCGGCGTCGTCTACGCCATCGTGCTGGGCCTGGCGATCGCCGGGGTGTGGGAGGCCAGGAACGCGGCCGACGACACCGTGCAGCGTGAGGCCCAGGCGCTCTACGAGATCGACCAGCGGCTTGACGTCTACCCCGCGGACTTCCGCGCCCAGGTGCGCGAGCACATCGACACCTACGCCCGGCACACCGTGACCTCGGAGTGGCGCGCCATGGAGGCGGACCGGGAACCGGGCAGCGAGGGCGGGGACCTCCTGCGGCAGATCCGTACCGACATCGCCCGCCACACCCCGGCCGACGAACTCCAGGCCCAGGCGTACCAGCCCCTGCTCGATCAGGTCGCCGCCGCCGACGACGCACGCCACCAGCGTCTGGAGAACGCCGGCACCACCCTTCCCGGCACCGTGTGGTTCGGTCTCGTGGCCGGCGCCGTGGTCACCCTGGGGCTCATGTACACCCTGCAGATCCGTCGTTCGGCCCGCGAACTGCTGCTCGCGACGACGTTCAGCGCCCTGATCGTCTTCCTGCTGTTCCTGGTCTGGAGCTTCGACGCGCCCTTCGGGCACGACGGCCTCGACTCGGCCCAGCCCTTCGTGGACCTGTACAGCAACACCTGAACCGGGCAGACCACGCCCTCGCCGACACCCTCCCCATCCGTCATCTGACAGGGCGTTCACACCGTCTCCCGCCTCCCCCGGGCCCCCGCCGCTTCTCGCCGAGAGCGAAACGGGGGCCCCGGCCGTTGCCCCGGGCCGTCCCCTGAGCCATGCTCACTTCCACATTTATGTACGTCCTGTACGTTTTCTACAGGACGCCTCGCAGAGGAGACGTGTGCCGTGATCCGTCCGTCCGCTCGTTACGTCCTGCCCGAGTTCACCGAACGCACCAGCTCCGGGCATCGCACCCTGGACCCGTACGCGAAGCTGCTGGAGAATCGGATCGTGTTTCTCGGCACCCCGCTCGACGACACCGCGGCCGGCGACCTCGTGGCCCAGCTCATGTACCTGGAGCATGCCGCGCCCGACCAGGACATCTCCCTCTACCTCAACTGCCCGGGCGGCACCTTCACCGCCATGACCGCCGTGTACGACACCGTGCGCTTCCTCGGCTGCGACGTGTCGACGTACTGCCTCGGCCAGGCCGCCTCGGTGGGCGCCGTGCTCCTGGCGGCCGGAACCCCGGGGAAACGGGCGGCGCTGCCCGGCGCCCGGATCGTGATCGGCCAGCCCGCCCTGAGCGAGCCCGCCCAGGGGCAGCCGAGCGACCTGGAGATCCAGGCCGCCGAACTCCAGCGGACGCGCGAGCTGACGGAGCGACTGCTCGCCCGGCACACGGGCCGCGATCCACGGGACGTCGGCGCGGACATCGAACGGGACAAGGTACTGACCGCCACCGAGGCGCGCGCGTACGGGATCGTGGACGCCGTACTGGGCGACCGGGGCCCCCTGCCGGGCGCCTGGACACAGTGAGGACGCGATGCTGCCGCCGGAACTGCCGCCCCTGCCCGCCCTCACCCGGGCCGAGGGCGAACTGATCGACAGTTACCTGGCCGCCGCCGACCTGCTCGGCCGCGCCAACCCCGGCCGGGGCGGCGACACGTACGCCGCGCTGCGGGCGGCGCAGGCGCTCGTCGCCCGAGCGGTGAGCCTGCGCGACGCACTCGCCCGCATGCACGCGCGCGGCGAGACGGAACTGCACGCGCGCACCCTCGAACAGGCGCTGCGCGTCCTCGACGGAGAGCGCCGTACCGCCCGGGTGGCCCTGCCGCCGCAGGAGGCTCCCGAACCGTAGAGGCCCGCGGGGCGCGGGTACTGCGCGCGCTCCTCCGCCCCGTGGGTGCCGTGGGTGCCGTCGTTCGCGCCGGTGACCGCCCTGTGCGCCGGTGACAGAAAAGGTGCGGGGCGCGCTTGGGGATGTGCACTTCGCGACCGCCCCGGTCCGTGACGCGGCGCAAACCTACCAAATGAGGTACCCACCAACGGCGTACCCACAGCCCGGCGGGGCCCGGCGCCGACTTGCGCTCCGCGTCCGCCTCCGCACCGCCGAGGGCGACCGCACCGCTGGTCGGACGCTCGTCGGGCGCTCGTCGACGCTCGACGGAAGGCGCCGCGCGGGGGCTGCTCACCCGAACACCACAAGGGTGAGGAACCTCACATAGGTACGATTTAGCTCGGATTCCGGCCTCTTCGTGCGTCAAGATCCTTCACGACGACAAGCCCCCGTCGCAGCGGCGGGGCGGTCCGGGCGGACGCCGAGTCCCGCCGCCGTCCGGATGCCGGTCGACATATGGATCGGCGGGAGTGGAGGACCCAGCACGGCGGGTCGGTGCGCGTGAAGCGCGCCGGTCCTTGGGGTGAAGCCGCGACCGCGGCCGGGCATCTTCGCCGGCCCGAACCCGACAGGTCATCCTTCACAGGCGGTTGACGAAGGGTTACGCATGTCTGTGCGGAATCGAGTTCCCGTTCTGCTGACCAGGGCCGGCACCGCCTCGGCCCTCACCCTCGCCGCCGTGGGCGGCACCCTGACCCTGCCGGGCGGCGCCACGGAGGCCCAGGCCGCCACCGCGGGAGTCCACGCCAAGGCGCTCAAGATCGCGGCCTCCAAGAAGGGTTCGCCCTACGGCTGGGGCGCCGCGGGCCCCCACCGCTTCGACTGCTCGGGACTGACTCTCTACTCCTTCAAGAAGGCGGGGAAATCCCTGCCGCGCACCGCCCAGGCGCAGTACAACAAGACCCGGCACATCTCCGCGGGCCACCGCAGCAAGGGCGATCTGGTCTTCTTCCGGTCCGGAGGCAGCGTGTACCACGTGGGGATCTACGCGGGGGCCAACAAGGTGTGGCACGCCCCCAAGACGGGAGACGTCGTCAAACTCGAACGGATCTGGACGAGGTCGGTCAGTTACGGCCGCGTGCGGTGAGGTGAGGCGGCGGGCGCGGCGCCTCAGCGGCGGCGGGTCGTGACGTCCGTCGGGTGCTCGCACCCGGCGGACAGGTCGTGACGGCCCGTCGGGCGCTCGCACCCGGTACGCCCATCGCCTTCCGGTGCGTCCGCCGCCGCCTCCCCTACGCCCGCCGCCGCGCCCCGGGCGCCCGCGGCCGCTACGGAGTGTGCGGGCCGGGTGGGCAGAACGTTTTTTCACCGAGGCGGGGCCGGGGGTGGCCGATCAGTCGAGTACGGCCGCCCCCGCCTCCCACGGGAGTTCGACCCGGACGGTCTTCCCGCCCTCCTCGGTGGGGACGACCGACAGCCGCCCGCCGCACTCCGCCGCGAGCCAGCGGATGATGACCAGACCGCGCCCATTGTCCTGCTGGACGGCGGCCGGCAGCCGCCGCGGCCAGCGGGGGTGGCTGTCGGTCACCCCGATATGGAGCCGTTCGTCGCGTTCCAGCACGAGGTCCACCGTGAAGATGGGTGACTGCCCACCGGTGTGCTGGACGGCGTTCGTGGCGAGTTCCGAGACGATCAGCCTGATCGTCTCGGCCGACTCGGAGCCGGCGGGCAGTCCCCATGCGGCGAGGAGGGCTCCGACCTGTCTGCGGGCCTCCGGAACCGAGGCCGGATCGCTCGGCAGCGTGACCGAGGCTTCCTGATGATCTGCCATGGCGGCCTGTCCCTTCCCGCAGGGCCCGGTAAGACGAGTCGTCGCGGAATGACGCCGAGGGGCCGGGCCCTTACTGTGCGCCAGACTGCCACCGCCGAGGCGCGCGTGCCGATCGATCCCGCAGGATCTGCGGGGTTCTGTCGCCCGAAGCGGTGAACCCTGCTACGGCCGAGCGGATTGCCGTACCCCAGGCCCGGTACGCACAGTGACGGCCCGGCCTCGCGGGCGCGGCCCCGGCACCCGGCCCCCTCCCCATCTGGCCCTGAGCGAACGCCTCTTGCTTCTCCGGAGCGCATCGACGTGAATGAAGTGACGGACGAGACCAGCGAGACACAGGAGACGTCATGACCGAGGCATTCCGGTTCGGGGTCAACATGATCAGCCCCGCGGAAGGGGCGGAGTGGGGAAAGAAGTGCCGCAGAGCTGAGGAACTGGGATACGACACCGTGCTCGTCGCGGACCACCTGGGCATGATGGCGCCCTTCCCGGCGCTGACCGCGGCGGCCGGGGCGACCGAGCGCGTACGGATCGGCACCTTCGTGCTCAACGCGGGATTCTGGAATCCGGCCCTGCTCGCCCGGGAGGCGGCGACGGTCGACGCGCTCAGCGGGGGCCGGCTGGAACTGGGCCTGGGCACCGGATACGTCCAGAGCGAGCACGAGGCGGCCGGCCTCCCGTGGGGGTCCGCGCGGGAGCGGGTCGACCACCTCCGCGACACGGTGAAGGAACTGGAGCGACTGTTCGGCTCCGCCGAGCACCAGCCCGCCGCGGTGCAGCGGCCCCGGCCCACGCTGCTGGTCGGCGGCAACGGCGACCGGGTGCTGCGGCTGGCAGCCCGCCACGCGGACATCGTGGCGTTCAGCGGGGGGCGCACGACGCCGGAGGGCACTCCGCAGCCGCTCACGGCGGACCAGCTGGAGGAACGCGTCGCGGTTTACCAGCGCGTCGCGGCCGAACGTCCGCGGCCCGCCGAGCTGAACCTGCTGCTCCAGTCCGTCGTCGTCACCGAGGACCGCGAGCGGACGGCCGAGGAGTGGCGCGCGCACATGCCGCACCTCAGCGCCGAGGAGCTGCTGGAGGTGCCGATCCTCGCGTTCGGGACGGTGGAGGAGATAGCGGACCGGCTCCAGGCACACCGGAAGCGGTACGGCTTCTCGTACTTCACCGTGCTCGACCCCTTCATGGAGACCTTCGCACCCGTCCTGGCCGAGCTGCGGCGCCGCGAGGGGGCCGCGACGCGCTGATCCCTCGCGGGAAGCCGGAGTGGTACACCGTGCGCCGCACGGGACACGGTGTACCGCAGACGAAGTGCGAGCGGAGCGGACGGTGTCCGGCCCGGCGCCCCTCCCCCGGTCCCGGTCCGCGGCTGTCCCGGACCGGGACAGCGCCACGCGTGCTCTGGCCGCGCACCGCATCACCGCCTGCCGCACGACGACACCGGTTATCCGTGGCTGGTCGTCGGGCACGACCAGCCACGGAGCTTCCCGCGCATGCTCGCCGAGCCCCACGTCGTGCTCTGTCCTGCCACCGGCCCTGACACGTCCGGCGAGGAGGAGATCACCGTCAGCCGGGTGCCCTCCGACGGCGACGTCCGGCACGTCCTCGCGGGAGACGGGGCCCTCGCGAAGGAAGCGCCGTATCGCTGATGTACCCGGTCGACCAGCCCGGGGCGGCGTCACCCTCTTCTCCGAGTGGCTCGCCCTACCGCAGCCATCGCCGGACCCACTGATCCAGATCGCCGGTCCGGTCGTCTTCTCGGCCTCCGGGGAAAAGGACAGCCAGGCAACGGCCGCCTCCATCATGTCCCGTGCGCGGCCAGGGACATGATCGAGAAGGTCGTCACCGTCCCCACGGGGCGCGAGGTTCGACAGCGAAGTCGTGGGCGCGTTCCTCGGCCTGGACGTCGGCAAGCCTGCCCGTAACGGCCACGGGCTCACCTCAACCGGGGGGGAAGGCCTTCGACAAGCCGCTGCCCGACACCGAGCCGAGAACGCGGGAGGTGTTGGTCGGACTGGCAGGCGAAGGCAGAGGAGATCACGCCCTGTTGAGCTGCCGGTTCCCGCCTCGGGGGGAGTGTTCGCCGTGGATCGGGGTGCCCGAGGCTTTGTGGTGGGGGCGAGGCCGGCCTAGGAGGGGGGAGGCGGGTTGCGGTGGGGAGGCTGTGCCGTCGCCGGCGGTGGTCAGCAGCACGCAGTGGTCCTGACGCCGGCTCCGGGCGTCGGGGTCAGGACGGCGATCACGACCGGAAAGCGGAAACCTTCTCAGGCGAGCTCGGCCTTGCGCACCGTGGAGGACGCGAGGCACACGAACATACCGATTGCGCTGAGGACGCCACCAGCGCGGAAGGCCATGTCGACACCGCCGTAGCTGACGAGAGCGCCGAAGGCCGGAAAGGTCAACGGGGCGAGTCCGAGCGCCGCCAAGCTGGTCACCGCTGTGACTCGCCCCAGGTAGGCATGATCTGTGGCCGTCTGAATGAGGGCCTGCGCCAGCCCTCCGGCGATCCCGCCCATCAGTCCAGCGAGGGCGGCGAGGGCCACCGTGAGACCCAACTCCGGGACGACGGGAAACAGCGCGATGCAGGCGGAAGTCACCAGGGTAGTGGTGATCAGCACGTAACCCGCCTTCGGCAGGCGTCCCAGGACGGCGAGCACGAGGGCGCTGGCTGCCGCTCCCACCCCGAATCCAGCGACGATCCACCCCATTCCTGCGGCACCCCAATCGTGTTCCGAAGTGAGGAAGACGAAGCCGATGTTGAGAGGCCCGGCGAATCCCAGCTCGCTGAGGGCGGCTGCGAGCACCAGCGGACCAATCAGCGTGTGGCGGCGGATGAAGATGAGACCTTCGATGAGGTCGCGACGGGCGGTGTTCTCGCCGGGCGGTGCATGGTGGTCCCGGTTCTGCTCCAGAGGCCGCGAGCGGACGGTCAGGAGGAGCAGGAGCGACACGCCGAACAGGACGCCGGCGAGCGCGAAGGCCGCTTCCGGCCCGCTGACGCCCATGGCGAAACCAGCGAGCGGCGGGCCCATGGTGTTGCCGCCGCGGACTGCGAGTGCCCGCATGCCCTGGATTCGGGCCAGTTGGTCCGGCGTGGAGATCCGAGGCGGGAGCGCCCCCACAGCAGGCATGAACAGGGCGTCCACGGCACCGAAGACAAGAGCGACGGTGATGAGCAGCCAGACGTGGCCAGGCGTGAGTGCGAGCGCCGCGGCCGCGGCCGCAATGACGACGAAACGTACTGCGTCACTGCCGATGACGACTCTGCGTGGCCCGAAGCGGTCTGCGATCACTCCCCCACCGAGCATGAGCAGGGCTCTGGGAACTGCGCCGGAGGCCACGATGAACCCGACTTCCGCGGGACCGGCTACGCGGTTGGCCGCCCACCCCAGGGCCATGAAGTAGATGCTGTCACCGAGGATGGAGAGGGTGTAGGCGGCGAGCCACCGCATCACGGTCCCGTCCCTGTACGCGGGTCTGGTCGCGGCACGTTCCGCCCTCAGGACACAGGTGTCATCCGCCACTGGGGGTCCTCATCTCCTCGGGTGTCGGAGCAACTGGGTTGCGTGGAAGGGGTGGAAAGGTAGGTGGCGCCGCCGATCTGGGCCCTTTCAGGTGCAGGCCGCCGTGTAGGGCGAGGTACTAGTCCCACCCGGTGGTGTCCTTGGACGTGGTCGGGGTGGGGATCTGCTCGACGGCCTCGTCGTTCGTGGTGGCGCTGACGACGGAGGCGGCCGGGGCGCTCGCGTGGGTGGTGAGTTCGACGACGCTGAAAGCGGGGAGGGTGACGAGCGCGAGAGTGGCGGCGAACTTCGCGGCGAGACGCAGGCTCATTCCAGACATGGCGAACTCCTTCTACGAGTGGAAGACGGGGAGGTGTCAGCTTTGGTGCCCCGCGTGTCGCTTGGGCTCGTTCCTGCTGACATGGACAAGTCTTGCCTGCTCGAAAGCCGCCGCCTAGAGCCGCGGGTTGACCTCAACCGGCCTTCGCCTATTCCGTCCTCCGGCCCCCCTCCTCCGGCTCCTGGAGCATCCAGTCGAACAGGGCTGGCACCAGCGCCGCCGAATAGCTTGTGATGTAGCCGTGTTCGAGCGCGGGCTCGCTGCCGAGCGCCCGGAGTGCCGCCGTGTACGCGACGGTCTCCGCCGCGTACACGGTCGCCGCGCTGACGAAGAACCCGACCGTCAGCTCACCCCTGTCGCCGAGGTGGACGCTGATGTGACCGACTTTGTCCTCGGGGGCCGCATGGGAGAGAAACGCGGCCCTGAGGGACTCCGGGGCGTCAGGAGTGCCGGGAAGCCGAATGCGGACGTGGACCAAACGCATGACTCCAGCCTTCCGCAAGCACAGAAGGTGCAACAGCGGTCCATACGGGACTCTTTATGCCATTGCCGAATCCGGCCACATTACCCAGTAGACGTCCCGGGGGTCCGCGCGTTCGTAGCAGACTACCGACGGATCATGCTCTGATTTGTCTTGATCATCAGCCGGGGGAAGGCGAATATGCTGGAAGCACTGGGGTTGGACGGCGTCTGCGAGACCGTGTACCGCGCTGTCCTGGCGAACCCACAGGCCGAGTACGAAGAGCTCCGCGAGAGACTCGGCCTGTCCGAGGCCGACCTGCGTCAGGCCCTGGACAAGCTGAGCGAACTGGCCCTGGTGCGGTCCGTGTTCGATCAGCCGCACTGCTTCCGGGCGGTGGACCCGGAGGTCGGCATCCAGGCCGTCATCGCCCGCCAGCAGGAGCGCCTGGCGGCCGAACAGCAGCGGATTGAGCAGATTCGCCTCGCCGCCGCGCAACTGGCGGCGGATTTCACCGTCGCCCGGCCCCACAAGCAAATCGACGGCATCGAACGACTCGACGGCATCGAGGAGATCAGGGAACGGATCTCGCTCCTGGTCCGCGACGTCCGCACCGAGGTCATGACGCTCGCTCCCGGGGGAGCGCAGAGCAAGGCCAGCATGCAGGCGGCGAAGCCCCAGGACCAGACACTCCTGGAGCGTGGTGTCCGGATGCGCACCCTCTACCTCGACAGCGTGCGCAACAGCCCGACGACCGTGGCCTACGCGAACTGGCTCGCCGAACTCAACGGCGAGGTCCGTACGACCCCGTCCCTGCCGATCCGGCTGATGGTCCTGGATCGGCGAATCGCGATCGTCCCGACCGACGAGGAGAACAGTCGCGCCGGCGCGCTCGTGCTCAGTGGGAGTGGCACCGTCACGGCCCTGTGCGCACTTTTCGAGACCATCTGGGACAGCGCTGCCCCCCTGGGCGGCACCTCCTCTCGCGAGCGGGAGAACGAACGTGGCCTGTCCCCGCAGGAGTCGGAGGCGCTCCGCCTCCTGGGGCAGGGTCTCACCGACGATGCTGTCGCCAAGCGCCTCGGCGTCTCACCCCGCACGGCCCGTCGCATCGCCGCGGACTTGATGGAGAAGCTCGGTGCGCGCAGCCGCTTCCAGGCGGGGTCCCGGGCCGTGGCCAAGGGCTGGCTGACCGGCGAGGAGTGAGCCCGCCGCGGTCTGGGAGTCGCCCTCGGCTCAGGTGCCCGCGGTAGCCGGCTCCTTGACCGCGAGGGCGGCGGCCAGGCCGCTGGGAGCGGCCACGTCGTACAGACTCCAGTCCGGCACCTGGGCACCCTCCGCCACGTAGACGTGGGCGGCACCCATGGCGAGCCCGGTGCCCAGGCCCTTGAGGTAGGCCTCCTTGCGCGCCCAGACACGAGCGAAGACGGCCGCCCGCCGCTCGGGCGGAGCCTGTTCGAGGAGGACCTGCTCGCGGGGGTGCAGCGAGCCGGCGAGTTCGTCGGCCACCTCCAGCGCCGGATGGGCCTCCAGGTCCACGCCCACCGGCGTTCGGGCCAGGGCGATCAGGCAGTAACCGGCCCGCCGGGACAGCGAGAACTGCAGTGAGCTGCCCTCGACGGCCGGTCGGCCGTGGCCTGCGTCGCACACCGGGCAGTCGGCCTGCGAGAGCCGCACGTCCTCGGGTGCCCGCCCCAGGTGGGCGCCGAGGATGCGGCGCAGCGCGCAGTGCGAGGCCATGAAGTGGGCTCGGTCCAGGGGCGAACGGAAGGCCGTCGCCCTGGCCCGTTCCCCGGCGTCGAGCAGGGCCGTCGGGTCGGGCTCGGCGGCCCCCGCGGCCAGGTTCACCAGCCACAACCGCGGGCCCTCGGAGGGTCGGACGAGTTCGGCCAGGTGGTCGGGGCGGTAGAGCCGCGGGGCGAGCAGGGCGGTGGGGGCGGGGCCGGTGGTGGTCTCGTGGGACAGCAGTGTCGTGGACATGATGCTCCTTCGACATGGACGAAAAAAGGGGTACGGGCGGGGGCGGGCGGCGGCCCCCGCCGTCAGGGTGCGGCCAGCGCGACCAGGGCGTCCCGGGCGCTGCCGACGGGCGCGAGCAGTTCGTCGAAGCGCGCGCGGGAGATGTTGCCGCCGCTGAGGACCACCACGACGTCCCGTTTGTGCTCACCGCGCAGCGCCGCAGCGACCGCCGCCGCCGAGCTGGGCTCGGCCACGACCCCGTGGCCGCGCAGCAGGGCCATGGCGCGGACGATCTCGTCGTCGTCGACGACCGTGAGCCGGACCGCTCCGGCGGCCACGACCGGGAGGGCGATCCGGCCCGGCGTCTGACCGCGCAGCCCGTCGGCGACGGACGCGGACGGCGGGACGGTCACCGGTCGGCCGGTCGACACGGAGAGCGCGTAGCGGGGGGCCGAGACCGGCTCCACGCCCACCACCGCCGGCGCCCGGTCCCGCGCCCCGGACACCGTCCAGGCCTGCTTCGCGAGGCACATGCCGGCCAGCAGTCCGCCGCCGCCGACGGGCACGTACACCGCCTCGACGCCCGGCGCCGCGGCGGCGATCTCCAGGCCCGTGGTGCCCTGTCCCGCGATGACGTCGGCGTGGTCGGAAGAGGGGATCAGAGTCGCGCCCTGCTCTGCGGCGAGAGCCTCCGCCAGGCGGTTGCGCTCCGCGACCCCGCCTTCCACGAACCGTACACGGGCGCCCAGTTCGCGGATCCGCTCCACCTTCTCCGGCGCCGACTGCGCGGTCATCACGACCGTCGCCGGGACCCGCCGGGCGCGGGCCAGCATCGCCACCGCCTTGCCGTGGTTCCCGGAGGAGGCGGTCACCACCCGGGTGGGCGCGGCGACGGCGAAGGCGTTGGTCACGCCACGCAGTTTGAACGAGCCCGACTTCTGCAGATCCTCCCGCTTGAGCAGCACAGCGGTGCCGGGCACCCGCCAGAGCGGCGTCCGGCGGATCACGGGCGCGATCCGGCGCCCGGCCGCCCGCACATCCTGGAAGGTGGGAATCCGCACGCCGGCCGCGGTGTCGGCGGTCGTGCCGGTCGTCTTCTCGGTGCTGCTCATGCCTGCCACCTCGCGTACTCGGTCGAGTTGCTGATGATCGCGCGGGCGAGGACCGACACGGCCTCCTGAGCCGTCATCATGTCCATGTGCGTGCCCGGTGTGTGTGTCTGCCGCAGCCCGCCCGGATAAAGGCCGCGCCAGTGGTCCGTGTACTCCTCGGCGCTGCCGTCGCTCGCGTTCGAGCCCTCGCCGCTGAGCCGCACGTCGTCGCTGACGACGAGCGTGCAGGGGGCCGCCGAGACCGGCGGCTCGTAGGCCGCCACCGACTCCAGCAGCCCACCGAGGGTGGCGTACGGAAGCCATTCGTCGAGCGTCGCCGACTCGTCAGGCACCTCCAGAGTTCCGGCGAGCTGCCGCAGCGCCGTCCCGGTCCGCTCGCGCTCCGCGCCCTGCTGTCCGCGGCCCTTCTCCCAGAGGGCGACCGCCCGGTGGTAGTCGGCCACGTAGCCCATCAGGCGTTTCCTGACCCGCGGTTCGACGATCGGCGGCTCCACCAGATAGACCTGCGCGGTATCCGCCGGGGCCTGCCGGGCCATCTCGTGGGCGATGACGGCCCCCAGCGACCAGCCGAGCAGGTGGTACGGGCCCTCCGGCTGGATCGCCCGGATCTCCTCCCAGTAACGCGCCGCAAGCGCCGGCACGCCCCGCACGGTCTCCTCGTCCGGCTCCATGCCGGGCACCTGGATGCCGTACGTCCGGTACTCGCCGACGAGCTCTCCGGCGAGCGGCGCGAACCAGTGCGCGCTGCCGCCGCTGGGATGGACGCAGAACAGGTTCTTCCGCGCCGCCTCCCCGGTACTCCGCCCGGTGGCGTCGTCCGGCCGGCCGCCGCCGAGCTCGAAGGCCAGGGAGCGGGACGCTGTCCCGGCCCGGGACAGCAGGTCCGCCGCCTCAGCGATCGTCGGGTACTGCATCACCGCCCGCACCGACATCGCGTAGCCGGCGTTCTGCAGCCGGGTCGCCAGCCGTACGGCGCGCAGCGAGTGCCCGCCGAGCTGGAAGAAGTCGTCGTGCACCCCGACCTGCTCAAGACCCAGGACCTCGCTCCAGATGTCGGCGACGATCCGCTCGGTCTCCGTGCGTGGGGCCACGAACTCGGTGTCCATGTGCGGGCGGTCGCCCTCCGGCCGCGGCAGCGCCTTGCGGTCGACCTTGTCGTTCGGGGTGAACGGCAGCCCTTCGAGGAAGACGAACCAGCTCGGGATCATGTAGTCCGGCAGGCTCGCCCGCAGCTGGGCCCGCAGGCCGGCCACGGTCAGCTCCCGGCCGGCGGACGGCACGCAGTAGCCGACGAGCCGTTTGTCGCCGGGGGTGTCCTCGCGGACGATCACCACGGCCGCGGCGACGTCCTCGTGGGCGGCGAGCGCCGACTCGATCTCACCGAGCTCGATCCGCAGACCGCGCAGCTTGACCTGCTGGTCGATCCGGCCGAGAAACTCCAGGTTCCCCTCTGGCAGCCAGCGCACCAGATCGCCCGTGCGGTAGACCTTCTGACCTGTGTCGGGGGCGAAGGGGTGGGTGACGAAACGCTCGGCGGTCAGCTCGGGGCGGTTCCAGTAGCCGCGGGCCACGCCCGCGCCGCCGATCCACAGCTCACCCGGCACGCCGACCGGCGCCAGGCCGCCGAACCGGTCCATCACGAACACCTCGTGGTTCGCGATCGGCGCCCCGATCAGCACCCGGTCCCGGGCCTCGGTGTACTCGTACAGGGTGCTGCACACGGTGTCCTCGCTCGGCCCGTACGCGTTGACGAACACCCGCCCCGGCGACCAGGTGGCCAGCACGTCCGGCGGGCAGGCCTCGCCGGCCACCACGATCGTCCGGACGCTCTCCATCGCCTCGGTGGACACCCCGGCCAGCAGCGAAGGCGACATCGTGACCGCGGTCACCCCGTGCCGGGCCGCTGTCGTCTCCAGCGGTCTGCCGGGGAACAGGTCCTCACGCGGGGCGAGCACCAGGGCCGCGCCGGCACCCCAGGTGGTGATCACCTCGTACATCGAGGCGTCGAAGCTCGGCGACGCGAACTGCAGCACCCGGCTGCCGGCGTCCAGCCGCAGCCGGCCCGGCAGGTGCTTCGCCATACTGACCGCGCCCTGGTGCTGGACCATCACGCCCTTGGGAGTGCCGGTCGAACCGGAGGTGTAGATGATGTACGCGAGGTTGTCGGGGTGGCTCCGCGGCTCCGGGTTCGTCGTGGGACGGGCCGCGACCAGGGTGTCCCACTCAGTGTCGACGAGCATCTGCGGGGAGCCCGCGGGGAGCCGGTCGGCCAGGTGGGACTGGGTGATCACGAGCGGCGCCCGGGTGTCGGACAGCATGAACTCGATGCGGGCGGTGGGGTAGTCGGGGTCCACCGGCACGTAGGCGCCGCCGGCCTTCATCACCCCGAGCAGGGCCACGATCATGTCCGGCCCACGGTCCACGCACACCGCGACCAGATCCTCGGTGGTGACGCCCCGCTCCATCAGGTGGTGGGCGAGCTGGTTGGCGCGGGCGTTCAGCTCCCCGTAGGTCAGCTCGACGTCCTGGAAGACGAGCGCGGTGGCGTCCGGGGTGCGGGCGGCCTGCTGCTCGAAGAACTCGTGGACGGTGATGTCGTTCTGGTACGGCACGGTGGTGTCGTTGAAGGCGACGAGGAGCTTCTCCCGTTCCCGGGCCGTGAGCACGTCCAGCTCGCCGACCGGCGTCGACGGGGCCGCGACGGCGGCGGCCAGCAGGCTCACGTAGTTCCCGGCGAGGCGCTCGACCGTCGTCCGGTCGAACAGCTCCGGCGAGAAGAGGATGCGGCCCTCGACGGCCCCGGTGGCCTCGTCGGCGTTGAGCAGGCAGACCAGATCGAAGTTCGGCGTCTCGCCCCGCACCTCGATGGTGTCGAGGGTGAGGCCGGGGAGGGTCCAGGTGCTGTCGGGCACGTTCTGGAGGGCGAACATGACCTGGAACAGCGCGTTACGGGAGAGATCACGCTCGGGAGCGAGGTCCTCCACGATGCGCTCGAAGGGCAGGTCCTGGTGGGCGTAGGCACCGAGGGCGGTCTCACGGACCTGGCCGAGCAACTCCGTGAAGGTGGGGTTGGCCGCGAGGTCGGCCCGCATGACCAAGGTGTTCACGAAGAACCCGACCAAGTCCTCCACCTCGGCGCGGTTACGGCCGGCGATCGGCGTGCCGACGGCGATGTCGTCCTGCCGCGACCAGCGCGACAGCAGCACCTGGAAGGCGGCCAGGCCCGCCATGAAGAGCGAGGCGCCCTGAGCGGAAGCGACGTTCCGCAGGCCCTGGACGGTGCCGGCGTCGATCGTGAAGGTGACGGCGTCACCCGCGCTGGAGCGGTGCAGTGGACGCGGCCGGTCGGTGGGAAGTTCGAGCGGCTCGACGCCGACGAGGTTCTTCCGCCAGTAGGCCAGCTGACGCTCCTCACGCTCCGGGGTAAGCCACTGGTGCTGCCAGAGCGCGAAGTCCCCGTACTGAACGGGAAGCTCGGCCAGCTCAGGGGTGCGGTGGTCGAGCGCCGCGGCATACAACTCGCGCAGTTCGTCGGTGAGGACGGAGACGGACCAGCCATCCGCGACAATGTGATGAACCGCCACCATCAACAGATAACGGTCATCGGCCAGCCGGACGACCGTGACCCGCAGCAGGCGGCCTGCCGTGAGGTCGAAGGGCACGCACGCCTTGCTGTCCAGGGTGACCCGGGCCAGGGTCTCGCGCTCCGCCAGGTCCGTGATGTGCCGCAGGTCGACCAGCTCGCTCCGCACCTCCCACGGCTCACCGACGACCTGCACCGGCTCCTCGTCGGCACCCGTCGCGAACCGGGTCCGCAGCACCTCATGCCGGGCCACCAGACCCGAGAACGCTGCCTCCAGGGCAGCCAGGTCGAGAGCGCCCTCAAGCGCGAAGCCGAAGGGGATCACGTACTCGGCGCTTCCCGGCTCCAGCTGGTCCAGGAACCACAGGCGCCGCTGGGCGAACGACAGCGGCACCACGGCCGTGCCATCTGGACGGCTCGTGATCGCGCTCTCCTGCTGCGCCGCCGACTCGGCCTCGGCGGCCAGCGCGGCGACCGTGCGCGCCTCGAAGAGCTGCCGGACGGTGACGGCCGCGCCGAGTGCCTTGTTGATCCGGGAGACCAGCCGGGTGGCGAGCAGCGAGTGCCCGCCCAGCTGGAAGAAGTCCTCGTGCACTCCTACCCGGCCGAGGCCCAGGACCTCGCACCAGATGTCCGCCACGACCCGCTCGGCCTCGGTGCGCGGCGCGGTCACTTCCCCGTCGGCGGCCTCGCGGGCCGCGTCCGGCACCGGGAGCGCCCGGCGGTCGACCTTGCCGTTCGGGGTGAGCGGCAACACGTCGAGGAAGACGAACCAGTTCGGGATCATGTGGTCGGGCAGGTTCGCGCGCAGCCGGGCCCGCAGGTCGGCGGTGGTCGGCTCGGTGCCGGCGACAGGCACGCAGTAGGCGACGAGGCGCTTGTCGCCGGGGCTGTCCTCGCGGACCACGACGGTGACGTTGGCGACGTCGTCCAGCGCGGCGAGCGCGGACTCGATCTCGCCGAGCTCGATCCGCAGACCGCGGATCTTGACCTGCTGGTCGATGCGGCCGAGGAACTCGATGTTGCCGTCCGGGAGCCAGCGGACCAGATCGCCCGTGCGGTAGACCTTCTGACCGGTCTCCTGATCGAAGGGGTGGGCGACGAAGCGGTCGGCGGTGAGCTCGGGCCGGTTCCAGTAGCCCTGGGCGACGCCGGGGCCGCCGATCCACAGCTCGCCGGGGACACCGACCGGAGCGAGGCCGCCGAAGCGGTCCACGACCAGGGCCTGGGTGTTGGCGATCGGGCGTCCGATGGGCATGGACGTGGACCGCGGGTCGTCCGGGTCGACGACGTAGCAGGTCGCGAAGACGGTGGTCTCGGTCGGGCCGTAGCCGTTGACGAGGTTCCGCGGCGCGTGCGGGCCGGCCAGGAGGCCGTCCGCGACCGACCGCTCGACCGCGTCCCCCCCGTACATCACCGTTTTCATCCCGGCCAGCAGGTCCGGGCAGTCGGTGACGTGCTGGTTGAACAGCGGGGCCGTCAGCCACATCGTCGAGATCGACCGGGACCGGATCTGCGCCCTCAGCCGCTCGGGGTCGAGCACGATGTCCTTGGACAGGACCGCGAGCGAGGCGCCGGTGGTCAGGGCGCCCCAGCACTCCAGGGTGAAGGCGTCGAAGGAGAAGTTCGCCGCTTGCGCGACGACGTCGTCGGGGGTGATTTCCGCGAACCAGTTGTTGTCGATCAGTCGGCAGATCGCCTGGTGCTGGACCATCACGCCCTTGGGCGTGCCGGTGGAACCGGAGGTGTAGATGATGTACGCGAGGCTGTCCGGGCCGCCCAGCCGGGCCGGGTCGGTCGTGGGCCGGGCCGCGACGAGCTCCCGGTCGGTGTCCAGTAGCACCTGCGGGACGCCGACGGGAAGCCGGTCAGCGAGGTGGGACCGGGTGACGACCAGGGGTGCCCGGGTATCCGTGAGCATGAACTCCAGACGGGCGGCCGGGTAGTCCGGGTCGAGCGGGACGTACGCACCACCCGCCTTCAGTACGGCGAGCAGGGCGACGATCATGTCGGTGCCGCGGTCGACGCACACGGCGACGAGGTCGCCGGCGGTGATGCCCCGGTCGGCGAGGTGGTGGGCCAGCTGGTTGGCGCGGGCATTGAGCTGCGCGTACGACAGGCTCTCGGCCTCGGACGTCACGGCGGGAGCGTCCGGAGTGCGGGCGGCCTGCTCCTCGAAGAGCGCGTGGACGGTGATGTCGTCCCGGTAAGGGACGGTGGTGTCGTTGAAGGCGACGAGGAGCTGTTCGCGATCCGCGGCCGAGAGGACGTCCAGCTCGCCGACCGGCGTCGACGGGGCCGTGACGGCGGCGGCCAGCAGGTTGACGTAGTTCCCGGCCAGCCGCTCGACCGTTGCCCGGTCGAACAGCTCCGTGGAGTAGACGATCTCCGCTTCCAGGGTGCCTTCGGCCTGCTCGGTGAGGAACAGCGTCAGGTCGAACTTCGAGGCGTGCGTGGCGACTTCGATGGTGTCGAGGGTGAGGCCGGGGAGGGTCCAGGTGCTGTCGGGCACGTTCTGGAGGGCGAACATGACCTGGAACAGCGCGTTACGGGAGAGATCACGCTCGGGAGCGAGGTCCTCCACGATGCGCTCGAAGGGCAGGTCCTGGTGGGCGTAGGCGCCGAGGGCGGTCTCACGGACCTGGCCGAGCAACTCCGTGAAGGTGGGGTTGGCCGCGAGGTCGGCCCGCATGACCAAGGTGTTCACGAAGAACCCGACCAAGTCCTCCACCTCGGCGCGGTTACGGCCGGCGATCGGGGTGCCGACGGCGATGTCGTCCTGCCGCGACCAGCGCGACAGCAGCACCTGGAAGGCGGCCAGGCCCGCCATGAAGAGCGAGGCGCCCTGAGCGGAAGCGACGTTCCGCAGGCCCTGGACGGTGCCGGCGTCGATCGTGAAGGTGACGGCGTCACCCGCGCTGGAGCGGTGCAGTGGACGCGGCCGGTCGGTGGGAAGTTCGAGCGGCTCGACGCCGACGAGGTTCTTCCGCCAGTAGGCCAGCTGACGCTCCTCGCGCTCCGGGGTAAGCCACTGGTGCTGCCAGAGCGCGAAGTCCCCGTACTGAACGGGAAGCTCGGCCAGCTCAGGGGTGCGGTGGTCGAGCGCCGCGGCATACAACTCGCGCAGTTCGTCGGTGAGGACGGAGACGGACCAGCCATCCGCGACAATGTGGTGAACCGCCACCATCAACAGATAACGGTCATCGGCCAGCCGGACCGCGCCGACACGGAGTAGGCGGCCACCGGTCAGGTCGAACGGCTCGGCCGTCCTCGCGTCGACCACCTTCCGCGCCTCGGCCTCCGGGTCCTGGGTGCCGGACAGGTCCGTGAGTTCGACCGATACGGGCCAGGGACCCTCGACGACCTGGACGGGTTCGCCGTCCTCGCCGGTGACGAAGCGGGTGCGCAGCACCTCGTGGCGGGCGACGAGGCCGGAGAACGCGGCCTCCAGTGCGGCCAGGTCCAGGGCGCCCTTAAGCGCGAAGCCGAAGGGGATCACGTACTCGGCGCTTCCCGGCTCCATCTGGTCGAGGAACCACAGGCGCCGCTGGGCGAACGACAGCGGCTTGCCGTTCGGGCTGTCGACGCGCTTGATGCGGTCGTCCGCCGTGCGCTTGCTCATGCGGGCGAGGAGTCGCGACTCAAGGCTGTTGCCTGCAGCGATAGTCATCGGGTTCTTTCCTTACCTGATCAGAGAGAAGTCGGGGTGGCGGAGCCGGTGCCGTCTTCGGCGTCTTTGGCGCTCTCGGCGTCTTCGAGGGCGAGCAGTTCGAGGACGTGCGCGCTGAGGTCCGCGACGGTCGGCGCGAGGAAGAACTGCCGGAGGCTGACCTCAAGGCCGGTGAGCAGGTCGATCTGGTTGATCACTCGGGTGGCGAGGAGCGAGTGCCCGCCGATGTGGAAGAAGTTGTCGTGCACGCCGATCCGGTCGAGCCCCAGGACCTCGCTCCAGATACCGGCGATGACGCGTTCCACCTCGGTGCGGGGGGCCACGTAGTCGGTGTCCGTGTCGGGGCGGTCGCCGTCCGGCTGGGGTAGCGCCCTGCGGTCGATCTTGCCGTTCGGGGTGAGCGGCAGCGCGTCGAGCAACACGAACCCGTTCGGGACCATGTAGTCCGGCAGGCTCGCGCGGAGCCGGGCCCGCAGGTCGGCGGCGGTGAGTACGCGGCCGGCGGCGGGCACGCAGTAGCCGACGAGCCGTTTGTCGCCGGGGGTGTCCTCACGAACGGTCACCACGGCCGCGGCGACGTCCTCGTGGGCGGTGAGCGCGGCCTCGATCTCACCGAGCTCGATCCGCAGACCGCGGATCTTCACCTGCTGGTCGATGCGGCCGAGGAACTCCATGTTCCCCTCCGGCAGCCAGCGGACCAGATCGCCCGTGCGGTACACCTTCGCGTCGGGTGCGTCCGCGAACGGGTGGGCCACGAAACGCTCGTCGGTGAGGTCCGGCCGGTTCCAGTAGCCGCGGGCCACGCCCGCGCCGCCGATCCACAGCTCACCCGGCACGCCGACCGGCGCGAGACCGCCGAACCGGTCCATCACGAACACCTCGGTGTTCGCGATCGGCGTGCCGATGAGGATGACCTCACGCGGCTTGGTGATCAGGCTCGACGTGGCGGTGATCGTCGTCTCCGTGGGGCCGTACGTGTTGTAGATCGGCACGGAGGTGTGCTGGAACCAGTCCCGGACCGCTGCGGCCGGCACCTGCTCGCCGCCCAAAACCAGCAGCCGGAAGGACGGGGACAAGGCGCGTCGGCCGCTCAGGTGCGGCACGACCTGCTCCCACAGCGCGGGGGTCAGCTCACCGACCGTGACGCCCTCGGCGTCGATCGTGCCGTTGAGGGAGGTGGGGCTCCACTTCTCCGTACCCCGCATGACCAGCCGTGCGCCGGAGATCAGGGCCGGGAAGATCTGCTCCGCCGCCGCGTCGAAGGTCACCGAGGCGAACTGCAGCACCCGGTCCTCGGCCGTGATCCCGTACCGGCTGCGCATCTCCTGGAGCCGGTTGCTCATCGACCGGTGCTGGATCATGACGCCCTTGGGGGTGCCGGTCGATCCGGAGGTGTAGATCAGGTACGCCAGGTCGTCGGGGCCGGAGCGCGGCGCCGGGTCGGTCGCGGGGCAGTCGGCGGTCATGGGGTCCCAGTCGCCGTCGACGAGAACCTGCGGGGCGTTGCCTGGGAGCCGGTCGGCCAGGTGGGACTGGGTGACGACCAGCGGTGCCTGGGTGTCCGTGAGCATGAACTCCAGGCGGGCGGCCGGATAGTCCGGGTCCACCGGCACGTAGGCGCCGCCGGCCTTCAGTACCCCGAGCAGGGCCACGATCATGTCCGGGCCGCGGTCGACGCACACCGTGACGAGGTCGTCGGCCGTGACGCCCCGGCCGATGAGGTGGTGGGCGAGCCGGTTGGCGCGGACGTTCAGCTCCCCGTAGGTGACCTGCGCGCCCTCGCAGACGATGGCCACCGCGTCGGGGGTCCGGGCCGCCTGCCGCTCGAAGAGGCGGTGGACGGGAACCTCGTCCTCGTACGGGACGGCGGTGTCGTTGAGAGTGCAGCGCAGCCGGTCCCGCTCCGCTGTGGTGAGGATGTCCAGCTCCCCGACGGGGGTGGCCGGGGCGGCGACCGCCGAGTCGAGCAGCCGCGTGTAGTGCTCGGCGAGACGACGGGCCGTGGCGCGGTCGAACAGTTCGGTGGAGTAAGTGAGTTCGCCGGTGAAGCCGCCGTCCGCGGCGGGCGTCAGAGTCAGCGACAGGTCGAACTTGGCGGCCGTCGAGACCAGCGTCTCGCCCGAGATCCAGCGCGTCGTGCCGGTGACGAAGTCCGTCGTGCCCAGGGTGGTCTCGCGCAGCTCGAACATGACCTGGAAGAGGGCGTTACGGGAGAGGTCACGTTCTGGGGCGAGGTCTTCGACGATGCGCTCGAAGGGCAGGTCCTGGTGGGCGTAGGCGCCGAGGGCGGTCTCGCGGACCTGGGCGAGGAGGTCGGTGAAGGTGGGGTTGGCGGTGAGGTCGGCCCGCATGACCAGGGTGTTCACGAAGAACCCGACCAGATCCTCGACCTCGGCGCGGTTGCGGCCGGCGATGGGGGTGCCGACGGTGATGTCGTCCTGCCGCGACCAGCGTGACAGCAGGACCTGGAAGGCGGCCAGGCCCGCCATGAAGAGGGTGGCGTTCTGCCGGGTGGCGAGCGCGCGCAGGCCCTCCGCCGCGGCCGCCGGGACGCCGAAGGTGAGGGAGTCACCGGCACCCGAGCGGACCAGCGGGCGCGGCCGGTCGGTGGGGAGTTCCAGCGGTTCGACGCCGGCGAGGTTCTCCCGCCAGTAGCCGAGCTGGCCCCGCTCCCGCTCAGGGGTGAGCCACTGGTGCTGCCAGAGCGCGAAGTCCGCGTACTGAACTGGGAGTTCAGCAAGGTCCGGCGCACGGTGCTGGAGGGCCGCGGCATACAGCTCGCGCAGTTCGTCGGTGAGGACGGAGACGGACCAGCCATCGGCGACAATGTGGTGAACCGCCACCATCAACAGATAGCGGTCATCGGCCAGCCGGACCGCGCCGGCACGGAGCAGCCGGCCGCCGGTGAGATCGAACGGCTTGCTCACTTTCGCGTCGAGGACCTTCCGGGCCTCGGCCTCCGGGTCGGGTGCGTCGGACCGGTCCGTGAGCTCAACCGTGACCGGCCAGGGCGCGTCGACGACCTGGCCGGGCTCGCCGCCCTGGCCCGTGACGAAGCGGGTGCGCAGCACCTCGTGCCGGGCGACCAGACCCGACAGCGCGGTCTCCAGGGCCGCTAGGTCCAGGGCGCCCTCGACCTCGAAACCGAACGGGATCACGTACTCGGTGCTGCCCGGCTCCAGCCGGTCGAGGAACCACATCCGGCGCTGAGCGAAGGACAGCGGCAGCTCGGTGGTGCCGGCCGGGCGCGGCAGCACCAGCAGGTCGGCCTTCGGCGTGGCAGCCGCGGTGACCGCGGCCGCCACGTCCGCGACGGTCGGGGCGAGGAACATGTCACGGACGGTCAGCTCGACGTCCAGCTTCTTGGTCAGCCGCAGGATCGTCCGGATCGCGTGCAGCGAGTGCCCGCCGATGTGGAAGAAGTTGTCGTGCACGCCGACGCGATCGAGCCCCAGAACCTCGCACCAGATGTCGGCGACGATCCGCTCGGTTCGGTTGCGCGGCCCGACGTACTCGGTGCCCGTGTCCGGGCGGTCACCCTCCGGCTGCGGCAGTGCCTTGCGGTCGATCTTGCCGTTCGGGGTGAGCGGCAGCGCGTCGAGCGGCACGAACCAGTTGGGGACCATGTGGCCTGGCAGGATCGACCGCAGATGCTCCCGCATGCCGGCGGCGGTCGGCTCGGCATCGGCCGCGGGCACGCAGTAGCCGACGAGCCGTTTGTCGCCGGGGGTGTCCTCACGAACGGTCACCACGGCCGCGGCGACGTCCTCGTGGGCGGTGAGCGCGGACTCGATCTCACCGAGCTCGATCCGCAGACCGCGGATCTTCACCTGCTGGTCGGTCCGGCCGAGGAACTCGATGCCGCCGTCAGGCAGCCGGCGCACCAGATCGCCCGTGCGGTACACCTTCGCATCGGGTGCGTCCGCGAACGGGTGGGCCACGAAACGCTCGTCGGTGAGGTCCGGCCGGTTCCAGTAGCCGCGGGCCACGCCCGCGCCGCCGATCCACAGCTCACCCGGCACGCCGACCGGCGCGAGACCGCCGAACCGGTCCATGACCAGCGCCTGCACGTTCGGAATGGGCCGGCCCACGAGGTTGCCGTCGCAGATCCGGTGGTGCCGGTGGAAGACCGCGGTCATCGTGGTCTCAGTCGGCCCGTAGTGGTTCACCACCTCCGCGGCCGACGCGTGGACGAGCGCCTGTTCGCCGGCGAGCAGCGTGGGGCTCTCACCACTGAGCAGCACTGTGCCGAAGTCGAGGTCGATCCCGCACTCGGCGCCGGTGCGCACCAGGGCCTGGTAGGCGCTGGGCACGCAGCTGAGGATGTTCCGTACGCCCTCGGCGCGTGCCGTCTCCAGATAGGTGCGGGGGTCGGCCATGGCGCCGGTCGGCATGATTCGCAGCAGAGCGCCGGAGACGAGGCCGCCGAAGATCTCCCGTACCGAGGCGTCGTAGGAGATGGAGACGGTCTGCAGCAACGTACCCGGGTTCCGGCCGTCGAGGACCGTGCCGGTGAGGAAGCGCAGGTAGTTCACCACGCCCTGGTGGCGGATCATGACGCCCTTGGGGGTGCCGGTGGACCCGGAGGTATAGATCAGATACGCCAGGTCCTGGGGCCCGGAGGACGGCGCCGGGTCGGATGTGGGGCGGGGGGCGATCTCCGTGTCCCAGTCGGCATCGAGGAGGACACGCGGGGCGCTGCCCGGGAGCCGGTCGACCAGATGGGACTGGGTGATGACCAGCGGTGACCGGCTGTCGGAGAGCATGAACTCGACGCGGGCGGTGGGGTAGTCGGGGTCCACCGGCACGTAGGCGGCGCCGGCCTTCAGCACGGCGAGCAGCGCGACGATCATGTCGCTGCCGCGGTCGGCGCACACGGTGACGAGGTCGCCCGTGCCGATGCCCCGGTCGGTGAGGTGGTGGGCCAGCTGGTTGGCGCGGCCGTTGAGCTGTGCGTACGACAGCTGCTCGGCGCCGAACGCGACGGCGGGAGCGTCCGGGGTGCGGGCGACCTGCTCCTCTACCAGGGCCTGGAGGGTTTCCCCGCCCTCGTACGACACTGTCTCAGTGCCGGCGAGCAGCTCGGCCCGCTCGCTCGCGGAGAGGACGTCCAGCCGGCCGACCGGGCATCCAGGGTGAGCGAGCACGGAGTTGAGCAGGCGCACGTAGTGGCTGGCCAGGCGCTCGACCGTTGCCCGGTCGAACAACTCGGTGGAGTAGACGAGTTCGGCTTCGAGGCGGCCGTCGGCCTGCTCGGTGAGGAACAGCGTCAGGTCGAACTTCGAGGCGTGGTTGGTGACGTCGATCGCGTCGAGGGTGAGGCCGGGGAGGGTCCAGGTGCTGTCGGGCACGTTCTGGAGGGCGAACATGACCTGGAACAGCGCGTTACGGGAGAGATCACGCTCGGGGGCGAGGTCTTCGACGATGCGCTCGAAGGGCAGGTCCTGGTGGGCGTAGGCGCCGAGGGCGGTCTCGCGGACCTGGGCGAGGAGGTCGGTGAAGGTGGGGTTGGCGGTGAGGTCGGCCCGCATGACCAGGGTGTTCACGAAGAACCCGACCAGATCCTCGACCTCGGCGCGGTTGCGGCCGGCGACCGGCGTGCCCACGGCGATGTCGTCCTGCCGCGACCAGCGTGACAGCAGGACCTGGAAGGCGGCCAGGCCTGCCATGAAGAGGGAGGCGTTCCGCTCGGCGGCGAGCTTCTGGAGGCCCTGGGCCAGGTCGGCGCCGATGGTGAAGGTGAGCGAGTCGCCCGCGCCGGAGCGCACCGGCGGGCGCGGCCGGTCGGTGGGGAGTTCCAGCGGTTCGACGCCGGCGAGGTTCTTTCGCCAGTAGCCGAGCTGGCCCCGCTCCCGCTCAGGGGTGAGCCACTGGTGCTGCCAGAGCGCGAAGTCCGCGTACTGAACTGGGAGTTCAGCAAGGTCCGGCGCGCGGTGCTGGAGGGCCGCGGCATACAGCTCGCGCAGTTCGTCGGTGAGGACGGAGACGGACCAGCCATCGGCGACGATGTGGTGGACGGCGACCAGAAGCAGGTGCTCGTCCTGCGCGAGCCGGACGACGGTGACGCGCAGCAGCGGGCCGGCGGCGAGGTCGAACGGCTCGCTCGCCTTCGCGTCGAGGACCTTCCGGGCCCGGGTCTCCGCCTCCTGCGTGCCGGACAGGTCCGTCAGCTCGATCGTGACCGGCCAGGGGGCGTCGACGACCTGGAACGGCTCGCCCTGCACGTCGGCCACGAAGCGGGTGCGCAGCACCTCGTGGCGGGCGACGAGGCCGGAGAACGCGGCCTCCAGTGCGGCCGGGTCCAGGGCGCCGTCGACCCGGAAGCCGAACGGGATGACGTACTCGGCGCTGCCCGGCTCCAGCTGGTCCAGGAACCACAGGCGCCGCTGGGCGAACGACAGCGGGAGTGAGGCCGTACCGTCGGTGCCGTCCGTTCCGGTCGGGCGCGGGAGGAGCGGTACGGCGAGGCCGGCGTCGCCGCTGAGGAGGACCTCAGTGAGCCGCGCGACCGTCGGGGCGTTGAAGATGTCACGGACCGTCACCTCCACGTCGAGCCGCTTCGCGACCCGCGAGACGATCTGGAACGCGTGCAGGGAGTGCCCGCCGAGCTGGTAGAAGTCGTCGTGGACGCTGATCCGGTCGAAGCCGAGGACCTCGCACCAGATGTCGGCGACGATCCGCTCGTTCTCCGTGCGTGGGGTGGTGAAGCCGCCGTCCTCACGGGTTGTACCGGGGGCCGGCAGCGCCCGGCGGTCGACCTTGCCATTCGGGGTGAGCGGCAACACGTCGAGGAAGACGAACCAGTTGGGGACCATGTAGTCCGGCAGGCTCGCCCGCAGCCGCTCCCGCAGCCCCCCGACGGTCAGCACGCGGCCGGCGGCGGGCACGCAGTAGGCGACGAGGCGCTTGTCGCCGGGGCTGTCCTCGCGGACCACGACGGTGACGTTGGCGACGTCCTCGTGGGTGGCGAGCGCCGACTCGATCTCGCCGAGTTCGATGCGCAGACCACGGATCTTGACCTGCTGGTCGATGCGGCCGAGGAACTCGATGTTGCCGTCGGGCAGCCAGCGCACCAGATCACCGGTGCGGTAGACCTTCTGACCGGTCTCCGGGGCGAAAGGGTGGGCGACGAAGCGGTCGGCGGTGAGGTCCGGCTGGTTCCAGTAGCCGCGGGCGACGCCGGGGCCGCCGATCCACAGCTCGCCGGGGACGCCGATCGGCGCGAGGCCGCCGAAGCGGTCCATCACGAACGCGTCGGTGTTGGCGATCGGGCGTCCGATGGGCATGGAAGTGATCTGCGGGCCGTCCGGGTCGACGACGTAGCAGGTCGCGAAGACCGCCGCCTCCGTCGGGCCGTAACCGTTGACCAGATTCCGCGGCGCGTGCGGGCCGGCCAGGAGGCCGTCCGCGACCGACCGCTCGACCGCGTCACCCCCGTACATCACCGTCTTCATCCCGGCGACCAGATCGGGACACTCCGACACGTGGTGGTTGAAGAGGGGTGCCGTCAGCCACATCGTGGTGACGCCGTGCGCACGGAGGGTCGTGGTGAGGAGCGCGGTGTCGACGAGCGCGGCCTTGGGAACGATCGCGAGCGAGGCGCCGGAGGTGAGGGCGCCCCAGCACTCCCAAGTGAACACATCGAAACAGAAGTTGCAGGTCTGGGCGACGACGTCGTCGGGGGCGATGTCCGCGAACCAGTTGTTGTCGATCAGCCGGCAGATCGCCTGGTGCTGCACCATCACGCCCTTGGGCGTGCCGGTGGAACCGGAGGTGTAGATGATGTACGCGAGGTCGTGGGGTCCGCCCTGCGGTTCCGGATCGGTGTCGGGCCGGGTGCCGATGCCCGTGTCCCAGTCGGTGTCGATACGGATCTGCGGGGCCGTGGCCGGGAGCCGGTCGACGAGGTGGGACTGCGTGATGACGAGCGGCGCCCGGGTGTCCGTGAGCATGAACTCGATGCGGCCGGCCGGATAGTCCGGGTCGAGAGGGACGTACGCACCACCGGCCTTCAGTACGGCGAGCAGCGCGACGATCATGTCGATGCCGCGGTCCACGCACACCGTGACGAGGTCGCCCGCGGCGACGCCCCGGTCGATCAGGTGGTGGGCCAGCTGGTTGGCGCGGGCGTTGAGCTCCGAATACGTCAGCTTCGCCGCGCCGAACACGACGGCGGGGGCGTCCGGGGTGTGGGCAGCCTGCCGCTCGAAGAGCGCGTGGACGGTGGTGTTGTCCTGGTACGGCACGGTGGTGTCGTTGAAGCCGGCCAGGAGACGCTGCCGTTCTGACGCGTCGAGGATGTCGAGCCGGCCGACCGGCCGGGCGGGGTCGGCGACGGCCGCTGCCAGCAGATTGACGTAGTGGCCGGTGAGCCGCTCGACTGTTGCCCGGTCGAGCAGGTCCGCTGGGTAGGCGAGCGTGCCGGCGAGGCCGCCGTCCTCGGAGGGCCTCAGGACCAGCGAGAGGTCGCACGCCTCGACCCCCGGCGTTCCCGCCGGCACCGTGCGCCGCCCGTCCTCGCACAGTTCGAACATGACCTGGAAAAGGGGGTTGCGGGAGAGGTCGCTTCCGGGGGCGATCTCCTCCACGATCCGTCCGAACGGCAGGTCCTGATGCTCGTGGGCGGCCAGGGCCGTAGCGTGGACCTGATCGAGGAGAGCGGAGAAGGACGGACCGGCGGAGAGGTCCGCCCGCATCACCAGGGCATTGGGGAACACCTCGCCCGCACTCACGTCGATGGGGACGCCGACAGCGATGTCGTCCTGCCGCGACCAACGGGAGAGCAGCGCCTGGAGGCCCGCGAGGCCCGCCGCGAACACGGAGGCGTCCTGTTCCGAGGCGAGCTTCCGCAAGCCCTCCACCGTGGTGGCGGGAACGCTGAAGCCGACCACGTCAGTGAGACCAGGATGGCTGAGTGGCCGGGGCCGGTCGGTCGGGAACTCAAGTGGTTCCACCCGGCCAGGCTCCTTCTCCAGAATTCCAGCTGCCTGGCAAGTGCGTCAGCCGATATGAAGAATTCCATGGAAAGGGTCATGTCGTCACCGATTCGGATTCGAGAGCGCCAGCGGGAAAGGGCGCCGAGTACGTGGAGAGGCACTGCCGGTCGGGAAGGATGAAGGAGGGGACCGGCCTGAGATCGGGAATTTCCGCCGTCGGCGCGACCGGCAGTTCGATCCACCGGGAAGTGCGAGGTCAGGGCGGCTATTCATGACCTACGTGTCGTCATTACTGATGCATCGACCGAGCCGGACGAAGTCCGGCGAAGCGACTGGACTGGGCGTCACGCCAAGGTGTTGAGCGTGCCGATAATCACGTTTACTTCCTCAAGGTTGAATATCCGGCACGACCTCGCTGTCTCCCGGGGGGCCGCCCCCGGTGATCACAGTTTTGCCTTCTCCTCGGAGCCGCGAAAGACCTGGCCGGTGGACGGAAGCGGCACCGTCATGAACCGTCCTGGCCGATTACCCGTCTCACCTGCCGGCCGACGCCACGGCGGGGGGCCACTGAGAGAACGAGGTGGAGCGGGTCATGCGGTGCGTCAGGTGGCGGTCCGGGCGCCGGCATCGGGTAGGGGCAGCGGCCGGACAGGATTCGAGGCGTCGCGCTCCGGCCCAGTTGCCTGCCGTGGCCAGTCGGGGAAGGGGCCGGCGTGGCGATCCGTACACACGGCGCGGCCGGTCGACGCCGCGCAGCCGGAGGGCGGCACCTGGCGCGCCCTGACCACGGGCAACGCGACGCGTCGGCCGCCGGGGCTCCTCGACGGGCCTCGCCGGCCGCCTCTTCGCGGTGGTCGCCCCGGGCCGCACGAACCGGTCGCCCTGTCCGGGGGGACGGCCACCCGCTCCCCGAGCAGCGCCGCACCGCACACCGCGCCCCGCACACCGCACACCGCACACCGCGCACCGCACACCGGGAAATCCCTCGCGACCGGGCCGCGCCCCGTGCTTGGCTGCGGGCCATGAGCGAACTCCACCTGCGTGCCGCGACCGGGGCCGACCTCGACGCCGTCCTGCGGTTCTGGCGTACGGCGGCCGAGGGGACGAGCATCAGCGACGACCGCGAGGGACTGGAGCGGCTGCTCGCGCGCGATCCCGGCGCCCTGCTTCTCGCCGAGCGCGCCGGGGTGCTCGCGGGCACGCTGATAGCCGGTTTCGACGGCTGGCGCTGCCACCTGTACCGCCTGGCCGTGGCGCCCGCGCACAGGCGCCGGGGCGTGGCCACGGCGCTGCTCGCGGCGGCCGAGGAGCGGTTCGTCTCGCTCGGCGGGCGGCGCGGGGACGCGATGGTCCTGAGCGGGAACGAGCGGGCGCACCACGCGTGGCGGGCGGCCGGGTACGCGCCCGAGCCGCAGTGGGACCGGTGGGTGAAGCCGCTCCGGGGGAGTCGCTGAAGGGCTTGCGCCGCCACCGGGGCGGGCAGCGCGGCCGCTCCCCCGGAAGGCGTGGCGTGCCGGGCCGGTCCGCGCGCGGCCGGGACCACCACCCCATTCGCTTTGCTCTTCCTTTACTCTGGGCTGACCATCACTTTCCGCCTCCGCGGTCTCCGCATACGAAAGGTGTGAGCGTCCGCCCATGGGCGAGCCTCCCAGTCCGCGCCGCCGCGCGCGTCCCCCCGTGCCCTCCTCCCCCGAGCGCACGGAGCCGTGCCGATGATCACCGAACTCCTCCTGCTCGGCCTCGCCGTGCTGCTGGCCCTGGCCTGCGGCGCCTTCGTCGCCGCCGAGTTCTCCCTGACCACCGTCGAACGGGGTGACCTGGAGGCGGCCGTCGAGCGTGGGGACCGAGGCGCCGCCGGGGCGCTCAAGGCGGTCAGGAACCTGACCTTCCAGCTCTCCGGGGCCCAGCTCGGCATCACCGTCACCAATCTGGTCATCGGGATGCTCGCGCAGCCCTCGGTCGCGCGCCTGCTCTCCGGCCCGCTCGGCGCGGCCGGGCTGTCCCGGGGCGCGTCCGCCACGATCGCCCTGGTCCTCGGTACCGCCCTGTCGACGCTGTTCCTGATGGTCGTGGGCGAACTCGTGCCGAAGAACCTCGCGATCTCCGCGCCCCTCCCGGTGGCCTTGCGGGTGGCCGGCCCCATGCGGCTGTTCAGTCTCGCCCTGCGTCCCGTCATCAAGCACCTCGACAACACGGCGAACCGGGTCGTGCGCCGCTTCGGGCTGACCCCGGCCGAGGAGCTGGACTCCGCGCGGGGGCCGAGGGAACTGGCGGCGCTCGCGCGCCACTCCGCGCGGGAGGGCACGCTGGAGGCGGACACGGCCGAACGCTTCGTACGGACCCTGCGCCTCGCCGATCTGACGGCGCAGAACGTCATGACCCCGCGCGTGCGGGTCGTGTCCCTGGAGGCGGCGGCGAGCTGCGCGGACGTGGTGACGGCCGCCCGGCACACCGGGCTCTCCCGCTTCCCGGTGCACCGGGACGGCCTGGACACGGTCGTCGGCGTCGTGCACGTCAAGGACGTCCTGTCGGTGCCCGCCGCGCGGCGCGGCCGGGTGCGGGCCGGGGAGCTGATGCGGGAGGCGCTGCTGGTGCCCGAGTCGCTCGGCGCCGACCGGCTGCTCGACCGCCTGTCCGGTCGCTGCACGATGGCCGTCGTCATCGACGAGTACGGCGGTACGGCGGGCGTCGCCACCCTGGAGGACATCGTCGAGGAGGTCGTCGGCGAGGTCCGCGACGAACACGATCCGCGCGCGTTCCCCGAGCTGGTCGCCGAGGGCACCGGCCCGGGAGGGCGGCCCCGCTGGACGGCCGAGGGCTCGGTGCGCGCCGACCGGCTGGCCGCCCTCGGACTGCGGCTCCCCGCGGGTCCGTACGAGACGCTCGCGGGGCTGCTCGCGGCGGAACTGGGCCGTATCCCGGCCGAGGGCGACCGGGTGGAGCTGGCCGGCTGGCGCCTTGAGGTGACCGGGGCGAGCGGCCGGCGTGCGAGCCGTGTCGCGCTGACCGGCCCGCCGGCCGCCCCCGCCGCCCGGACCGCGGGCACCGCCCGCGCCGCGGAGGAGGGCCGATGACTGTCGTCCAGTTGCTCATCGGTCTCGCGACACTCCTCGCCAACGCCTTCTTCGTCGGCGCCGAGTTCGCGCTGATCTCGGTACGCCGCTCGCAGGTGGAGCCGTACGCCGAGGACGGCGACCGCAGGGCCGTACGCGTGTTGTGGGGCCTGCGCAACGTGTCCGCCCTGATGGCGGCCGCCCAGCTCGGCATCACCCTGTGCACGCTGGTGCTCGGCGTCGTCGCCGAACCCGCCGTCGCGCACCTGCTGGAGCCGGTGTTCGGTGCTGTGGGCGTGGCGCACGCTCTGGTGCACCCGCTGGCCTTCGTGCTCGCGCTGGCCCTCGCGACGTATCTCCACATGCTGCTCGGCGAGATGATCCCGAAGAACCTCGCCCTCGCCGACCCGGTGCGCGCCGCCCTGTGGCTCGGCCCGCCGCTGGTGTCGCTGACGCGCGCGCTGCGCCCGCTGATTCTGGCGGTCAACGCGGTGGCCAACGGTCTGTTGCGGCTGTTGCGCGTCGAGCCGAGGGACGAGGTCGCGGCGGCGTTCTCGGACGACGGGCTGGCCCGTCTGGTCAGGGACTCCCGGGCGGCGGGCCTGCTGGACGCGCGCTCCGGCGAGCGCCTCAACGAGGCCCTGGAGCTCGGCCGCAGGCCGGTGCGGGATGTCGTCCTGCCCCTGGAACAGGTCGTGTACGCCCGGTTCGGCGTGACACCCGAGCGGCTGACCGAACTGGCCGCGGCCCACGGCTACTCGCGCTTCCCGGTCGTGGACGACGCTCTGCGCATCGTGGGGTATCTGCACGTCAAGGACGCGCTGGAGACGCGCCCGGCCGACCTGCCCTTCGCGCTGCGGGAGATACGCCCGATCGCGCGCGTCGGGGAGCACACGCCGCTCGACGACGTCCTGACGGCGATGCGGGGCAGCAGCACCCACCTCGCGGCCGTCCTCGGCGCGGGCGGCCGGCTCGCGGGGCTGGTCACGATGGAGGACGTCCTGCGGGAGCTGTTCGGACGGCGAGGCGAGACCCCTCGGGCGAAAACCCCGGGGCCTCTCAAGAGCCCGGGGAGCCGGTGAGCGGTTGCCCCGGGCTCCCGGCGGGCGGGGCCGCGTTCCGGTCGGCATCACCCCGGCCGGTACGCGGCCCCGCCCTCTTCTACGGAGGGCGGGAGGGGCGGCCCCGTCCCCGTACGGCCGACGTCTGCCCGGGGTCACGGCCCCGTCCGGCGGGGACGGGTCCCGGGTTACCATCGCTCTCGCCATGTCGATCAATGCCTCTTACACCAGCCTGGTCGCCGTCGGGGACAGCTTCACCGAGGGCATGTCGGACCAGTTGCCCGACGGTTCCTACCGGGGATGGGCGGACCTGCTCGCCGCCCGGCTCGCCGCGCGCACCCCGGAGTTCCGGTACGCGAACCTCGCGGTGCGCGGGAAGCTCATCGGGCAGATCGTCGCGGAGCAGGTGGGTCCGGCCGCCGCGATGGGCGCCGATGTCGTGACGCTCGTCGGCGGCCTCAACGACACCCTGCGCCCCAAGGTCGACATGGGGCGGGTGCGCGGTCTGCTGGAGGAGGCCGTGGAAACCCTCGCCCCCTCGTGCCGGCGGCTCGTCCTCATGCGCAGCCCCGGACGCCAGGGCCCGGTGCTGGACAAGTTCCGGCCGCGTATGGAGGCGCTGTTCGCGTGCATCGACGAACTGGCGGCCCGGCACGGCGCCGTCGTCGTCGACCTGTACGGCTCCAGGGCGCTCGCCGATCCGCGGCTGTGGGGCGTGGACCGGCTGCACCTCACCACCGAGGGACACCGGCGGGTGGCGGAGGCCGTGTGGCAGGCGCTCGGCCTCGACGCCGAGGAGGACTGGGACCGGCCGCTGCCGCCCGCACTCCCCCCGGCCTGGGCGCGGCGCAGGGCCGCAGATCTCAGCTTCACCCGCGCCCATCTGCTGCCGTGGATCGGGCGCCGCCTCACGGGCCGTTCCTCCGGTGACGGCCGGGCCGCGAAACGCCCCGAGCTGCTGCGTTACGCGGACATGCGGGTGGTCTCTGCGGAGGGGCCGCACCAGCCCGAGTGAGCGGCCGGCGCGCACGGGGGGGGTGCCGGCCGCGCGACCGGGCGTGCTCGCGGCCCCCGCACCCGTACCCGCTTCGTAGGTTCCTCCGAACAGGGGTGCGGCGCCGGTCTGCGCGAACCGCCAGTAGACTGCGTCAACGTGACTGCGAAGCCCCGTATCCCGAACGTCCTGGCAGGCCGCTACGCCTCCACCAAGCTGGCCACGTACTGGTCGCCCGAGCAGAAGGTGAAGCTGGAGCGCCGGCTCTGGCTCGCCGTGCTGCGGGCGCAGAAGGACCTCGGCATCGAGGTGCCCGACGGAGCGATCGAGGACTACGAGCGGGTCCTGGACACCGTGGATCTCGCCTCCATCGCCGAGCGCGAGAAGATCACCCGGCACGACGTGAAGGCCCGCATCGAGGAGTTCAACGCTCTCGCCGGCCATGAGCAGGTGCACAAGGGCATGACCTCGCGGGACCTCACGGAGAACGTCGAGCAGCTTCAGGTGCGGCTGTCCCTGGAGCTGGTGCGCGACCGCACGGTGGCGGTCCTCGCCCGGCTCGGGAAGCTCGCCGGGGAGTACGGCGAGCTGGTCATGGCGGGCCGTTCGCACAACGTGGCGGCCCAGGCGACGACCCTCGGCAAGCGGTTCGCGAGCGCCGCCGACGAACTGCTGGTGGCCTACGGGCGCGTCGAGGAGCTGCTGGAGCGCTATCCGCTGCGCGGCATCAAGGGCCCGGTGGGCACCGCGCAGGACATGCTGGACCTGCTCGGCGGGGACGCCGCCAAGCTCGCGGAGCTGGAGGAGCGCATCGCCGGGCACCTCGGTTTCGGCCAGGTGTTCACGTCGGTCGGCCAGGTCTACCCGCGCTCGCTGGACTACGAGGTGGTGACCGCGCTCGTGCAGCTCGCGGCCGCGCCCTCCTCGACGGCCAAGACGATCCGGCTGATGGCCGGCAACGAGCTGGTCACCGAGGGCTTCAAGCCGGGCCAGGTCGGTTCCTCGGCGATGCCGCACAAGATGAACACGCGCTCCTGCGAGCGGGTCAACGGCCTGATGGTGATCCTGCGCGGCTACGCCTCGATGACCGGCGAGCTGGCGGGCGACCAGTGGAACGAGGGCGACGTGTCCTGCTCGGTGGTGCGCCGGGTCGCGCTGCCGGACGCCTTCTTCGCGCTGGACGGTCTGCTGGAGACCTTCCTCACGGTGCTCGACGAGTTCGGCGCCTTCCCGGCCGTGGTCGCCCGCGAGCTGGACCGCTACCTGCCGTTCCTCGCCACCACCAAGGTCCTCATGGGCGCGGTGCGGGCCGGGGTGGGCCGCGAGATCGCCCACGAGGCGATCAAGGAGAACGCGGTGTCCACCGCGCTGGAGATGCGGGAGCGGGGCGCCGAGCGCAACGACCTGCTGGACAAGCTGGCCGCCGACTCCCGTATCCCGCTGAGCCGTGCGGAGCTGGACGGGCTGATGGCGGACAAGCTGTCCTTCACCGGCGCGGCCGCCGATCAGGTCGCGTCCGTGCTCGCGCGGGTCGAGGCGGTCGTGAAGCAGCGTCCGGAAGCGGCCGGTTACACGCCCGGGGCGATCCTCTGAGCCCGTCCCGTCCGTCCCCCGAGGAGCTGGCCGCCGCGCGCGGCCGGCTCGTCCCGGACGTACTGGCTCCGGAGCTGCGGGTGCTGTTCTGCGGGATCAACCCGGGCCTGCTCTCGGCGGTGAAGGGCCAGCACTTCGCCCGTCCGGGCAACCGCTTCTGGCCGGCGCTGCACCAATCCGGTTTCACCCCTCGCCAACTGCGCCCGGAGGAGCAGGAGTCGCTGCTCTCGTACGGGCTCGGCATCACCAACGTCGTGGAGCGGGCGAGCGCCCGGGCCGATGACCTGAGCGTGGAGGAGTACCGCGAGGGCGGGCGCGCGCTGACCGAGAAGGTGGAGCGGTACCGGCCCCGGTGGCTCGCCGTCGTCGGGATCACCGCGTACCGGATCGCCTTCGAGGACCGGCACGCGCGGATCGGCCCGCAGGACACCGGCAGAGGGGGCGCCCGGGTGTGGGTACTGCCCAACCCCAGTGGTCTCAACGCCCACTGGTCCCTGGCGGCGATGGCCGAGGAGTTCGGGAGGCTGCGCGAGGCGGTCGAGGCGGAGGACTGAGCGTCCCGCCGCCCCCCGTCTCTCCCTTCCGGGCGCGGCCGGCGGCCCGTGGCTCAGTTCTTGCGGGCCACCAGCCCGTACTGGGCGACCTGACGGGGCGACGTGCCGTCCGGGGCCGGTTCGGGGCGCCAGTGGACGCAGGAGACGAGCCCCGGCGCCAGCAGCTCCAGGCCCTCGGCGAAGGAGGCGATCTCGGCGCCGGTACGGGCCGTGATCGGCGGGGTCGCGTGCTCGTTCCAGAAGGCCATCGCCTCGATGTTGCCCTCGCCGCCGAGTTCCAGCGTCGGGTGGGTCAGGGCGAGGTGGCTGCCGGGGGCCAGGGCGTCCATCAGGGTGCGGACGATACGGCGGGCCTCGTCGGTGTCGGGGACGAAGTTGAGGATGCCCAGGAGCATGAGGGCGACCGGCCGGCCGAGGTCGAGACTGCGGGCGGCCTGTTCCAGGATCGCCTCGGGCTCGCGGGCGTCGGCGTCGGCGTCGAGGTACCGGGTGACCCCCTCGGGCGCTCCGGCCAGCAGGGCCCGCGCGTGGGCCAGTACCATCGGGTCGTTGTCGACGTAGACGACACGGGCCTCGGGTGCGAGGCGCTGGGCGACCTCGTGGGTGTTGTCGGCGCTCGGCAGGCCGGTGCCGACGTCGAGGAACTGCCGCAGCCCGGCCTCGGCGGTCAGATGGGTCACCGCACGCCGCAGGAAGGCGCGGTCCGCGCGCGCCACCTCGCGGATGCTCGGGTACATCGCGGTGATGCTGTCGCCGACCCGCTCGTCGACGAGGTAGTGGTCCTTGCCGCCCAGCCAGTGGTTCCAGACACGGGCGTTGTGGGCCGTTCCGGCGGCCGGGCCCTCCTTGTCCGCGGTACGCGCGGGTCCACTGGTGTCGCTCACGTCCGGCCTCTCCGTCGTCGTCCTGCGCCCGGGGCACGGCGGCGGTTCCTCGCGCCGGTGCGTGACGGGCTTCCTCAAGGCCGCATCCTGTCATGCCGGTTGGAGGACGGGAGGGTCAGGGCGGGTCGATGTCGGTCGCGAACGCCACGAGGCTGAGCGGCAGTTCGGGCCCACTGCGGGCTATGCCGAGCCCGGCCCAGCGTTCGGCGCGGCGCCACAGGCACAGGTCGGGCACGCTCAGCGCGAGTTCCGCCCAGGGGGCCGGCACCGTCTCCGGTTCCCGCGCGGCGCGCAGCGCGAGGCTCCACAGCGCGAACCGCTGCGGCCGCCCCCAGCCCCGCGCCTGAAGCAGCACCACGAGCCCGTCCCGTTCGGATTCGAACTGGTCTTCGACTGCCTCGCGTTGCGCCGGCCCCGCCTCCGTCTCCTCCTCGCTCGTGAGCAGGACGGCGAGGTGGTGACCGGGGCCGGAGGCGAGGGCGGGGGTGCGGGCGGGGCCCTGCGGGAAGGGGAGCGCGCACAGCGACTCGATGGTCTCCAGGTGCTGTACCGCGCGGCTCATGGCCTCCAGTAAACCCGGCGGCCCCCGGCCCGGGAACAGCGCCCCGCGACGAGGGCCTGCGTGGTCTCCCGCCCGCGACCGGGAGGGCCGCTCAGGCGTCCCGGCGGGCCAGCCGCCGCCCGCCCGCGGCGAGGGCCGCCGCCGTCCACAGCGCGAGGACGCCGAGACCGCTCCAGGGGCCGAGCGGACCGCCGTCCGCACGCAGGTGAAGGACGAGCTGGCCGGCCCGGTCGGGCAGGAAGGCGGCGGCGTCACCGACCTGCTCACCGATCACGAACGGCGTCATGAGCAGGAGCACCACCGTGAGGGCGAGGACCGCGACGCCGCTGCGCAGAAGGGCCGCGAGCCCCATGGCGAACCACGTGACGAGGGTCAGGTAGACCGCGCACCCCACGGTGGCCCGCCAGCCGGCCGCCGAGCCGAGCCCCACCGAGGCGTCCCCGGTGACCGCGGCCCCCAGGAGCGCGGAGGCGAGCCCGGCGAGGAGTCCGGCGGCGAAGGCGTACGCGCCGACGACCGCGATCTTCGCCCCGTACCAGCGTCCGCGGCGCGGCACGGCGGCGAACGCGAGCCGCAGTCCGCCCTCGCGGAAGTCGGAGGTCATCGCGAGGGTGCCGTGCGCGAGGGCGGCCACCTGGCCGAACAGGACGCCGAAGAAGGCCCTGAACAGAGGGTCGCCGCCGGCCCCGCTCGCGGCGTTCAGCGCCCCGAAGCCGGCCGTGACGAGGGGGACGAGGAGGAGCCCGGCCCGCAGGGCGGGCAGGGAGCCGTGCCGGATGTTCTCCGAGCGCAGTACGGCGACGGTGCTCACGAGGCGCTCTCCTGGTTCTCGGCGGTGTCGGTGGTGTGCTCCGGGCCGGGCCCCTGTTCGCGGCGCCCGCCGTCGTACTCGGTCCGTGTGCGGGTCAGTTCGAGATACGCCTGCTCCAAGGTGCCGTCCACGGCGTGGAGTTCCAGGATGGCGACGCCCTCGGTGGCGGCGATCGCCCCGACCTCGTCGGGGCGCGGCCCCTCGACGGTCCAGGCGCCGTCCTCCCCGGCCCCGGGCGCGTGGCCTCGGGCGCGCAGCGCCTGGGCGAGGCGGTCGGCGTCGGTGCTGCGGAAGCGCACGGCGGGCCGGGTCCCCTTGTCGACGAAGTCCCGGAGCGGCGTGTCGGCGAGCACCCGGCCCCGGCCGAGCACCACGAGGTGGTCGGCGTAGCCCGCGGTCTCCTGCATGAGGTGGCTGGAGACGAGGACGGTGCGGCCCTCGCGGGCGAGTTGGCGCAGCAGGTGCCGCAGCCAGATGATGCCCTCGGGGTCGAGGCCGTTGGAGGGTTCGTCGAGGATCAGTACGGCGGGGTCGCCCAGGAGCGCCGCGGCGATACCCAGGCGCTGGCGCATGCCGAGCGAGAAGGAGCCCGCGCGGCGCCGGGCCACCTCGCCGAGGCCCACGAGAGCGAGGACCTCCTCGACCCGGCGTCCGGGCACCCGGTTGCTCGCGGCGAGGACCCGCAGGTGGTCGCGGGCGGTACGGGAGTGGTGTGCGGCGCCCGCGTCGAGCAGCGCCCCGACGTGGCGCAGCGGCTCCTTCAGCCGGTGGTAGGGCGTGCCGCCGAGGGTCGCGGTGCCCGAGGTGGGCCGGTCGAGGCCGAGGACGAGGCGCAGGGTGGTCGACTTCCCGGACCCGTTGGGCCCGAGGAAGCCGGTCACCTTGCCGGGGAGGACGCTGAAGTCGAGGCCGTCCACGGCGCGGACGCCGCCGTACTCCTTGGTCAGCCCGGATACGTCGATGCTGGTCATGGCCTCAGCCTCACGTCCGCGGGGGCCGGGCACCTCCCCCGGGCGGGGGCTCCTTCTCCCCCGCGCGGGGGAAGCCGGTGCGCGGGGGCCGCGGCGATGATGGGGGTATGGCCCTCTCCTCCCCCACGGGCGCGGTGCGCTCCCTCGCGCGTCCGGCGTTCCGCGGGCTGACGTACGCGCGCTGGCTGCACCTGCTGATGGTGTGCGCGTGGCCGTCGCTGCTCATGTTCGTCTTCACCGACCCGCTCACGACGATGGCCGTGGCCGCCGTGTCGCTCGCGTGCGTCGCGCTGGTCCCCGCCATGCGCACCGCCGAGGCGCTCCAGGCGCGCCTGCTGTTGGCGCGGCACGGCCCGCGGGGGCCGAAGCCGGACATCGAGGTGGCGCCCTCGCGCGGTCTGCGGGACTGCTGGCGGCTGATGCTGTGGCTGGAGACGCGCCTGGTGGTCGGCGCGGTGGTGTCGGTCCTCTCCCTCCACCTGCCCGCCACCGCCCAGGCGCTGTTCACCGGTGAGACGTCGGCGGACTTTCTCCGGACGCCGCACGGCGGCTGGTGGCCGGTGCTGGCCCCCCTCCCGCTCCTCGCGCTGTACGCCCTCGTGGTGGGCGCGGGTGGTCTTATGGCGGTCCTCGCGGGAAGGCTGCTGGGCCCTTCGCCGCAGCAGCGGTTCGCCGCTCTGGAGGCGCGGGCCGAGCGGTTGCAGGAGCGCAACCGCATCGCGGCCGAACTGCACGACTCGATCGGTCACGCGCTGACCGTCGCGGTCCTTCAGGCGGGAGCGGCGCGGACGGCGGGCAGCGCCGAGTTCACCGACCGGGCGCTGACGGCGATCGAGGAGACCGGGCGGGCGGCGCTGGAGGACCTGGAGCGGGTGCTGCGGGTGTTGCGCGATCCGGAAGAGGGCGGGGGCGGGCGGCCGACGCTGAAGCAGGCGGAGGTCCTGTTCGACTCGGCGCGCGGGGCGGGCGCGACGGTGGACGTGGAGGTCACCGGGGCGCTGGAGCGGCTGCCCGGGGCGGTCTCGCGTGAGGGATACCGGATACTCCAGGAGTCGCTCACGAACGTGCTGCGGCACTCGGGCCCGGTTCCGGTGCGGGTGCGGATCGCGGTGGCGGACTCGCTCGCCCTGGAGGTCAGCAATCCGCTGCCGGGGGCCAGGGCCCCGTTTCCCGGTGGGGGCACGGGGCTTCGGGGCGTCAGGGAGCGGGCCGCGCTGCTGGGCGGCGCGGTGCGGGCGGGCAGGGAGGAGGACGAGTGGCGGGTGAGGGTGTCGCTGCCGCTGGGCTGAGTGGTACGGGTCCGGGCGGGCGCGAGGGTGCCCGGGAGGAGGACGCCTCCCGTGGCGCGACGGTGACGGTGCTGCTCGTGGACGACGAGCCCTTGGTGCGGGCCGGGCTGCGGGCCGTCCTGGAGGCGCGGCCCGGTATCGAGGTGGTCGGCGAGGCGGGGGACGGGGCGGCGGTGGTCCCGCTGGTGCGCCGGCTGCGGCCGGACGTGGTGGCCATGGACGTCCGGATGCCGCTGATGGACGGGATCGAGGCGACCCGCGCGGTCCTCGCCTCCGTGGACCGCCCGCCGAAGATCATCGTCGTGACGACCTTCGAGCAGGACGAGTACGTGTACGCGGCGCTGCGCGCGGGCGCGGACGGCTTCCTGCTGAAGCGGGCCAGGCCGGCCGAGATCGTGCACGCGGTGCGGCTGGTGGCTGAGGGCGAGTCGCTGCTGTTCCCGGCCGCCGTGCGGGCGCTCGCGGCGACGTACGGCAACGTGCGGGCGCGTACGGCCATGGAGCGCGCGGAGCTGACCGGCCGCGAGGAGGAGGTGCTGCGGCTGATGGCGCGGGGCCTGTCGAACGCGGAGATCGCCGCCCGGCTCGTGGTCGGGGCGGAGACGGTCAAGAGCCATGTGAGCGCACTCCTGGCGAAGCTGGGGGCCCGGGACCGCACCCAGGCGGTGATCGCGGCGTACGAGTCGGGGTTCGTGTCCCCGGGCTGAGTCCCGCGGCCGGGCCGGGCGGCGGCCCCGGGCGCCGGGACCGCGCCGGCCGGTGTGCCCGCAAACCCGTCCTCTGCTCTCGGAGTGCTGTGCCTCACGCCGTTGATAACAGGGCTGTGTACCTGCGGCCCCGAACCCTCCCGGCTGTCCCCTCGGCCTTGTACGATCCGGCCATCACGCGTGCGAGCTGGGAGGACGGGACCTTGGGGCAGCTGACCGGCGGCGATCCCTCGCTGCTGCGGCGGATCAACTCCGCGGTGGTGCTGCACACCTTGCGCGGCGGGGCCCGTACGACGCTCACCGAGATCGCCCGGGTCACCGGACTGTCCCGGCCGACCGTCGAGGGCGTCGTGGACGATCTGGTGTCCGGCGGGCTGGTCGTGGAGACGGCGGCCGAGGACGGCGGGGCGCGCCGGCAGGGCAGACCGGCCCGGATGTTCCGGTTCCGGGCCGAGGCGGGGCATCTGCTGGGTCTGGAGATCGGTCCGCACCGGGTCGCGGCGATGCTCGCGGACCTGGACGGGCGCATTCTGGGCACCGCGGCGAAGGACGTGGCCGCCTCCGACGCGGCCGACGAGCGGATCGACCGCTTGCGCGGGGCCGTCGCCGAACTGCTGAAGCGGTGCGGGGTGGCGCGCGGTTCGCTGCGCGCGGTCGGGGTGGGCAGCCCCGGCATCGTGGAGGCGGACGGCACGGTCCGGCTGGGCACGGCGATGCCGGAGTGGACGGGGCTGCGGCTCGGGGAGCGGCTGCGCCGTTCCTTCCGCTGCCCGGTGCTGGTCGAGAACGACGCGAACGCGGCGGCCGTCGCCGAGCACTGGAAGGGCGCCGCGAAGGACAGTGACGACGTGGTGTTCGTGCTCGCGGGGCTGAGCCCGGGGGCGGGTTCGCTGATCGGGGGCCGGCTGCACCGGGGCTTCGGCGGGGCGGCCGGGGAGATCGGCGCGCTGCACCTGCTGGGCCAGGAGGTCACCCCGGAGACGCTGCTCTCGACGACGGACCGGCCGCTGCATCCGCTGGACGAGCGGGCGGTGGCCGAGGTGTTCGCGCTGGCCCGGCGCGGGGACGCGCGGGCACGGGCCGCGATGGACCGCTTCATCCAGCGCCTCACGCACGACGTCGCGGCCCTGGTGCTGGCCCTGGACCCGGAACTCGTCGTCATCGGCGGCTGGGCGGCCGGACTGGACGGCGTACTGGAGCCGCTGCGTGACCAGTTGGAGAAGTACTGCCTGCGCGCCCCCCGGGTGGAGCTGTCCATCCTCGGGGAGGCGGCTGTCGCGACGGGGGCGCTGCGCGTGGCGCTGGACCACGTCGAGGAGGAGCTGTTCGCTGTGGAGAGCACGGTGTCGGCCCGGCGCCGCTGAGGGGCGGCGGGGGTTCGGGGGTGTCCGGGAAGTCCTGTGCCATGCCCGCGGTTTCCGGTGCTCCCCCGGTGTCCGGCCGGGAGGTGCTCCCGGGCCGTGGTGCCGCACCGAGTCCCCCGCGGCAGGGGCACCTGGAGCCTGGGCCGGGGCGGTGGGCGTGCGTGTCGAGCGCTCTGGGTGCTGTGGGGGCTTCGCGGGGACACCCGAGCGGCCGCGCCGACGGCCTCCGCCGCGGGGGCGCCGCCCGGCGGCCACTGGCCGGGTGCGGCGCGCCGGGGACCGGCGGGAACGCGAGGGCGGGCTCCCCGGCCATGTCCGGGGAGCCCGCCACGAGCGGGGCCGCGCCTGGTCAGGAGGCGCGGCGGTGAGCGGAGTCGATCTCGACCCCGGCGCCGGTGCCCGCGTCGCCGAAGGTGAGCCGGCAGGTGTCGGCGCGGTAGGTGGCGACGGACACCGCGACGATCTCGTCCCCGGCGAAGTAACGGGTGGTCACCACGAGCACCGGGGAGCCGGGCAGCCGGTCGAGCCGTTTGGCGTCGCGCGCTGCGGCCGAGCCCAGTTCCACCGAGCGGTCCTCGCCCGCGAGGTCGAGGTGCTGGAACTCGCGCAGGACCGCGCGGGCGCGGGCCGCTCCTGACGGCGCGTCGATGGCGCTCAGGCCGGGGACGGAGCGGGCGGGCAGGTAGAGGACCTCGGTGGCGACGGGCAGCCCGTCGTCGGTGCGGGTCCGGGTCACGGTGTGCACGGGCTCCTCGGCGCCGCCCAGCAGGGCGGCGACGGGCGCGGGGGCCGGTGCGAGGTGTGCGTCCTGCGGCTGCCACCCGTCACCGGTGCCGCCGTGGCCGTCCTGGCGGCGGCCGCCGACCGCGACGCCGACCCGGGGCGGGGCGACGGTGGTGCCGACACCGCGCCTGCGCTGGAGCCTGCCTTCGAGTTCGAGCTGTTCGAGGGCCTGCCGGAGCGTGGCGCGGGCCACACCGAAGCGGGCCGCGAGTTCGCGTTCGTTGGGCAGGATCTGCCCGATGGCGAACTCGGAGTCGAGCGCCTCGCCGATCACTGTCTTCAGATGCCGGTGCTTGGGCTCCGGCACCGTCTCCAGCCTGGTCCCCACCCTGTCCTCCGCTCTCCCCGTGGCCCCGCCGGCCCGATCGGTGCCTCGCGGTCCGCGCTCCCCGACGCCGTGACGGACACGCGCTTTTAATCGGTCTTCTTTATTAAAGGACCTTGCACTATCCGGCTCTCGCGACGATAGGCCCGGCCACACCCTTGGTCAAGACCAATCCTCCCCCGAAGGGGCAAGGAGGGGTCAGTTCCGGGCAAAGCGTTCATGAGGTGTTCGCGAACGGGCCCCGGAACGGGTGCCCGCCGCGAGCGGCTCGGGGGTGTCAGCCGGAGGCCGCGGACGGGACGGGTGACACCCGCGGCGCCGCCGCGGGGGCCGGCGTCCGGGCTCCGACGGCTACGCCGACGGCGACGAGGAGGCTGCCGAGGGCCTGGGCGGTCCCGTAGCCGCCGGTGCCGAGGAGGGGGGCGGTGGCGGCCGCGCTCACCGGGATGAGCCCGGAGAAGAGCGTGGCCCGCTCGGCGCCGATCCGGCTGATCCCGGCGTACCAGCACAGGAACCCGACGACGGTGACGACGGCCGCCTGCCACAACAGGGCGCCCGCCTCCACGGCGTTCGGGGCGCGCAGTGCGGCGCCGCCCCCGAAGGCGAGGGCCAGGCACGCGGACTGGACGGCGGCGAGCGCGCACACGGTCGCCGTCAGCCGCAGCGGTCCCAGCACCGGCAGGACGGGCACCGCGAGGAGGGCGAAGCCGCACTCACCGGCGAGCGCGGCCACCGAGAACACGAGCCCCGCCGTGTCCGTGCGCCCCCAGCCCTGCACGACGACCGCCCCGGCCGCGACGCACAGGGCCCCGGCGAGCAGGGCCCGGTGCGGGCGGCGGCGCGAGAGCAGGGGCACCAGGACGGCGACGACGACCGGGGCGCAGCCGACGAGGACCCCGGGCACGGCGGGTTCCGCCGAGCGTTCCGCGGCCAGCACGGCGAGGTTGAAGCCGACCATGCCGACGGCCGCGAGCACGGCGAGCCGCCCCCACTGCCGGGGGCCGAGTTCTCGTGGCACCCGGGGCAGGCCCCGGGGCAGGAACGGGAGGAGCAGGAGGGCGGCGAGCCCGTAGCGCAGGGCCTGCCCGTCCGCGTACGGGTAGTCGGCGAGCAGGCTGTTGGCGCTGAAGGACCCGCCGACGAGGACACAGGCGGAGGCGGCGAGGAGCGCGCCTCTGACGGGCGCGGTGGTGTGGAGGGGCATGCGTCGAAGGTAGGAGCGCGGGCGGACCGTTTTAAGGTCCACTGGGGCCCCGGGTTCGGGGACCACTTCGGCGTCGAGGGCAGGGGGCGGGGTCGCGTGGGCGACGAAAAGGCGGTTGTGGGAGGGGAGTTGCTGCTTCCGGCCGTGGCCGGTCCGGTGCGGGGGCGGGGCCGTGCGCTCCAGTCGGCGCTGCGTACCGCCGTACGGGAGGGGCGGCTGGCACCGGGCGCCCGGCTGCCGTCGAGCCGGGCGCTCGCCGCCGATCTGGGGGTGTCACGGGGCCTGGTGACGGAGGCGTACGAGCAGTTGACGGCCGAGGGCTATCTGCGCAGCGGTCACGGCTCGGGCACCTGGGTGAGCGGGGCGGCGCGGGAGGCGGAACGACCGCCCGTTTGGGACAGGGCACCCCGGCGGGAGGCGGCTGGGGCCGACTTCACCCCTGGGCTGCCCGATCTGTCGCTGTTCCCGCGGTCCGCGTGGGCGGCCGCGCAGCGGGCGGCGGTGAGCGGGACGCCCCACGCCGATCTGGGCTATCCCGATCCGCGCGGGGTGCCCCGGCTCCGTACGGAGCTGGCCGGGCTCCTGGCGCGGCGGCGGGGCGTGGCGGCCGATCCGGAGCGGCTCGTGGTGTGTGCCGGAGTGGCGCAGGCGCTGGCTCTGGTCTGCGCCGAACTGCGGGCGCGGGGGGAGCGGGTGATCGCGGTGGAGGACCCCGGAAGCCCCGGTCACGGAGCGCTGTTCGAGACCGCGGGGGTCGGGACGGTCGGCATCCCGGTGGACACCGAGGGCATCGACGTCGGGGCGCTGCGGCGGTCCGGGGCGCGGACGGTCGTGGTGACCCCCGCGCACCAGTTCCCGGTCGGCTGCGCGTACTCGCCCGGCCGGCGGGCCGAACTCCTGGACTGGGCACGGGAGGTGGACGGCCTGGTGCTGGAGGACGACTACGACGGGGACTTCCGCTACGACCGGGCCCCGGTGGGCGCGCTCCAGGGCCTCGATCCGGAGCGGGTGCTGTACTGCGGTTCGGCGAGCAAGTCCCTCGCGCCCGGACTGCGGCTGGGCTGGCTCCTGGCACCGGCACGGCACGCGGGAGCGCTCGCGGACCGCAAACGCACGACGGACCTCGGTGCGCCGGTACTGGAGCAGGAGGCCTTCGCGCATTTCCTCGAACGGGGCTCCTACGACCGCCAGTTGCGGCGCTGTCGACAGGTGTACCGGCAGCGCAGGGACGTCCTGGTCGCGGCGCTGGGCCGCCTGATCCCGCAGGCCGGGGTCACCGGGATCGCGGCCGGACTGCACGCTCTCGTCCAGTTGCCGCCCGGCTGCGGGGACGCCGCGGCGACGGTGGACCGCGCGGCGCGGCTGGGCGTGACCGTCGTTCCCCTGTCCGCGTACGGGGCCGCCGGGAGCACCGTGCGGCCCGCGCGGAGGGAGGAGGGCGCCGTCCTGGTCGTCGGCTACGCCCACCTGTCCGAGAGCCGGATCGAGGAGGGGGTCCGCCGCCTGGCCCGTGCCTGCGGAGCCTGAACTGCCGGGAGGGGGCGGAGGTCAGGCGTACGCCCCGCCGTACCCCTTCACCGGCCCTCCGGGCCCGCGTCGCCCTGCTCTTCCTCGGCGCCGGGCGCGGCCGGGAGTTCGGTGAAGGAGTACGGCGGCCACGGGCCCAGGTAGCGGATGACGGCGGCCGGTTGCTCCTCCTGGATGTCGGCGAGCAGCGCGCCGACGGTGTCGATGTCCTCGTGGCGCACCAGCAGGGCGCCCGCGAAGACGCTCACCTCGCCGGAGCCGGGGCCCCGGCCCGCGCGTTCGCTGATGTCGTCGGCGACCGCGGCGAGACGGCGGCGCACCGCCCCGTGGAGGGTGTCGGCGAGCCGGTCGGAGGCTTCCTTGCGCATCCGGTCGAGGCGTTTGGCGAGCATGCGGCGCAGCCCGGGAGAGCGGCCCGCCATCTCCTCCTGGATCGCCCTGGCCTCCTCGTCGTCCTCGGTCACCGCCTCGCGGTCCACGCTGATCTCGACCCGTACCTCGGCGCGTCCGCGCAGCGTGTCGAGCATGGCCCGCAGGACCTCCGCGCGGCCGGTCAGCCAGTTTCTGACGCGCTCCTCGGCGCTCGCCTCCGGTCCGGCGGGGACCAGGACGTTGAAGGTCATCGGCAGCGCGGTGCCCACGCGTTCCCACACGGCGACGAGGGCCGCGTCCTGCTCGGCGACCCACCGCCGCACCTGCTCGTCGGGGCCCTGGTAGGGGGCGGGGGCGCTGCGGTGCACGAGGGCGGCGAGGCCCGTGCCCGGCGCGGTGACGAGGTGCAGGGGGCGGCCGTCGAGGCCCGAGACGCGCGGCGGCAGCTCGGTGTCCTCGGGCACGAGGGCGTAGATGTAGAGGGCGGTGTCCGAGGTCGGCGCCTGGGCCTGCGCGGCGGCGTTCCCGGTCCGCTCCGGTATGCCCGCCGGGTCCCCGCTCGCTGCCGGGTCCTGCGGGCGGGCCTGCGCGAGCTGTTCGCGGGGGGTCGTCATCGTCCTGCCTCCTCGGCCCAGCGGGCGGGGTTCACCAGCTTGTCCACGACGTCGTCCACGACCTCGTCGAGTCCCCGGTGGAGGTCGGCGACGGAATCGGTGATGCCATGCTCCTCCTTGATGTCCTCCATCGCCTCGTCGAGTTCGAGGAGGGCGTCGCCGAGGCGTTCGAGCTCCTCGGTGGTGAGCGAACCGCCTTCCATTCGGCGCACGGCCTGGCGCTCCAGCGCCTCCTGGATCACCTCGACCAGGGTCACCACGAGGGACAGCACCCCGTGTTTCAGGCTTTTCTCGTCCACGGTGATGGCCATGGTGTCCTCCTTCGAAGGGCCTGCGGTGGGCCTGCGAGGGTCGTCAGCGGGCGGGGGCGGGCAGCGCCGTAGCGCCGGCCGCGTCCGCCGGCTCGTCCCCGCGGTCGGTCAGTTCGCGCAGCTTCTCGTACCAGTGCGCGGTGTCGGTGGCGGCGAGGCGGACCTCGCCGAGGCTGTGGGTGCGCAGCTCCAGGACGGTGCCGTCGCCACCCGGGCTGTGCCCCGAGGTCTGCCGTACGCCGAGCAGGTCGTCGGCGGGCAGCGCGAGCGCGGGGCGGGCGTCGAGGGGCGATTTCCAGACGAGTCCGCCGGGCGTGAGCTTTCCGGTACCGCCGCGCCACAACGGGCCTTCCCGGCGCGGCTCCTGGTACCACAGGTGGCCCTCGGCGAGCACCTGCTGGGCGGCGCCCGGCAGCAGCTCCCCACCGAGCACCCCGGGCAGGGCGCGGTCGAGCAGGTCGCACAGGGCGCGCGGGTCGGCGGCGGACAGCAGGGCGGTGGTCCCGCCGTCCAGGGTGAGCCGGACCCGGGTGCGCGGGGCGCCGCCCGCGCTGCGCTCCGTCTCCGGGCGCACCTCGCGGATCGCGCTCAGGTCGGACTGCCACATGATCTCGCGCGGATCGCGCCGCAGGACGACCAGTCGCCGGTCGGTGAGGAACACGGTGCCCGGACGCCAGGCGGTGTAGACGCCCTCCTCCAGGAGGTGTCCGCCGTGCATCTGCGCGACGTGCCGCTCACCCTCGCGCAGGTCGAGCCCCTCGCGGGCGGCCGAGCCCTCGACCCAGGCGCGGGTGTGCTCGTCCCACTGGCGCATCATGCCGTGTTCGAGCATCGTCTCCATGCCGGCGATCGCCGCGCGCAGGCTCACGCCGATGAGGGGGATGTCGGCGACCGAGATGATGAGGTCGAGATGGAGGACGGCGCCCTTGTTCAGCAGCACCTCGACGAGGTCGTCCAGCGTCACCCGCGGATCGCGGGTGGGCTTCACGGGAGGCCGCTCAGCCACCGTCCTCGGCCTCCTCGCGCGCCGACGCGGCCCCGGCGGACTCCCCGCCCGCCTCGTCGGCCTCCTGACCGCCGGACTTCCCGGTCCTGCGCCGTCCGGACTTCCCGGCGTCCTCGGCGTTCTCGGCGTTCTCGGTGTTCTCGGCGTCCGCGTCCGTCTTCCCGGAGTCGTCCCGGGCGTCCTTACGCGTCCCCCCGGCAGTCCCGTCCCCGTCCCCGTCCGCGGTCAGGGCGCCGGCGCCGCGCCCGTTCTCCAGGGACTGCGCGCTGCGCCAGCCGCACCACGGGCACCACTCCTCCAGCAACTGCTGGGTCGGGGACCGCTTACCGCACTGCGGGCACTCCTCCTTGTCGATCCGGGTCTCGCGCCACGCGGCGGTCTCCGTGTCCGTCCCGGCGGGGAACTCCAGTCCGTAGCGCGAGGCGGTCTCGAAGGAGGCGAGGGCGGCGCGCAGCCGGATACCGAGGAGTTCGACCCCGGCGACCGACACCATGATGTCGGCGTTGAGGACGAGGCCCTTGTCGAGCAGGGTCTCCACGACGTGTGCGAGGCTGCCCTCGCCCTCCCTGCTCGGTTCCATGATCCGGCCCTGGGCCATGGGGCTCGCGGAACCGCGCGCGCTCAGGGTGCCGCGCGGCCGGGGCGGCTCGCTCGGCACGACGGACCGCTGTCCGGGCGTCGGCTCTGGCTGGTTCGCTCTCATCTCGTTCGTATGTCCTGCTACGGACGCCTCATGCGGCGCGGTGAGGCGGCGCTCGTCACGGAACGGGGACGGAGCGGGGTGGCGGGAGGGTCCTGAGGGATTTCTGTTGTCGGGGACGGGCCGCTTCCGTCTCCCAGGGAGGGGCCGCGCGAACGCCGGGCGGCCGCCGAGGAACGCTGCACGTGGAGGAGCCGTTATGCGGGAAGCCGGTCACAGCGGGCCCGACACCGGGACGGTGCTCGCCGCCCGGTCCGGGGACGGGGAGGCCATGGACCGCCTGCTGGCGGACTGCCTCCCGCTGGTCTACAACATCGTGGGCCGCGCCCTCAACGGGCACAGCGACGTCGACGACGTCGTGCAGGAGACGCTGCTGCGGGTCGTGCGCGGGCTGCCCGAGCTGCGCGATCCGGCGGCGTTCCGCTCCTGGCTGATCGCGATAGCCGTACGCCGGATACGGGACCGGGAACGCACGCTGCGCTCGGCCGGCCGGCACCGCGCCGAGCTGGAGAGCGCCGAGCAACTGCCCGATCCGGCGGCGGACTTCGTGGGGCTCACCGTCCTGCGCCTGGGCCTGACCGATCAGCGCAGACAGCTCGCGGAGGCGACGCGCTGGCTGGACGGGGACGACCGGTCGCTGCTGGCCCTGTGGTGGCTGGAGGAGACCGGCGAGCTGAGCCGGGCGGAGCTGGCCGAGGCGCTCGGGGTGTCGCGGCGGCACGCGGCGGTCCGGGTGCAGCGGATGAAGGAGCAGATGCAGACCGCGCGGCTGGTGGTCGGGGCGCTCGCGGCGGCCGGGGACTGCGCCGAGCTGAGCGAGGTGCTGCGCGGCTGGGACGGCGTGCCCTCCCCGTTGTGGCGCAAGCGGATCGCGCGTCATGTGCGCGGCTGCGCCGAGTGCGGGCACGGGGGCCGGCTGCTGCCGATGGAACGGCTGCTGGCCGGTCTCCCGCTGCTGCCGGTGCCGTACGCGGGCCCGAGCCCGTGGGACGCGGCCTCGCTGTCCGACGGGTTCACGCCCTCCGGTCCCGGCCCGCACGGCGATCCGCACGCCTTCGCGCACCCGGACCCGTACCCCGCCGCGCCCGCCTCCCCCGCGCCGGTCCCGCGCACCACCGCGTCGAGCCCGCGGCGCGGTGGTGCGCACCGGGCCGGCCGGGGCGGGGCGCTGCGGCGTCACCCGGTGGCGAGCGCGGCGGCGGCCGCGGCCGTGGCGGCGGCGGTCGTCACGCCCTGGCTGCTGAGCGGCTCCCCCGCCGCGGACAGCGGGACGGTGCGTACGGCGGACGCGCCCGCCGCTCTCCCCTCGCCGGTGCCCCGTACCCCCGCGCCCTCCGCCTCCGCCTCCGTCTCCCCGGCCCCCCGTCCCACCGGCAGCGCGAGCGCCTCCCGTACCGCGAAGCCGGACCCCTCGCGCAAGCCGGCCGCGAGCCCCTCCCCAGCTCCCGTCCGGAGCGCCGGGGCGCCCGCCGCCCCACAGGTGAGCACGGTGTCCTCGGACCGCAAGGGCGTCGGGGTCTGGGCCTTCCCCGGCGCCGACCGGGCGCTGGCCCGGTCGGGAGCGGGCTGGTACTACACGTGGGCGGCGAGTCCGCGGGGCGTCGTCGGCTCCGGCGCCAAGGGCTTCGTGCCGATGGTGTGGGGCGAGAAGTCCGTGGACGCGGCGAACCTCGCGACGGCCAAGGCCAACGGCCCCTATCTGCTCGGCTTCAACGAACCCGACATGGCCGAGCAGTCGGACATGTCGGTCGACCGGGCGCTGGAGCTGTGGCCGAAGCTGATGGCCACCGGCAAGGTGCTCGGCAGCCCGGCCGTCGCGTACGGCGGGGACACGGCCGGCGGCTGGCTGGACCGTTTCATGACGGGGGCGGCCGCGCGCGGCTACCGCGTCGACTTCGTCGCCCTGCACTGGTACGGCGGCGACTTCCGGACCGGGCCGGCCGTCGAGCAGCTGCGGTCGTATCTCGAAGCGGTGCACCGCAAGTACGGCAAGCCCGTCTGGCTCACCGAGTACGCGCTCACGGACTTCTCCCACGGCACCCGCTTCCCGAGCGCGGAGCAACAGGCCGCCTTCGTGACGGCGTCCACGAGGATGCTGGACTCCCTGCCGTACGTGCGGCGCTACGCCTGGTTCGGCCTGCCGGCCGCCGACAGCGGGCCGAGCACCGGCCTGTACCGCTCCGGAGCGGTGGAGACGGAGGTCGGCCGCGCCTACCGGCAGGCCCGCTGACCCGGTCGCCCCGCGCCCCGCCCGGAGACCGGACTCACACCATACGACTTATTGAGTCTGGCTCAGTAAGTCGTATGGTGGCGTCATGAACGCGAGGGAGCGGGACGAGCGGGACGAGCGGGACGCCGCGCCGGCGCCCCGGCGCCGCCTCGGCGAGGCCGAGCGGCGCGCCGCCCTTCTGGCGGCGGCCGGGGACGCCTTCCGGGAGGCGGAGTACTCGCAGGTGTCGGTCGCGCGGATCGCCCGCGCCGCCGGGGCCTCGGAGGCGCTCGCACACCGGTACTTCGGCAGCAAGGCGGGGCTGTACGCGGCGATGGCCGAGCACGCCCTGGACCAGTTGCTGGAGCGCCAGGACGCGGGTGACCTGGCGCTCGGCCCGGAGGCGGACGGCTGGACGCGGCTGCGCGCGAGCCTCTCCGTCTATCTCGGCTTCGTCGCCGAGGGCGCCAACGGCTGGGCGACTCTTCTGCGCTCCCCCGGCTCCGTCCCGGCCTCGGCGCTCGCGGTGCGCGAACGCGGCCGCGCCGCCTACCGGGACCGGGTGAACGCGATGCTGGGTCTGGACCCCGCGGATCTCGCGGTGCGCCTCGTCGTGGACGGCTATCTGGCCTACGTCGACGCGGCCTGTCTGATCTGGTGGGAGGCGGGGCTGGAGGAGGAACTGCGCCGGCCTCTCGTCGAGGGCGCCCTCGCGGCGCTCGCCGCCGCCCTCGGCCGCGCCCGCCCCGGCACACCGCTTCCCGCGCCGCAGGACTCCGTCCGGGCCGCCTCCCCGGCGGTCCCCCGCAAGAACAAGCCCCAGAACTGGAACCAGGACAAGTGATGACCATGCTCGCCGGCCGGCTCAACGTGAAGACCCGTGAATTCGCCGTCAAGGAGGTCCCGACCCCGGTGCCGGGCCCGGGTGAGGTCCTGGTGAAGGTGGCGGCGGCCGGCGTGTGCCTGTCCGACGTGCACCTCATCGACGGGACCCTGACCCCGCTGTACCTGCCCGGCGACGAGGTGACGCTCGGCCACGAGGTGGCGGGCACGGTGGCGGCGACCGGACCGGGCGTCGGCGGCTGGACCGAGGGGCGGCGCGTGCTGCTCCAGGCCGGTGAGCACCGCGGCGGCGCGGTGTGGACGCGCGGGGTCGACTACGACGGCGGCTGGGCCGAGTACGCGATCGCCTCGGCGCAGACGCTGCTCGCGCTGCCGGACTCACTGTCCTTCGAGGAGGCCGCGATCATCCCGGACGCGGTGTCCACCCCGTGGGCCGCGATCACCACGACCGCCCAGGTGCGTCCGGCGCAGGCGGTCGGCGTGTGGGGGGTGGGCGGCCTCGGGGCGCACGGTGTGCAGTTGCTGCGGACGGTGGGCGCGGCGCCGATCATCGCCGTCGACCCCTCCCCGGAGGCGCGGGAGAGGGCCCTGGCCTTCGGCGCCGACCTCGCCCTCGACTCGGCCGACCCCGAGCTGCGGGCCCGGATCAGGACCGAGACCGCGGGCGTGGGCCTCGCGGTGGCCTTCGACTTCGCCGGGGTGCCCGCCGTCCGCGAGCAGGCCGTCACCTGCCTGGCCCCGGCGGGCAAGCTCGTGCTGGTCGGGCTGACGGACAAGCCGCTGACGATCAGCGGCGGCACGGCCTTCAGCTACTTCCAGCAGCAGATCCTGGGCCACTACGGCTCCTCGGACGCTCATGTGGACCAGCTCGTGCAGCTCGTGGGCCGCGGCCGCCTGGAGTTCTCCCGTTCCGTCAGCGGCGTCCTGCCGCTGGCCGAGGCCGGGCAGGCGGTGGACCGGCTGCTGCGCCGCGAGTCGCCCGCCCCGGTCCGCCTGGTCCTGAAGCCGTGACGGCGGGACGGTGAGGGGACCGGGGCGCGACAGGGCCAGTCCCGGCCCGTGAGGGAGGTCCACCGGGGGCCCGGGGCGGCGTCGGACGGGACGCTCCGGAGGCCCCCGGCCCCGGTCCCGGTCCCGGTCCCGGGACAGTGGGCAGCGGCGCCTACGGCTCGCGCAACAGCCGGTCGACCGCGCGCCCGAAGAGGAGCTGCCCGGACCGGCCCAGTACGGGGTCGGCGAGCCGGGGCAGTCCGCGCACCCGCAGGTCCTCCCGCCAGCGCACCAGACAGCCTCCGGCGGGCCGCGGGAGGACGTCGATACGGGCCCAGCCGGTGACGACCCGCCCGCGCTTGTCGAGCCGGCAGTGCCCGGCCCCGGCCCCCTCGGGCGGCTCCCAGCCGGTGACCTCCATCGGGTCGTCGAAGCCGAGCGGGCCCAGCCGGGTCCGCGCGACGAACAACGTGCCGAGGCCGCCGTCGGGGGGCGCGTGGCGCACCGTGACCGTGGTCAGCGGGGCGGTCCTGCCGTGCCGGCGCCAGTCGGTCAGCAGCCGCCACGCCTCGGCGACAGCCAGCGGAGAGCGGCGTTCGATCAGAAAGAGAGCCACAAATACCCACTATCACTCAATAGACGCACTAAAGGACCTTTTTCGGAACGGAACGACACTTAACCGCTCAGTCACACAGTGTTCGTGGCCACGCAACACCTGTGCCCCACAGTGACCTCATGGATGCTGAGACCGCTGTGCACCGCCCCTCCTCCCGCCGCGCCCGCCGACAGGGCCGCCGCGCTCCTCACTGGCGTCGCGATCTGGTCGAGCTGGCCGCGCTCTTCACCGCCGTGGCCGTGGCCGACGCGGTGGCCAACACCGTCGCCCACGGGCCGCGCGGGCCCGAGCTGCTCGTGACCTCGGCCGTCCTGCTGACCGCCACGACCGTCTTCCACGTCTGGTGGTCACGGCGCCACGGTCACGGCCACGCCCCGCCGAAGGAGGCCGACACCGCCTCCGGGGACACGGCGACGCCGGAGCCCTCCCAGGACGCGGAGCCGGCGCCCGTGCGCGCCGACGAGGAGACGACGCTGTGGCGGATGCGGACCACGGTGCGGGACGAGCCGGGCTCGCTCGCCGCGCTGTGCACGGCGCTGGCCACCCGGCACGTCGACATCCTGAGCCTGCAGACGCATCCGCTGGCCGAGGGCACCGTCGACGAGTTCTCGCTGCGCGCCCCGGCGAGCCTGACGGCGACCACGCTGAACCGGACCGTCGCGCGGGCCGGGGGCCGCTCCACCTGGATCGAGCGGGCCGACGCGCACGACCTTGTCGACGCCCCGGCCCGCATCCTGCACCTCGCGACCCGCACCGCCCTGGACGCGGCGGAACTCCCGCTCGCGCTGCGCGAACTGCTGGGCCGCTGCTCGATCCGTACGGTCCCCTCCGCGAGCCTGGCGGACGGTACCCCGCGTGAGGGCGTCCTGGACGGACCGGGCGGCACCGGCACCGTCCTGCGGCTGCGCGCGCCCGAAGGGGACGTCGTCACCGTGGAGCGGGCTTACCTGCCGTTCACCCCGACCGAGTTCGCCCGCGCACGGGCCCTGCTGGAGCTGGACGCCCGGCTCGGTCCCCGCCGGCCCTCGGGTGAGGAGGTCTGCACGCTGCCGCGCGGCGAGGAGGTCACCGTGGTCCGCGCGGACACCGGCGACCTGGCCGAGGCCCGCGCGATGCACGACCGCTGCTCGCCCGCGACGCTCACGCAGCGCTACCACGGCCCGGTACGTGACGCCGACCGCTATCTCCACCACCTGCTGAGCCCCCGGCACGGCCGGACCCTCGCGGCCCGCAACGCCTCGGGAGGGCTGGTGGCCCTAGGCCACCTGCTGTGGGACGGGGACGAGACGGAGGTGGCGCTGCTCGTCGAGGACGCGTGGCAGCGCAGGGGCGTCGGCGCGCGCCTGCTGGAACGGCTCGTCGCGATGGCCGGGACGGCGGGTGCGGACAGCGTCTACGCGGTGACCCGGGCGTCGAACAGCGGCATGGTCGCCGCGATGCGCGGTCTCGGACTGCCACTGGACTACCAGATCGAGGAGGGCACCCTCGTCATCACGGCGCGCCTGTCCCCTCTCCCCCCGCCCGCCGGGGCCGGGGAGGACCGGCGGCGCGCGGCGCTGCCCGGCGAGTGAGCCCGGCCCGCCGCGCCCCTCGCGTACGCGTCACCGCCCCGGTGGCGCGTACGCGCGCGTCCGGCCAGGACCGGCACATGCCCCTTTGCCACCCCGGATGACGCGAGGGTCTTCTCCGTACCAAGATGTGGGCCATGCCAGACACCCAGATCCCGCTGCCCCGCGAGGTGGCCGACGCCTATGTCGACGACCTCATCGCCCTCGACCCCATCACCGGCACCTACCTCGGTATCAAGGAGAGCGCGAGCAGACTGCCCGACTTCTCCCCCGAGGGGGCCGAGGCGCTCGCGCGGCTGGCCAGGAACACCCTGGACCGGCTGACGCGGGCCGAGCGGGCCCCGGGCGCGGACAGCGACATCGAACGACGCTGCGCCCGTCTGCTGCGCGAGCGGCTCACGGCTGAACTCGCCGTCCACGAGGCGCAGGAGAGCCTGCGCACGGTCGGCAACATGACCACCCCCGCGCACTCCGTGCGCGACGTGTTCACGGTGACCCCGGCCGAGACGGAGGAGGACTGGGCGGCCGTCGCCGAGCGGCTGCGCGCGGTGCCCGCCGCCATCGAGGGCTACCGCGCCTCCCTCGCGCTGGGCCTGGAGCGGAAGCTGTACGGCCAGCCGGAGCCGACCGCGACCTTCGTCGGGCAGCTCACCGAGTGGGCGGGCGAGGGCAGCGGCTGGTTCGACGAGTTCGTCGCGGCGGGCCCCGGGGCGCTGCGCGCCGAGCTGGACGAGGCGGCGCGCGGGGCGACCGCGGCGCTCGCGGGGCTGCGCGACTGGATGCGGGACGTGTACGCCCCGGCGATCGAGGGCGCCCCCGCCGTCGTGGGCCGCGAACGCTACGCGCGCTGGGCCCGTTTCTTCAACGGCACCGACCTGGACCTGGACGAGGCGTACGCGTACGGCTGGGCGGAGTTCCACCGTCTGCTCGGCGAGATGCGGACCGAGGCGGAGCGGGTGCTGCCGGGCGCCGACAGCCCGTGGACGGCGCTCGCCCACCTCGACGCGCACGGGACGCACATCGAGGGCGTGGATCAGGTGCGGGAGTGGCTCCAGGCCCTGATGGACGAGGCGATCGGGAAGCTGGACGGCACGCACTTCGAACTCGCCGAGCGGGTACGCCGGGTGGAGGCGCGGATCGCCCCGGCGGGCGGGGCCGCGGCGCCGTACTACACGGCTCCCTCGGAGGACTTCTCGCGGCCCGGCCAGACCTGGCTGCCGACGATGGGCGAGACCCGCTTCCCGGTGTACGACCTCGTGTCGACTTGGTACCACGAGGGCGTGCCCGGCCACCACCTCCAGCTCGCGCAGTGGGCGCACGTCGCCGACGACCTCTCCCGCTACCAGGCGGGCATCGGCATGGTCTCGGCCAACGTCGAGGGCTGGGCGCTGTACGCCGAGCGGCTCATGGACGAACTGGGTTTCCTGGACACGGCGGAGAAGCGGCTCGGCTATCTCGACGGCCAGATGATGCGCGCGCTGCGGGTCATCGTGGACATCGGGATGCACCTGGAGCTGGAGATCCCGGCCGACTCCCCGTTCCACCCCGGTGAGCGCTGGACCCCGGACCTGGCGCACGAGTTCTTCGCGACGCACTCCAGCCGGCCGGCCGCGTTCGTGGAGAGCGAGATGATCCGCTACCTGTCGATGCCGGGCCAGGCCATCGGCTACAAGCTCGGCGAGCGGGCCTGGCTGACCGGCCGGGCCAACGCCCGCCGCGCGCACGGCGACTCCTTCGACGCGAAGAAGTGGCACATGGCGGCGCTGTCCCAGGGCTCCCTGGGCCTGGACGATCTGGTGGACGAGCTGTCGAAGCTCTGAACCGGTTCAGCCCGCTCCCGCCCCCGTGCGCGCCCCTCCCGTGGGGCCGCGCGGGGGCGGGCGCGCGTCAGCAGCCGCAGTCCGCCGTGCCGAGCGGGGCGGTGAGCCGGTCCGGGAGGTCTTGCCGGCGTGCCGCTCCGCCGGCTCCGGCCGTCTCGTACGCGAACCCCTCCCGCACCCAGTACTCGAAGCCGCCCAGCAACTCCTTGACGCGGTAGCCCTGTCCGGCGAGGACGAGGGCGGCGCGCTGTGCCCCGTTGCAGCCGGGGCCCCAGCAGTGCACGACGACGGGTACGGCCGGGTCGAGGTGGGGTGCGGCCCCGGCGGCGAGTGTGGCGGTGGGCAGGTGCAGGGCGCCGGGGATGTGGCCCTGGCCCCAGGACTCGGCGGACCGTGTGTCGACCAGGACGAAGTCCGGCTCCCGCTCGCCGAGCAGCGCGCCGGCGACGTCGGACACGTCGGTGGTGCAGTCGAGCAGGGCACGGAAGTGCGCGGCGGCCCGCGCGGGTGCGGCGAGATGGCGCACGACGGCCGAGGGCGTGCCGGGGACGGACGGGGCGGGGGCGTCGGGCCCTCCGGGTGCGGTGTTCATGCGGAGAAACCTAGGTGGCCCGAGGGGCCGGCTGAAGGCGCGATCCCCGGCCCTTCACGCGTCCGCCCGGTGTTTCCCTGCTATACCTGCCCGATGACCGACTATTCCCCGGACGCCACCGACTGGCAGCTGCTGGACGCCCTCCAGCGGGACGGACGCGCCTCGTTCGCCGATCTGGCGCGCACGGTCTCGATGTCGCCGAGCGCCGTCACCGAGCGGGTCCGGCGGCTGGAGGAGGCGGGCGTCATCCAGGGCTACGCGGCCGTGGTGGACCCCGAACGCCTCGGGCTGCCGGTGCTCGCCTTCGTCCGGCTGCGCTACCCCCACGGCAACTACAAGCCCTTCCACGACCTGCTCGCGGTGACCCCGGAGATCCTGGAGGCGCACCACGTCACGGGGGACGACTGCTTCATGATCAAGGTGGCGGCGCGTTCCATGCGGGACCTGGAGGGCCTCGTGGGGCGGATCGGCGCGCTGGGCCCGGTCACCACGAGCGTCGTGTACTCCTCGCCCCTGACCCGCCGTCCGCTGGGCCGCTGAAGGGTCAGGGGGTGTCCGCGCCGTTCGCGTACTGCCGTACGGAGGAGCCCGAGCGTCCCTTGACGATCTCCAGCTGGGCGTGGACGCGGCGGCGCAGATCGCCCACGTGGCTCACGACGCCGACGCAGCGGTCGCGTTCGCGCAGGGAGTCGAGAACGTCCATGACCTCGTCGAGGGTCTGTTCGTCGAGGCTGCCGAAGCCCTCGTCGACGAAGAGGGTGTCGAGGCGTACGCCGCCCGCCTCGTCGGTCACGACGTCGGCGAGGCCGAGGGCGAGGGAGAGGGAGACGAAGAAGGTCTCCCCGCCCGACAGGCTCGCGGTGTCGCGTTCCCGGCCGGTCCAGGCGTCCACGACGTGCAGGCCGAGGCCGGAGCGGCGGCGGCCGCCGCGGTCGTCGGAGTGGACGAGGGTGTAGCGGCCGGCGGACATCCGCCCGAGCCGGGCGGAGGCCGCGGCGGCGACCTGTTCGAGGCGGGCGGCCAGTACGTAGGACTCCAGGCGCATCTTGCGTTCGTTGTCCGCCGAGCGCCCCGTGGCGAGGGCGGCGAGGGCGGCGATCCGTTCGTACTCGGCGCGCAACGGTCCCAGGGCCCGCACCTCGGAGGCCAGTCGCGCCGACAGCCCGTCGAGCGCGGCGCAGCGGCGCTGTGCCCCGTCGCGGGCGGACGCCGCGGCACGGGCGTGTTCCTCCGCCTGCGCGGCGCGGGCCAACGCCTGCGCGGTGCGGGCGGCGGGGCGGCCGGCCGCCGCGGCGACCTCCGGATCGGCGAGGACGGCACGGACCTCGGTGTCCCGTTGCCGCCACTGGTCGATCCGCCGGTTCAGCTCACGCAGCCGATCCTCGGGCAGCAGGGCGCGCGCCGCTTCCCGCGGGGTGGTGAACCCGGCCCGGAAGGCGGCGTCGGCGAGACGGGCGTCGGCGTCCTTGAGCCGCCGGGCGCCCTCCTCGGCCTCCCGCGCGCGCTCGGCGGCCTCGCCGAGCAGCGCGGTGAGCGTGTCGAGGTGCGCGGCGCGCGCCTCGACGCTCTCGGCGCCTTCGCGGGCCTGCTCGACCTCGGTGCGCAGACCGGCGGCCTCCCGCTCCAGCGCCTCCCGGGCGGCGGCCCGGGTGGCCGCGCGGGTACGGGCGGACTGCTGTGCGGCGCCGCGGCGTTCGTGCTCGCGCTCCGACCGGGCCTGTTCCTCCTGGGCCGCGTGCAGTCCGGAGGCGGTTCGGTGCGCGGCGGCGCGTTCCTGTTCCAGCGCGGTGACGGTGGCGGCGAAACCTTCGACGGGTCCCTCACCGGCCGCCTCGGCGGCGGCCTCGCGGGAGGCGACGAGGGCGGCCCGTTGACGGTCCGCCTCGGCCAGCCGCGCGTCGGCCCGCTGGTACACCTCGTGGGCTTCCTCCTCGGCGGCCGGGTCGACGTGGCGGGTGCCGCGCTCGCGGGGGGCCGGGTGCTCGGGGGAACCGCACACGGGGCAGGGCTGCCGGAGGGTCAGCCCTTCGGCGAGTTCGGCTGCGATGCCCTGGAGCCGCGCCTCGCGCAGGTCGAGCCAGTGCTGCCGCGCGTCGTCGCGCTCCGCTCGGGCCGAGGCCGCTCGGTCGGCGGCGCGGGCGTGCTCGGCGGTGAGGCGGTCCCTGCGGCGAGCGGCGTCCAGACGGGTCCGGGCGGGGTCGATCCGCGCGGTGAGCTGTTCGACGCGGGTGGCCGCCTCCTGGGCGCGGGTGACGCGGGCGCGCAGCTCGCTCTGGCGCTCGGGCCACGCGTCGAGCCACGCCTCGGCCTCGGCGCGCGTCTCCTCGTCGGCCTGCTCCTCGCGCTCCAGCCGCCGCAGTTCCTCCGCGATCGTGTACAGGCGTCGCTCGGCGCGGCGGGCGGCGGTGAGGGTGCCGCGTTCCTCGTGGGCGCGGCGGGCGGCGTCGGCGAGCGCGGCGGCGCCCGCCCCGGCGTGCGTGGCGGGCAGTGCGGCCCGCGCGCGGCGCTCGGCCTGGAGGACCTCCTCGTGTGCGACCGCCTCGCTCTCGCGCAGGTCGAGGGCGGGGGCGACGCTCTCCGCGCGGCGGGAGCGTTCGACGCGGTCCACCGTCTCCTGGTGCTCTCCCGCCTGGGCGGCGAGCGCCTCGGCGCGGGCGAGGGCTTCGGCGTGGCGGGCCTGGAGCCGTTCGCGCTCGCGCTGCTCGTCGAGGTCCTGGCGGGCGGCGGCGAGGTTGTGGCCCGCCTGCTCCTCGCGCAGACCGGCGAGGTCGCGGTGTTCGCGAGCCGTGCCGCGCGCGACGGCGGCGTAGGCGAGGGCCTGCGCCGCGAGCCCGGGATCACCTGCCTGCGCCTGGGGGACGGGCAGCTCCGCACTGGCCCCGGCGGCTTCCTGGAGGCGGTGCAGGAGGGTGAGGACGCGGGTGTCGCCCTCTTTCACTCCGGCGCCGGCCCGCTGCCCGAGTTCGACGAGCCGCGCTTCGACGTCGGCGAAGCGCCGGGTGTCGAAGAGGCGGCCGAGCAGGGTGCCGCGTTCCGCGGTGTCGGCGCGCAGGAATCGGGCGAACTCGCCCTGTGGGAGCAGTACCACCTGGCAGAACTGGTCCTTGCTCATGCCGAGCAGGGCGCCGATCTCCTCGCCGGCCTCCTGATGGGAGCGGCTGAGATCCGTCCAGCCGGTGCCGGGCCGGTGCTCGCGCAGCCAGGTCTGCGCCTTGTCGGGAGTGGTGCCGGTGCCTCGTTTCTTGGGGCGCTCCCAGGCGGGTTGCCGGGTCACTTCGAGGCGGCGTCCGGCGACGCTCATCTCCAGCTGGACCTCGGTGCGGACGGCGGGCGCCGCGTGGTCGCTGCGCAGCCCCTCGCCGCGTCCGCCCGAGGACTGCCGGGCGCCGGGCACGCTGCCGTAGAGCGCGTAGCACACGGCGTCGAGCACGGAGGTCTTCCCGGCTCCGGTGGGTCCGTGCAGGAGGAAGAGCCCGGCCTCGGAGAGGGAGTCGAAGTCCACGGTCTGGGTGCCGGCGAAGGGCCCGAAGGCGGTGACGCGCAGCCGGTGCAGTCTCATCGTCCGCGCTCCGTTCCCTGGACGTCCACGCGTACGGAGTCGACGGCCTCGCGCAGGACGTCGCGTTCGCGGGCGTCGGCGGCGGCTCCCCGGACGTGGGTCACGAAGTCCTCGGCGATCTGCTGGTCGCTGCGGCCGCGCACCCGTTCTCCGTAGGAGGTGTGCTCCTCGTCCAGGGTCCGGTCCGGGGCGAAGACCAGATGGAGGACGTGCGGGAACCGGGCGGCGAGCCGGGCCATGGGTTCGGCGGGCCGCAGCGTGTCGGTGAGGGTGGCCTCGACCCAGGACTCCTCGTGCGGGGTGTGCGCGGGGTCGCTGAGGAGCGCGGCGAGGGTGCCGCGCAGCCGGGCGAGGGGGCGTGGCCGCGGGCAGTCGATCCGTTCGGCGGCGATCTCCCCGCGCGGCCCGAGGTCGAGGAGCCACATGCTCTTGCGGTGTCCGGCCTCGGAGAAGGAGTAGGCGAGCGGGGAGCCCGAGTAGCGGACGCGTTCGGCGAGCACCTGGCTGCCGTGGAGGTGGCCGAGCGCGACGTAGTCGACGCCGTCGAAGACGGAGCGGGGCACGGCGGCGACCCCGCCGACGGTGATGTCCCGTTCACTGTCGCTGGGCAGGCCGCCGACGACGAAGGCGTGCGCGAGGACGACGGAGCGGGTGCCCGCGGGCCGGGTGGCGAGGTCGGCGCGCACCCGGTCCATGGCGGCGCCGAGGACCCCCTCGTGATCGGCGACGGCGGCGAACTCGTCCTTCACCAGGGCGGGTTCGAGGTAGGGCAGCCCGTAGAAGGCCACGTCGCCGTGGGCGTCGCGCAGGACGACGGGCTCCCCGCAGTGCTCGGGCCGGGTGCGCAGGTGAATCCCGGCCGCGCCGAGCAGCCGGGCGCCGACCCCGAGCCGGCGCGCCGAGTCGTGGTTGCCGGAGATCATCACCGTGGGCACGCCCAGCGCGGAGAGGCGGTGCAGCGCCTCGTCGTACAGCTCGACGGCGGCCAGCGAGGGCACCGCGCGGTCGTAGACGTCCCCGGCGACGACGACGGCGTCGACCGCCTGTTCCCGGACGGTCCGCACGAGGTGGTCGAGGAAGGCGGCCTGCGCGTCGATCAGGCCGACCCGGTGGAAGGACCGGCCGAGATGCCAGTCGGAGGTGTGCAGAATCCTCACGGTGCCGCTGAGCCCCCCATGCTTCCCCTCATACCGCCGTTTTGGGGACCGGCGGCGAGGCCGCTCGGCTCCCGCCGTCATCACCGGGCACGCCGGTGCGGTTCGTCCCCTGGTCCCTCACGGACCTCAGTCTGCCACCCGTGTCGGGGTGGCGCGGCCACGGGTGAGGGCCGCTACCGGCTCGCCCGGCCCCCGGCGCGGGGAGCCCACCACGGCATCCCGCTGTGTCATGAATCTGTAACAGGCGGTATCGGGCACAACCCTGGAGCGGGTCTCCTGGTCTGACATTGCGTGATTCACACCATGTTGTCCGTTCAGGAACCGGGCACCCGCCCGCAGGGCGCGTGGTGCCCCATCGAGGAAACGGGACGTGACATGACCACCCTGCGACGCGTATCAGCCATCGGCGCCACCGCCGCCGCCCTCACCTGTGCGGCGGCCGTCCTGGCGCCGGCCGCCGGCGCGGCCGAACCGGCGGCCCACCGCACCGACACGACGACCAAGGCCGCCGCCGCCAAGTACAACGGCGCCTGCGGCAAGGGCTACTCCGTGGTCAACTCCGCGCAGATCGGCACCAAGGGCACGGTGTTCCTCACCTACAGCTCGGCGACCGGCAAGAACTGCGTGGTCACCGTCCGCGCCACCCCGGGTGCGGCCGTGCACATGACGGCCTCCCTCGGATTCGCCTCCCCGACGACGACCGTCACGGACACCGGCTACTACACCTCCTACGCCGGGCCGGTGTACCTCGACGCACGGGGGCTGTGCGTGACGTGGCGTGGCGAGATCGCCGGCGAGGTGGCCGGCAAGGACGGCACCAACTGCGGAAAGCTGGCGGCGCGGCAGCACTGAGCCGACCCGGTCCGGCGTGCGGCCGCACGCCGGACCTCCCGCCTCTCCCCCGTCGGCCGCGCTTGAGGACCTTCACCGCGCTCGCCCCACCCACGTGTGCAGGCCAATCCCGCAACGGCAGACCCCTTTGACCGGGCGCCTGGCACGCCGTCCCTGGGGGCGCCACCGGCTCCCAGGTCCTCCTCGTGCTCCGCATCGTGTACGCCGTGGCCCGTATCGTGCCGTCCATCACGGTCACGGTCCGCCGCCCGCGCGACGCCGGGCGCCCCGACGACTGGTTCTTCCCCAGCCTCAGCCTCAGCCTGGGCTCGGCGCCCGGCGCCCGGCGCCCGGCGGGACCATCCTCTTTGTCTTCACCGTGCCGGACAGCGCGCCGGGGCCGGGCGGTGAGGCAGCGGGTCGCGGCCGGACGCGCCCGTTACGCTCACGGAATGCGCATCCCCACCCTCGCCGAGATCGAGGACCTGCACAGGAAGTACGCCCCGGACTCCGACGCCCACGCCAGTGTGCGCACGCACTGCGGGATCGTCTGGCGCATCGCGGAGCAGCTGATCGGGAGCAGCGGGGTGGCGGTGGACGCGGAGCTGGTGCGGGCCGGCTGCCTCCTGCACGACATCGGCGTGTACCTCCTCACCGCCGACGCCGAGCAGGGCGTCCTCGGCCAGGGCCACTACATCCGCCACGGTCTCCTCGGTCACCGCGTGCTCGCCGAGGAGGGCTGGCCCGAGGGCCTGTGCCGGTTCTGCTCGTGCCACACCGGAGTGGGTCTCACGAACGAGGACATCACGCGCCAGCAACTGCCGCTGCCGCCCGGCGACTACGTGGCGATCACCGAGGAGGAGCGGCTGGTGATGTACGCCGACAAGTTCCACAGCAAGTCCCGGCCGGCGAGATTCCACACGCCCGAGGGCTACGAGAAGATCGTGAGCCGCTTCGGCCCGGACAAGGTGGACGCCTTCCGGGAACTGCGCGAGCGCTTCGGCGACCCGGACGTCGAGGCCCTCTCCGCGGAGTTCGGTGAGCCGGCCGGAGCCACCCTCCGGGCGGGAGACAAGAGGCGGGAGCGCGGGTCCGGCGTCGGAGAACGCGCCCGGTGACCCCCGGTTCCGCTGTTACCAGATGCGGACACGAAACCGCGAACAAGTCCGGCGCGGGTGCCATCTCACTCGGTGTTGCCAACAGTTGATCCGGCCGGACGGCCCGCGGGAGCGGGCACGAGTGCCGGGTCCTGACACCCGTGGAGGTCTCCGCCATGACCACTCGCCGTACTCGCCGTACCGCTCGTTCCGCCGGTCTGGTGGCCGTCGCCGCCGCGGCCGCCCTCTCCCTGACCGCCTGCCAGACCGGAGGCGACGACAACGCCGCCGCTCCGCACACCACGATCGCCGGCTCCGTCTCCCACTCCGGCGGCGGCGCCGGTGCGCCCGCCGACGCCAAGCCCAGCGCAGACAGGACACACGACGGCACGCGCGCCGAGACGTCCGCCGCGCACACGACCGCCGCCCCGGCCACGAGCGCCGGGGCGGCGGGCCAGGTCCGCACCGAGACCCTGGTGGACGGCAGCGAGGCCAGGATTCACCAGCTCGGTGAGCAGCGCTACCGCCTCGAGATCGTCAGCCGCGGTGCGGTCGTGGCCACGCTGGAGACCAAGGGCCGGGACGCGGGGCTCGACGCCAACGACATGTTCGTGGTGCTCACGCTGGGCGGCGAGGTCCACTCCTGGATGGGCGGCGGTCACACCGGGCCGGGCACCTTCAAGCTCGCCGGCGGCTGGACGGCCAAGGTCACGAAGCTGGGCGAGCTGCGGTACCGCGCGCAGATCCTCGGCCGTGAGGGCGCGGTGGAGGCCACGCTGGAGACGGACGGCCACGATGCCGGGCTCGACGCCAACGCCTCGTACATCGTGCTGAGCGCCGGCGGTGTGATCAGCTCTCACCTGTGAGGCTCCCCCGGTGGACGCGGCCCCCCGGGCTCCGGCGGGCTCTGGAAGGTCCCGGCCGAGCCGGAACCGGGGCCGGGGGCGCGGTACAGGGTCCGGCACGGACCTCACGCGGATACGCGTGGTGGTGTCCGGCTTCCCCTCGGTCCACCGCTTCTGCCGCGACGTGCTCGGGCTGAGCCCGTAGTGCGCGGCAAAGAGCGGCCCGGACGCCAAGCTCAGCCCCGCTACCGGACGCCCCGCGCTCGCCTTGCAGGACCGTGCGGCGATGGCCGGGGTGCTGGGGCGGTTGGCGCGGCCGGAGGGATACCGCTCGCCGGTGGTACTGCGGGTGGCCGACCTGGACGCCATTCACGGCCAACTCCCCGGTCGTGGCGCGGAGTTCGCGCGGGCCCCGGCCCCGATGGGCGACCGGACGCGGGTCGCTACCTGGAGGGCCCGGAAGAGAACCCGGCCGAGTTCCAGGAGTGGCGAGCGCCGCGCGCGCGGGCGGGTGGTGCGTCGCGGTAGGAGGAGACGGGGAGGGGCCGCCGCGGAAGCTTCCCGTCAGGCGGCCGCGTGTGTCGGCCGGCCCACGAACCGCTCACCGGCCGGTACGCACGACGGCCCCCAGTCACTCACGGGTGGCGACGATCCGCGCGCCGTTCCACGGGCCGAGAGCGGGGGCCGTCAGGCCGGCTTCTTCCTGCCGCCACTGCGTGGGGCCGACTTCTTCGCGGCCGACTTCTTCGCCGTCGTCTTCTTGGCGGCAGTCTTCTTCGCCGGGGCCGACTTCTTCGCGGGCGCCTTCTTGCCCGGGGACTTCCGGGCGGCGGGTTTCTGGGCGGTGGGCTTCTGGGTGGCGGGCTTCTGGGTGGTGGACTCCTTCGTCCCCGCCCTCCTCGCGGTACGTCCACGCAGGTCGTGGACGGTCGCGTCCCCGCCCGGCTCCGGCTCTCCCCGGCTCTCGCGGGCGGTGCGGACGGAGTCCTGGAGGGCGGCCATGAGGTCCACGACCTGGCCCTTCTCGGGCTCCTCCGGCTCCTCGTGCGGGGGCTCACGGCCCTCGGACCGGGCCACGATCAGTTCCTCGACCGCCGCGCGGTACGCGTCGTGGAAGTCGTCCAGGTCCTCGCGGTGCATCGTGTCCATGAGGGAGACGGCCTGCTCGATCTCCTGGTCCGTCACCTCGGCCGGTTTCGGGGGCAGCCCGGAGCCGTCGCGGACCTCGTCGGGCCAGTGCAGGACCTGGAGCACGATCACCCGGTCCAGTACGCGGAGCATCGCGAGCCGTTCCTTGCCGCTGAACGCGTACTTCGCCAGGGCGACCTTCGCGCTGCGTTCCAGAGCCTTCCGCAGCAGCGTGTACGGCTTCGCGGCGACCTGGCCGTCGCCCTCCAGGTAGTAGCCGGCGCCCATCTGGATCGGGTCGATCTCGTCCGCGTCCACGAACGCCACGATCTCGATCGCCTTGGCGGTCGGCAGGGGAAGGTCCTCGAAGTCCTCGTCGGTCAGCGGCACGATCCGGTCCCGCGCGACCTCGAAGCCCTTGCCGATCTCGCTGTTGTCGAGCACCTTCCCGTCGATCTCGCAGATCTTCCGGTTGCGGACCCGGCCGCCGTCCTCCCGGTGCACCTGATGGAAGCGGATGCTGTGGTCACTGCTCGCGGGCAGCATCTTCACCGGAATGGTGACCAGGCCGAACGACACGGCACCGCTCCAGACGGGACGGGGCATGCGCACCTCCTGGTCTTCCGTGGCCGACCTCCAGCGTAGGAGCGTCGGCGGGGACGGGCGACTCGGCACCCGCGAGGCGGCGCACGACGGGGTCCCGCCCTCGGCGGGCCCCGCGAAAAGGCCCCGCCGCCCGCCGAGGGCGGGGGCGGGGCGCCTGCTCACGCCGTCTCGTCGTAGTCGTCCTCGACGGCGGGCGGGAGGTCCGGCTCCAGGAACGGCGTGATCGAGGGCACCGGCCGGTGCGCGGGCGCGACGTCGGTGTCCGCGCCTGCGAGGTGGTGCCGGCTGCCCTGGTCGGCGCCCTTCCGGCGCGGCTGCTGAACGGGCAGGGGGTCTGGCACGGGCTGCTCCTACGGGGTGTGGGCGCCGGATCGGATCGGGTCCGCCCCCGGCGATCGGGGATGACGAGGAAGACCACGGGTCCGCGAGGGCTTGGACGTGGCGCTGCTCCGCGACCCTCGCGGTCGCCCCGGGCAACCGGGCCCGCCCAGGGGGACGGGTGTCGCCTCGCGCTCGGCATCGCCGAGCCGTCGGTCAGTTTCTCACCTCGGGGGCACGAGTTCGCCCCATTCACCACGAAGTCCGCCCCGCCTTCTTCACCGCGCACCCCGTCCGGAGCCCGTACGGCGAGGCGGGGGCGTGCTCTCAGTCCGGCCAGGCGGGCCCCAGCGCCTCGCGCAGCGCCTCGGCCGTCTCCCGGTCGGCGGGCAGGAAGGTCTCCACCGCCAGTTCCGAAACGGTCACGTCCAGCGGGGTGTTGAAGGTCGTCGCGGTCGAGAGGAAGGTCAGTTCCCGGCCGCCCGCCTCGATCCGCAGAGGCAGGGCGTACGGGTGCGGGGTGCGCGGCCGCGGAGTGCGGGAACGCGGGGTCCGCGGCCGCTCCTCGGTTTCCGGTACCGGGTAGCTCAGCACCTCCTCGTGGATCGCGCGCAACCGGGGGTGCGCGCCCAGCGAGAGGTGCCGTTCGACGCGGTGCAGGAAATGGGCGCGCCATTCGGGGAGGTTGCGGATACGCGGGGCGAGGCCCTCGGGGTGCAGGGTCAGACGGATCGCGTTGAGCGGGGTGGTGGCGAGCGCGGGCGGCAGTTCGCCGAGCAAAAAGCGCACGCCCCGGTTGGCGGCCACGACGTCGTAGGAGCCGTCCACGACGAGGGCCGGGTTCGGTTCGTGGGCCCGCAGCAGGTCGTCGAGGGTCTCTCCGAGCGCCGCCATCTCCTCGGCGTCGAGCGGCGTCTGCGGATAGGCGGGGGCGTAACCGGCCGCGACGAACAGGGTGTTGCGCTCCCGGATGGGCAGGTCGAGCTGTTCGGCGAGGCGGGACAGCAGGTCCTCCCCCGGCCGGGCGCGGCCCGTCTCCACGAAGCTCAGGTGCCGTGCCGAGCTGCCGGCCCGCAGGGCCAGTTCGAGCTGGCTGACGCGGCGCTCCGCGCGCCAGTGGCGCAGCAGCTCCCCGACGGTGGGCGCGGTCCGGGCGGTGGTCGTGGCGTCGGCGGTCACGTCGGTGACGGTAGTCCACGGCGAGCCCTGGTGGGACGGGGCCGGGCGTTCACACCTCTCCGTACGCCTCCGCGCCGAGTTCGAAAGAGGCGGTGCCCGCGGTGGCGTCCGCGAGCCAGGCGCGGAAGCTCTCGATCTCGGTGCCGGGCAGGCCGATGTCGAGGGCGACCCGCTCCCCGTAGCGCACCTCGCGGACGGTACGGCCGGTCGAGCGCAGGTCGTTCTCGATCTTGCCGGCGCGCTGGTGGTCCACGGTGACGGTGGCGAGCCGGTAGCGGCGGCGGGTGACGGTGCCGAGCGCGTCGAGGGCCTCGCCGACCGCTCCCCCGTAGGCCCGGATGAGTCCCCCGGCGCCCAGTTTGATCCCGCCGTAGTAGCGGGTGACGACGGCGACGACGTAGCGCAGCTCGCGGCGGGTCAGCATCTGGAGCATCGGCACCCCGGCGGTGCCGCCGGGTTCGCCGTCGTCGCTCGCCTTCTGCACGGAGGCGTCGGCGCCGATGACGTAGGCGTAGCAGTGGTGGCTGGCGCCGGCGTGCTCCCGGGCGATCCGCGCCACGAACTCCTGGGCCTCGCGCTCCGTGGCGGCCGGGGCCAGGGAGCACAGGAACCTCGACCGGTTGATCTCGGTCTCATGGGTGCCGGCGCGGGCCACGGTGCGGTACTCGTCCTGCATACGGTCAGCGTAGGCGCAGGACCGCGGGCGGCACCGCCCGGGGACGGAGCTGGCCGCACCGCCCGGGGACGGAACGGCCCGGGAGGGCGGTCCGCGGGGAATCCTCCGGGCGCGGAGTTCGTTGGCGCCACCGACGCGACCACCGGAACCGACGGGGCCCGCCCGGCCCTTCCGCGCCGGCTCACCACTGACGGAGGCACCATGTACGGCACTCAGGACACCGTCCGCGAGATCCTCACCGAAAGCGGCGACACCTGGGCGGTGGTGGGACTCTCCCGTAACGAGGCACGCGCCGCGTACGGGGTCGCGGCGGTGCTCCAGCGCTTCGGCAAACGGATCGTCCCGGTCCACCCGAAGGCGGAGACGGTCCACGGCGAACAGGGCTACGCCTCGCTCGCGGACATCCCCTTCCCCGTGGACGTCGTGGACGTCTTCGTCAACAGCGAGCAGGCCGGGGCGGTCGCCGACCAGGCCGTCGCGGCCGGGGCCGGGGCCGTCTGGTTCCAGCTCGGCGTGGTCGACGAGGCGGCGTACGAAAGGACCCGGGCGGCCGGCCTGGAGATGGTCATGGACCGTTGCCCGGCCATCGAGATCCCCCGGCTCTGAGCGCCCCGGGCGCCGCCCTTTCAGGAGGCGCTGATCCCGAGCCCTTCGAGGACCACGGCCTGGGGCAGTCCGAGGAACGCCTTGCCGGGGACCAGCAGCTTGCCCCGGCGCCGGCCGCTGCCGACCAGGACGTACGGCAGTTCGGTGACCGCGGCGTCCACGAGCAACGGCCAGTCGCCCGGGAGCCCGACCGGGGTGATCCCGCCGTACTCCATGCCGCTCTCGCCGACCGCGAAGTCCGTCGCGGCGAAGGACACGCGGCGTGCTCCGAGCTGCTTGCGCACGACGCCGTTGACGTCGACGCGGGTGTGCGAGAGGACGACGCAGGCGGCGTGGGTGCGGGTCTGCCCGCGTTTGGCGGCGACGACGACGCAGTTCGCCGAGGTTTCCAGCAGCTCTTGTCCGTAGTGCTCGACGAACGCGGCGGTGTCGGCCACCTGCGGGTCGGTGTCCACGTAGACCAGTTCCTCGGCGGGCACCGGGCCGCGCCAGTGGCGTACGGCCTCGGCGACGGGCGCGACCAGATCGTCGAGGGCTTCGGGGGCGGTACGGACGTCGGTGAAGTTTCCGAGAGGAGCACGCATGGCGGCACGCTAGCAGCAGCCCGGCGGGGCGGGAGGGCCATCGCCGTCACCCTCCCGCCGGGGGCGCGCGCAGAGCGGCCGCGGGGCCGGGGGATCGGCCGGCGGCGCGGGTTCGGCCGGGCGGCGGCGCGGGTCACTCCGCGGCCGGGTCCTCCAGGTCGGCGAGCGCGACCAGTTGTTCGGGCGTGACGCCCTCGGGGACCGGCACGGGCGGCGGGGTGCGCAGCGGGGGCCGCCAGCCGTGCTCCTCGTCCCAGCGTCGTACGACCTTCGCCGGGGCGCCGGCGACGACGGCGTGGTCGGGCACCTCCCCACGGACGACGGCGCCCGCGGCGACCACGACGTTGCGGCCGAGCACGGCTCCGGGCAGGATCACCGCGCCCGTGCCTATCCAGCAGCCGGGGCCGATCCGTACCGGTTCCATGCGCGGCCACTGCTTGCCCACCGGCTGGTGCGGGTCGTCGTAGCTGTGGTTCGTGGACGTCACGTAGACGTAGGGGCCGAAGTAGCAGTCGTCCCCGATGGTGACCGAGGTGTCGGCCACGACGTGGCTGCCCCGGCCCAGCACCACCCCGTTGCCCAGGCGCAGGACCGGGTCGGGCCCCAGGTCGAGACCGGGCATGAGGCCGGCGGTCAGAGTGACCTGTTCGGCGATGATGCAGTGCGCGCCCAGGTGGATCCAGGGCTCCCCGAAGACCGTGCCCTGCGGGAAGGCGAGCCTCGTCCCGGCGCCGATGGAACCGAAGCGCAGGCGCCCCGGGGTGCGGGCGGTGACGGCTCCCGCCTCACGGACCAGGCGCCAGCCGGCCTGCACGGCGCGGTGGGCCAGCGCGCGGGACAGGGCGGCCGGAGTGGGGAGCGGGTTCCTGTTCCTCGGCACCCGCACACGGTACTCACCGGTAGCCGGTGGGGGCGGGTCACCGGCTGTGATCTTCGCCCCACGCCAGGCGCGGCGGGCCAGGGGGCCGCGCGCCGGTCCGGGGTGCGCTCAGCGCACCTCGCGGTGGGTGCGGGCGAGATCGCGGTAGACCTCGGCGTTGAGCCGGAGCCCGGCCCGCTCCTCCTCGGTGAGTGCGCGCCGGACCTTGGCGGGGACGCCGGCCACGAGCGAGCCCGGCGGGACCTCCATGCCCTGCGGCACGAGGGCCTGCGCGGCGACGAGGGAGCCGGCCCCGATCCGGGCCCCGTTCAGGACGGTCGCGCCCATGCCGATCAGGACGTCGTCCTCGACGACGCAGCCGTGCAGGACGGCGTTGTGGCCCACCGAGACGCCGGAGCCCAGCCGCACCGGGAACCCGGGGTCGGCGTGCACCGTGACGTTGTCCTGGACGTTGCTGCCCGCGCCGATCGTGATGCGCTCGACGTCGGCGCGCAGTACCGCGTGGTACCAGACGCTCGCCTCGCGCTGAAGGGTCACGGCGCCGAGCACCACGGAGGTGAGCGCGGTGAACGCCTCGGGATGGATCTCGGGGGTGTTCCCGCCCACCGGGGCGACGAGTGCTTCGGCCATCATCTGCTCCTGTGTGCCGGTGGCTGGGTGTCCGTGCCGGGGGCGGCGCCGGTGTCCGTGCTCGGCCCGGTCTTCCGCGCAGCGGGTCAGTCGGCGACGGCCGCGGGCTCGCTCTCCGGCTCCGCCGCCGGTGCGGGCCGCTTGGCGTTGCGGCGCTTCATGAGCAGCAGCGAGCCGAGGCCGAAGAGCAGGGCGGCCACCAGGCCGAGCCACGAGAAGCGCTTGAGCCAGTCCTCGGCGACGATGCCGACGTAGTAGATGACCGCGGTCGTCCCGCCGGCCCACGCGATCCCGCCGAGCAGGTTGGCGACGAAGAACTTCCAGTACGGCATGTGCAGGACGCCCGCGAGGGGGCCGGCGAAGATCCGCAGGAGGGCGATGAAGCGGCCGAAGAACACCGCCCACATGCCCCACCGGTGGAAGGAGCCCTCGGCCTGCGCGACGTGCGCGGGGCTGAAGTGCTTGGGGAATCTGCGGGCGAGCCAGGCGAGCAGGGGCCTGCCGCCCTTACGGCCGATGAGGTACCCGAGGGAGTCACCGACCACGGCTCCGGCGACGGCGCAGGCGCCGAGGACCACCGGGTCGATGTGGCCCTGCTGGGAGGCGAGGAGCGCGGCGGAGACGAGCACGATCTCGCCGGGCAGGGGAACACCGAGGCTCTCCAGCCCGATCACACCCGCCACCAGGACGTAGATGGCGACGGCGGGTACGGTCTCCAGCCACCCTTGCACGTCCACGGCGGGCCTCCCAGAAGACTTCGCGTCGCGCCTCCCGCGCGCACGCACGCCGGGAAGCCTACTGGATGGCTGTGCCAGGCGGTCGCGGCCCGTCGGGCCACCCGGGCCGCCCGGCACCGCCCTCACCAGCGGCCACGTGCTCATGTCACAGAGTGGTGGCGGCGGGTCACGAGCCTGTCTCACGCGTGGCGCACGCCCCCGGTGCGCCCGTAGGGTGCCGCCCATGTGGCCAGGACAGCAGCCGCCCGGGGGCGAGCAGAACCCGCAGGACCCGCACCAGCAGCCCAACCCGTACCAGCAACCGGGGTACCCGCAGGCGAACCCGAACCAGCCCGGCTCCCCGCAGCCCGGCCCCAACCCGTACCAGCAGCCCGGCTCCCCGCAGCCGAACCCGTACGAGCGGCACTCCGGCTACGCGCAGCCGAACCCCTACCAGCAGCCGGGTGCGGGCTGGTCGGCGCCGACCACCCCGCAGGGGCCGGGCGTACCGCCGCCCGGCAACGGCCGGAACACGACGCGGACCGTCGCGATCGTGTCCGCGCTCGCGGTCCTGGTCGCGGCGGGGGTGACCGCCTTCGTCGTGCTCGGCGAGGACGACGGGAAGGACGTGGCGAAGGGCGACGACAAGAAGCCGGGGGCGAGCGCCTCGGCGCCGTCCGCGAGCACGAGTGCGAGTGCGAGCCCGAGTAGCGGTACCGACCGCGGCGGCCCGGGGATCGAGCCGACTATCCCCGGCTGGCAGGTCGTGGTCAACGCCCGGTTCGGCACCGTCTTCGAGGTGCCGGGGGACTGGGAGGTCGAGACCTCCGACACCAGCCGGGGCTTCGAGTGGAAGGACAAGAGCCAGCCGGACGGCACCGACGCGACCACCGTCAACCGGCCGGCCCTCTACAAGTCCAAGTGGTGCACGACCGACGAGGACAAGGACGGAACGCTCGACGACACCGCGCTGGCGCTGACCGGCACCCGGGGTGAGGAGGGCGCGAAGAGCACGGACATGGCCGCGGAGGCGCGCGTGCCCTGGTGGATCTACGGCGGTTACACCAACCCCGACCGCAAGAGCGTCAAGCACGAGAAGCCGAAGCCCTACACGACCAGATCCGGTCTGACCGGCAGTGTCGCGGTCGCCCACTCGGAGAACACCCCGCAGACCGGCAAGTGCAAGAGCGACGGGAAGGCCATCACCTTCGCGTTCAAGAACGGCGGCGGGGACTACGTGAGCTGGAACCTGGCCGCCGCCAAGGGGGTCAAGGACGAGGTGCCCGAGGAGACGATCCAGCGCATCCTGAGCACGGTGCGCCTGACGGACGAGCCGCCCACCGGCTGAGCGGGGTCTGTGCCGCACCGGTTTGGCAGCCGGGCGGGCGAGCGGCGATAGTCCCTGGGTGACTCCCGAACAGCCGATACGTTCCGCCGGGCGCCCCGCCTGGGCCTCGCGGAACTACAGCCTGCTGACCGCCGCCGCGATCGTGACCAACCTGGGCAGCCAGGGGGCGCTGATCGCGGCGGCGTTCGCGGTCCTGGGGTCGGGCGGGGACAGCGGGGACGTGGGGCTGGTCGCGGCGGCCCGCACCCTGCCCCTGGTCCTGTTCCTGCTGGTCGGCGGGGCGCTCGCGGACCGGCTCCCCCGGCACCGCGTCATGGTCGCGGCCAACGCGCTCAGCTGCGTGTCCCAGGGCTTGTTCGCGCTCGCCGTGCTGAGCGGCCGGGCCGAGCTGTGGCAGATGGCGCTGTTCGCCGCGCTGGGCGGCACCGGGCAGGCGTTCTTCTCCCCGGCCTCCGAGGGCATGCTCCTGTCGAGCGTGCGGGGCGAGCAGGCGGGCCGGGCCTTCGCGGTGTACCGGATGGCGATGCACGGCGCCGGGATCGGCGGGGCCGCTCTCGGCGGGGCGCTGGTCGCCCTGGCCGGCCCCGGCTGGGTGCTCGCGGTGGACGCGGGAGCCTTCGCGGTGGCCGGTGCGCTGCGCGCCTTCCTCGACGTACGGGGTCTGCCCGTGCGGCCCGCGGGCGCCGGGATGCTCGCGGATCTGCGCGAGGGCTGGCGGGAGGTGACCGGGCGGCCCTGGCTGTGGTCGATCGTGCTCCAGTTCGCCGTCGTGAACGCCGTGATCGGGGCGGCCGAGGCGGTGTACGGGCCGCTGGTCGCCGAGGACAGCCTCGGCGGACCGGGCCCGTGGGGCACCGCTCTGGCGGCCTTCGGCGCGGGCACCGTGATCGGGGCGCTGGTGATGACCCGGTGGCGGCCGCGGCGCCCCCTGTTCGCGGGCGTCCTGTGCGTACTCCCGCTCGCGCTGCCCTCCGCGGGCCTGGCGCTGCCCCTGCACATCGCCCCGCTGATCGCCGTGATGTTCGTGAGCGGTGTCAGTGTGGAGGTGTTCGGGGTCTCGTGGATGACGGTGCTGCACCAGGAGATCCCCGAGGACAAGTTCTCCCGGGTCTCCTCGTACGACTGGCTGGGCTCGCTCGCGCTGCTGCCGGTGGCGACGGCGCTCGCGGGGCCGGTCGAGTCGGCGGTGGGCCGCGGCACGGCGCTGTGGGGCTGTGCCGCGCTGGTGTTGCTGCTGACGCTCGCGGTCCTGTTCGTGCCGGACGTACGACGGCTGCGCCGGGCACCGCACGGGGCCGTGGCCGCGGGAGCGCCGACGGAGGTGCCGACCGCCGCCCCGGTCGGCGAGATGGCGCAGTCCGCTCCGGTCGAGGTGCCGCCGCCGGGCAGTGGCCCGGGTTCAGCCGATGCCGAAGGAGCCGCCGGGCGGCAGGGGTGAGGCGAGCGCCTGCCCGTCCCGCACCGGCCGGGCCCCGCCGATCACCCGGCGCAGCGCGGCGGGCTCGTCGACCACCCGGGCCGCGAAGGCGTCGCGGGCGCAGCGGCGGGCGAGTTCCGCCGTGTCGAGGGGGCGGCGCGAGGCGAGGACCACGGCGTTGCCGAAGCGCCGGCCGCGCAGGACGGCGGGCTCGGCGATCAGCGCGAGCTGGTCGAAGACCGTGCCGAGCGTGGCGAGCTGCGCGCCGAGGAAGGCGAAGGGCGCGGTGTCGGCGAGGTTCGCGACGTACCACCCGTCGGGCCGCAGGACGCGGCCGGCGGCTTCGGCGTAGGCGACGGTGGTGAGGTGGGCGGGCACGCTGGAACCGCCGAACACGTCGGCGATCAGCAGGTCGGCGCCGGCCGCGGGCGCCGCCTCCAGCCAGTCGAGCGCGTCCGCCGCGTGCACGGTGATCCGCTCCCGCGGCGCGGTCGGCAGCTTCTCGGCGACCAGCTCGACCAGTCCCCGGTCTGCGTCCACGACGTCCTGCCGGGAACCGGGGCGGGTAGCGGCGACGTAGCGGGGCAGGGAGAGGGCGCCGCCGCCGAGGTGCAGCACGTCGAGCGGGGCGCCCGCCGGGGCGGCGCAGTCCACGGCGTGCCCGATGCGGCGGGCGTACTCGAACTCCAGGTGTCCGGGCTCGTCGAGGTCGACGTACGACTGCGGGGCACCGTCCACGGTGAGCAGCCAGGCCCGTGCGCGGTCCACGTCGGGCATGAGCCGGGCCACGCCGTGGTCGACGGTACGGGTCACGGGGATCGGCTCCTGCCGGGATGCGCTCACCCGCCCAGTGTGCCGGGTCGCGCGGCGGACCGAGCCCTGAGGACGGGTTCGCCGTCCACCGCGCGCACGGGCCGAGGCCGGCCCCTCACGGGGCCGGCCTCCTCGCTCAGCCGGACAGGACCTCCGTCACCGTGCCCGCGCCCACGGTCCTGCCGCCCTCGCGGATCGCGAAGCCGAGGCCCGGCTCCAGCGGCACCGGGCGCCCAAGTCCGACCGTCATCGTGACCGTCTCGCCGGGGCGGGCGACGGCCGCCTCACCGAGGTCGATGTCGCCCACGACGTCGGCGGTGCGGAGGTAGAACTGCGGCCGGTAGCCGCTGGTGACCGGGGTGCTGCGGCCTCCCTCGCGGGCCGGGAGGACGTACACCCGCGCGGTGAAGCGGCTGCTGGGCGCCGCGCTGCCGGGCGCGGCGACGACGTGCCCCCGGCGAACCGCGTCCCGGGGCAGACCGCGCAGCAGCAGTGCCACGTTGTCGCCCGCCTGCGCGGACTCCATCGGCTTGCCGAAGGTCTCCAGACCGGTGACGACGGTCTCCGTGCCGGGCCCGAGCACGGCGACCCGGTCCCCCACGCGTACGGTCCCGCGCTCGACGGCACCGGTGACGACGGTGCCGCGCCCGGTGATGGTCAGGACGTTCTCGACCGGCAGCAGGAACGGCGCGTCGACGTACCTCTCGGGCAGGGGTACGTACGTGTCGACGGCGTCGAGCAGCGCCTCCACGGAGGCCGTCCAGCGCGGGTCGCCCTCCAGCGCGCGCAGGCCGGAGACCCGGACCACGGGCGCGCTGTCCCCGCCGTAGCCGTGCGCGGTAAGCAGTTCGCGCACCTCCAGTTCCACGAGGTCGGTCAGCTCCTCGTCACCCGCGTCGGCCTTGTTGATCGCCACCACGATGTGGTCGACGCCGACCTGACGGGCCAACAGGACGTGCTCGGCGGTCTGCGGCATGATCCCGTCGGTCGCCGAGACCACCAGGATCGCCCCGTCGAGCTGGGCCGCTCCCGTGACCATGTTCTTGACGTAGTCGGCGTGACCGGGCATGTCGACGTGGGCGTAGTGGCGGGTGTCGGTCTCGTACTCGACGTGCGCGAGGTTGATGGTGATGCCGCGCCGGGCCTCCTCGGGCGCCCGGTCGATGCGGTCGAAGGGCACGAAGCCCGCGGTGCCGCGCTCGGCGAGGACCTTGGTGATGGCGGCGGTGAGGGTGGTCTTGCCGTGGTCGACGTGGCCCATGGTGCCGATGTTGAGGTGCGGCTTGGTGCGCGCGTACGTGGTCTTGGACATGATGGTGTGCTGTTCCTTCCCGTGAACACGTGGTTCCGGGACCCCGGGGCCGGACCGACCCTCCCCCTGCGGGGTCCGCCGGTCTGTCCGGGGAGGGTCAGCGTCGAGCGCCGTCGAGAAGGGTCGCGGCAGCCCTCGCGGCGTCCGCGACCGCGGACGCTGCTGCGAGGTTCAGGTGCCGGAACATGCGGCCGATTCTTCCGCTCCCGCGTCCGCCCGTCGACGGGTTTTCCGCCTGGCCGGAGGTACGCGCCCCGGCAACGGGGCCCGGACGAAGGGGGGCTGACGCCGGGGCGGGTCCCCGGGGCCGCGGATGGCGCGTCCGGGTCCCGGCGGGCCGGGACGGGGCGGGAGAGACGCACCACACTCGCCCGTCCCGGGGTACGCGGTGCGGCGATCACCGCCCCATGTCGGTTAGTCTCCCGAGATGTTCGACCATGCCGCGGCACGGCCCACAGGTTTCGCCGGACGCTGCGTACGGGTGTTGTTCTCCCCCTGGTCCCGGCTCGGCCTGCTGGTGACCCTGCTCGCCGCCGCCGGTTGTCTCGTGCTGTTGCTGCGGCCGCAGCGGCTGCTGTCCGGTGGCTGGCCCAACCAGTTCACGGGCGCCGCCGCCGTCGTGGTCTTCGCCGCGGCCTACGGGATATGCACGGCCGCGTTCGTGCCCAGACCGCTGCTGAATCTCGCGGCGGGTGCCCTGTTCGGCTCCCAGGCGGGGCTGCTCGCCGCGGTCGGCGGTTCGGTGCTCGGCGCGGGGATCGCCTTCGGCCTGGGCCGGATACTCGGGCAGGAGGCGCTGCGCCCGCTGCTGCGCGCCAGATGGCTGCGGGCGGCGGACGGCCAGCTCAGCCGGCACGGGTTCCGGACGATGCTCGCGCTGCGTCTGTTCCCGGGCGTGCCCTTCTGGGCGGCGAACTACTGCGCCTCGGTCTCACGGATGCGCTGGTCGGCCTTCCTCCTCGCGACCGGTGTCGGGGTGATCCCCAACACCGGGGCCTACGTGGTGGCGGGCAGCCGCGCGGCGACCCCGACCTCCCCGGTCTTCCTGGTCGCCATGGGCTTCATCGCCCTCACGGCGCTCGGCGGCCTCCTGGTCGCCTGGCGCAAACGGCACCGGCTGCGCGGCGCGGGCACCTCCGCGGACCGCTGAACACCCCCGGACGGTCGCCCCGCCCACCTGGCGGAGGGCCCGTTCTCCCGTTGGCCTGAGCTTCCCGCGCCGTTCACCCGCCCGTCCCCGTTCGTGTCCTACGCTCCCCACCGACCGGCGCGTGATCTTCTTCCCCACCCCCACACCCCGTACGGGTGTGTCAGGCGGCGACGGTCGTCCACCACCGGCCTCGGGCCCGTCCGCACGGGTCCCTGCGTGATGATCTCTGGGATGGCTGCGCGTCCATGTCTTGGTTCGAATCCTTCATTCTCGGTCTGCTCCAGGGCCTGACCGAGTTCCTGCCGATCTCCTCCAGCGCCCATCTGCGGCTGGCCGCCGCCTTCGCGGGCTGGCACGATCCGGGCGCGGCCTTCACCGCCGTCACCCAGATCGGCACCGAGCTGGCCGTGATCCTGTACTTCCGCAAGGACATCGCGCGCATCGTCTCGGCCTGGTTCCGCTCGCTGGGCAGCCGTCAGTGGCGGCAGGACCACGACGCGAGGACGGGCTGGCTGGTCGTCGTCGGCTCGATCCCGATCGGCGTGCTCGGGATCACCTTCCAGGACCAGATCGAGGGGCCCTTCCGCGATCTGCGGCTCATCGCCACCACGCTCGTCGTGATGGGCCTCGTGCTGGGCGCCGCCGACTGGCTGGCCGCCCGCGAGGAGCAGGGCGGACGGCACCGGGCCGGCAGACGGCGGAAGACCCTCGCCGACCTCGGGGTGCGCGACGGTCTCGTCTACGGTTTCTGCCAGGCGCTCGCCCTGGTGCCCGGCGTGTCCCGTTCCGGCGCGACGATCAGCGGCGGCCTGTTCATGGGCTACACCAGGGAGGCAGCGGCACGCTACTCCTTCCTGCTCGCGATCCCCGCCGTGCTCGCCTCCGGCGTGTTCGAGCTGAAGGACGCGGGCGAGGGCCACGTGTCCTGGGGGCCGACGATCTTCGCGACCCTCATCGCCTTCGTCGTGGGCTACGCCGTCATCGCGTGGTTCATGAAGTACATCTCCCAACGCAGCTTCCTGCCCTTCGTCGTCTACCGGGTCCTGCTCGGCGTCGCCCTGTTCGCCCTGGTCGGCGCCGGAGCGCTGAGTCCGCACGCGGGCGAGTCCGCGGGCTGAGCGGCGGCCACTCGCCGACGGGCGCCGGGGACGGGCCCGGCCGAGCCACCGGGATTGGCATCACAGCAGGTCAGGAGCGGTGCGCGGGGCCGGTGACGGAGGAGGGGGCCAGGTGGTTCCGTCCCGTACGGAGAGAATATGAGGCCGACGTCACAATACCCCCGTATCAGGGGAGGTTTGGGGGGTGATTCGGCTGGTCAGAAGGGGTTCACGCGGGCAGCGGGAACGCGACGGGCGGTATCGGGGACGCAGCGGACTGTCACATCGAGGCCCTAAGCTTGTGGTCATGTCCGCCAACCCCCTGACCCCCGCCTCGACCGTTCGCTCCGCCGCCGCCGTCAACGAGCAGATCCGCAGCCTGTGGCTCCGGGCCGGTGGCCATCTCACGACGAGTCAGCGCGGCGAGTACGAGCGGCTGGTCACGGAGTGGGCCGAGGCCGTACGGCGCGAGGTCGTCCCGGCGGCCTGAAGCGGGGCCCCAGCCGCCGGACTCACTCCTGCCTCCTGGCCCCTTCCGCACGCGCACCCGCCCGCCGGGCGGTCTCCGCCATCGCGCGCAACGCCTCCAGGTGCCCGCTGAAGGCCGCCCGGCCCTCCGGGGTCAGGGAGAGCCAAGTGCGCGGACGGCGGCCCACGTAGCCCTTGCGCACGCGCAGATAGCCCGCCGCCTCCAGCGCGGAGGCGATCCGGCTCACGCTCGCGTCGGACACCTGCGCGTACTCCCGTACGGCGGCGAACTCGGCCTCGGCGCAGCCGGAGAGGAAGGCCATGACGGTGAGCCGGGTGGGGTGCTGGATGACCTCGTCCAGCTCGTTCACCGGATCGCCGCCCCGCCCGCGCGTCGCGCCCGGCCGTTGTGGCGGGCCGCCTGGACCCACAGGCACGCCCCGAGCAGCACCCCGGAGGCCACCGCGCCCGCCGCCCGGCCCAGGGGCAGCGCGAGCAGCCAGCCCGCCCCGTAGCATCCGGCCTGCCACAGCGAGGGCAGCAGCCGCGCCCACGTGCCGCCGGGCGGTGGCCACAGGACGACGCCCACCTGGCGCACCGCGAGGTAGTGCGCGGCGACGAACGCCGCCGCCGCCGTCACGAGCACCCCGGACACGAGGGGCCCGCTCCCCTCGTCCCACGGCAGGCCCACCGTGGCGAACACGACCACGGCCAGCAGCCCCCGAGAGGGGCCGAACCACCCGGGCCACGGTCGTGGTGCGCGCGCCGCCGTCCGGGCCCGCTCGACCCGCGCGAGCATCCGCGCCGCCTCGTTCGCCCCGCCCCGCGCTCCCGGCTCGGTCGCCACACCCAACACCTCCCCGTCGTCGGCCCGTTGACGTCCACCGCGTCGGGCCCGCCCTCAGCCTGCCAGATACTTTCGCGAGACGGAAGTACTTCCGTACACCGAGGATGAGCCGGTCGCGGGGGGTCGTTCCCGCCGCGTCGCTCACTCGTGCAGCAGTCGCTCCAGTTGGGTCAGGGAGTCGATACGCCAGTCCGCCGCCTCGATCACCGAGGGGTCGTCGGCCCACCAGTGCCCCCAGGGCCCGCGCCGCAGGTGGGCCACGCGCAGTCCGGCGGCCTTCGCGGGGAAGACGTCGTTGACCGGGTGGTCGCCGACGTACACCGTGTCGCGAGGGGCGGTGCCCGCCTCCTGGAGCACCCGCGCGAAGAACTCCGGGGAGGGCTTCGCGACACCCCACACGCCCGAGCTGGTCACGAGGTCGGCCGGCAGGTCGAGGCCGCGCAGCAACTCGGCCGCCCGCGCCGTCTGGTTGCCGACGACCAGGACGCGGTGACCGCGCTGACGCAGTTTCCCGAGCGCGGGGCGCACGTCCGGGTACAGATCGCTCTCGTCGAGGTACTCGCCGCGCCCCACCGCGTCCCGGGCACCGTTGGCCTCGTGCACGTCCATGCCGGGACGCAGCAGGCGCAGCGCGTCCGCGCTGTCGCGGCCCTGGACCACGGCGGCGCCCACGAGCGCGGACAGGGTGTGCCGGGGCACACCGAGCCAGTCGGCCCAGCCCGACCAGTGGCGATCGTCTTTTGTAAGGGTTTCACCGATGTCGAACACAATCGTCTCGTTCACCCGGCGCAGCCTACGGGCCGGGAGGGTCTACCCGGGCCGGGCAACGCCCGCGCGGCTCCTGGCCCGTCGGCGCCGGCGGCGAGGACCGGCCGGATGACGCAGCGCGGGGACCTCCCTTCCGTGATGGACCGGCTCGCCCTCGGCTCCTTGCCGACGGCCTGCGCCGTCGCCGTGGACGACGGGGACTGGCCCGCGTACGAGGCGCTGTGCACGCCTTCCGGCCGCGTCGGCCCGCGGGGCGCGGGCGGGCAGGAGGGAGCGGCCGGGGAGGTGGCCTGCGGTACGCCGGGCGGCCGGACGCCGGGCTAGCGGGCGCGTGGGGCGGCCCGTGGACGCCTCCGGAGGCCGCGGGCGCGCGCGACACCGGCCGGCCGGTCAGCGCGCCGCGTCCTCCTCGGCCACCTGGACGACGCGCTCGCACAGCTCGTGGGTCTCCAGCGCGTCCCGGGCGCTCAGCTCCTCACCGGCGGCCACGGCGTCGAGGAAGGCGTGGACGGTCTGCTCGATCCCGCGCTGGCGGACCACCGGAGTCCAGTCGCCCCGCCGCCGCAGAGTCGGCTGTCCCTTGTGGTCGATGACCTCGGACAGGTTGAGCACCTGCCGTTTGGTGTCCTGGCCGGAGATCTCGAGGATCTCCTCGGTGGAACCGCTGACCCGGTTCATGATGCCGATCGCGGTGAAACCGGGCCCGGCGAGCTGCAACACGACGTGGGCGAGCAGCCCGTCCTGCGAGCGAGTGTGGACGCGCACCTCATCGGGCGTGCCGGGGACGAGGAAGCGCAGTGTGTCGACGACGTGGACGAAGTCGTCGAACACGAAGGTGCGGGCCGCCTCGGGCAGTCCGTGCCGGTTCTTCTGGAGGAGGACGAGGTCCCGGGGCTGCTCCAGACACTGCACGTAGCCGGGGGCCCGGCGCCGGTTGAAGCCGACCATGAGCGGCACGCCCCGGTCCTCGGCCAGTTCCACGAGCTGCCGTGCCTGCGCCAGTTCGTAGGCGAGCGGCTTGTCGACGTAGGTCGGTACACCCGCTTCGATCAGCCGGGTGACGAGGGCCGGGTGCGCGGCGGTCGCGGCGTGCACGAAGGCGGCGTCCAGCCCCTGGGCGAGCAGTTCGTCGAGGCCGCGGTGGAGCCGGGAGGCCGGGAGGTGGTACTGCGCGCCGATCCGCTCCAGCGTCTCGTGGGTACGGGTGTGCAGGTGCAGTTCCGTGTCGGGGAGCGTGGTGAGTACCGGGAGGTACGCCTTCTCCGCGATGTCCCCGAGCCCGATGCAGCCGATCCTCACGGCAACTCCTTCTTCCGGTGTCCGCACCTGACTCCGGCGGAGCGGTCCGCCTGCCGGGCGGTGCGGGTGGTGAGCGGGCGGACGGCCCGAGCGCGCAGCTTACGGGCCGGGGGCCGGGCTGGGCGGGGCGGGGCGGGGCCCGCACCGGAGGGGCGAGGTGAGCCCCGGTCCGGGCGGGCGGGGGCGGCGGCCGGGCACACGGGGCGAGTCCGCCGGAGGGGAGTCACCGGCGACGCGCCGGCTCTCCGTCAGCCGCCGGTGAGCCGCCACCCCACCCGTCCGGGGGACGCGGCCCCGTCCGGCTTTGCCGGGGGCTCGTGGGGCAGCAGAGTTGGCGGGTGCACCGAACCAAGACCACCGCCGCCGCGGCCCTCCTGGCCACGATGGCCGTGTCCGCCCTCTCCGGATGTGTGAGCGTGCGGCCTCCCGCGCCCAGCGAGGCTTCGGGGTCCGTCACCTCTGCCCGTGCCTCCGCCCCACCGGCACCGCTCACGTTCAGCGGTCCCTTCCAGGAGGTCCTGCTCCTGCTCGACGGGGCGGCCCCCCGCCCGGCCGGTCCGGTGCCGCTGGAGGAGGCGGAGACGAGACAGTGGCTCGCGCGGCCGGACGCGGAACTCCGGGCTGCCCCACCGGCCGCCACGCCCGACGTCCGGGCCCCGGAGCCCGGACCGGCCCGGACCGCCGTGCCCCGGCCCGCCCGGCCGGCGCCCGTGGTGGTGCCGCCCGCCAGACGGGAGCTCCAGCGGCCCCGTCCCACGCCCCCGGCGCCCGCGCCCCGCACCGGTGGTGGGGGCGGCTCCCCGAGGGGCGGGGACGGCGGTGTGTGCGGACTCGGCCGGACGTACGGCGGCTGGCCCGCGGACAGTCCGCAGGCGCGGATCTGCGGCCAGGCGTACGGCCGCTGACGGGGCGCCCGGTCTCTGCCGCGCTCAGCCCCGGGGCCCCTCCGGCGTTCCGTCCAGCCGGTGGCCGAGCCGGGTGAGTGCGGCGCGCACCCCGTCGCCGTACGGATCGTCGCCGAGCGCCTCGGAGGCGGCTCGGGCCCGGCCCAGGTGGGCCCGTGCCTCCCGCGGGCGATCGAGTTTCAGGTAGTCCGCCGCGAGGTTGAGGTGCAGCGTGGGCGCCAGGGACCGGACCTCCGGGGCGAGCCTGCCGCGGGAGAGCCGGTCGGCGCGGAGGGACGCGGCGGCGGCCAGTGCCCGGAGGTCCCAGTCCAGCTCGCGTCGTGGGTCGTCCTGGGCGTCGGCCATGTAGTGGGCGAGGGTGCAGCGGTGCAGCGGGTCGCCGTCCTCGCCGATCTCGGCCCACAGCGCGGTGAACCGGGAACGGGCCTCCTCGCGGTCCCCGGCGTGCAGCAGGATCGCCACCTGGCCGATACGGGTCAGCACCGCGTCCCCGTCGTCGGGGCCGGGGGGTTCGTCCCCGGGACCCGGGCCGCCCGCCACGCCACCCGTCCGCCGCTGTGCCACCACACCTCCATCAGGTACCGGTGTCACCGCTCGCCGGGCCGGTGACCACCGCCGACGCTAGCGGCCCGGCGGCCCCGATCGGCTCAGGCGGCGCTCAGCCGAGGTCCGGGATACGCCAGTCGATCGGCTCGTGGCCCTGGGCGGCGACCGCCGCGTCGATCTGGCTGAAGGGCCGCGAGCCGAAGAACTTCTTCGCGGACAGCGGGGAGGGATGGGCGCCCTTCACCACGGTGTGCCGCTCGGTGTCGATGAGCGGCAGCTTCTTCTGCGCGTAGGCGCCCCACAGCACGAACACCGCCGGGTCGGGGCGGTGGGCGACGGCGCGGATCACCGCGTCGGTGAACTGTTCCCATCCCTTGCCCTTGTGCGAGTTGGCCTCGCCGGAGCGGACGGTGAGGACCGCGTTGAGCAGGAGGACGCCCTGCTCGGCCCACGGCATCAGGTATCCGTTGTCCGGGACGGGGTGGCCGAGGTCGGCGTGCATCTCCTTGTAGATGTTGCGCAGCGACGGCGGTACGCGCACGCCGGGCCGCACCGAGAAGCACAGGCCGTGCCCCTGGCCCTCGCCGTGGTACGGGTCCTGGCCGAGCACGAGGACCTTGACCTGCTCGAAGGGGGTGGCCTCCAGCGCGGCGAAGACCTCCTCGCGCGGCGGGAAGACCGGGCCGTTCGCCCGCTCGGCCTCGACGAAGGCCATGAGTTCGGCGAAGTACGGCTTCGTCTGCTCCTCGCCGAGCGGCCCGCGCCAGGACTCGGGCAACAGGTCGGGCAGCAGAGCGGTTTCGGTCACGGCGACTACCTCCGGAATGCGGTCGGTTCTGTCCCCAGAACCTACCGGTCGCCACTGACAGCGCCCCCGCCGACGGTGGCGACGGGGGCGCGAAGGGCGCGCGGACCCGGCTCAGCCGATTCCGGCGTTGAGGAAGATCCCGCCGTCGACCACGAGGGTCTGGCCGGTGATCCACCCCGCCTTGTCGGAGGTGAGGAACTCGGCGGCCCCGCCGATGTCCTCGGGGACGCCGAGGCGGCCCATCGGGTACGCGGCGGCGGCCTCGGCCTCGCGGCCCTCGTACAGGGCCTCGGCGAACTTCGTCCTCACGACGGCCGGGGCGATCGCGTTGACCCGTACGACCGGGGCGAACTCGTGCGCGAGCTGGGCGGTCAGGTTGATCATCGCGGCCTTGCTCATGCCGTAGGCCCCGATGAACGGGGACGCGGAGAGGCCCGCGACGGAGGCGATGTTGACGATCGCCCCGCCGTTGGCGGCCTGCCACGCCTTCCAGGTGCGCTGCGCGAAGCCGAGCGCGGAGAGCACGTTGGTCTCGTACACCTTGCGCGCCACGTTCAGGTCCACTTCGGCCATCGGGCCGAAGACCGGGTTGGTGCCCGCGTTGTTGACCAGATAGTCGACCCGGCCGAAGGCGTCCATGGTCGCCTCGACGGCGGCGGCCTGGTGGGCCTCGTCGTGCGCCTTGCCCGCGACACCGATCGCCCGGTCGGCACCGAGGCGTTCGACGGCCTCCCTGAGGGCCTCCTCACCGCGTCCGGTGATGCACACCCGGTCGCCGCGCGCCACCAGCGCCTCGGCCACTCCGTAGCCGATCCCCCGGCTGGCGCCCGTGATCAGGGCGACCCTGCCGCTGTCGGGACGGTTCTGCTCGCTCATCGTGTCTGCTCACTCATCGTGTCTGCCCGCCCGTCGTGCGGGGGGTTCGTCGTGCGGGAACTCTTCGTGCGAGGGCCCCGTCCGGGTCAGTTGAGCGGGCCGCCGGCCACGTACATGACCTGCCCGGAGACGAATCCGGCCGCCTCGCCGGTGAAGAAGGCGATGGCGTTGGCGACGTCGGCGGGCGTGCCGACCCGCTGCACGGGGATCTGGCTCGCGGCGGCCTTCTGGAAGTCCTCGAAGCCCATGCCGACCCGCTCGGCGGTCGCGGCCGTCATGTCGGTGGCGATGAAACCGGGGGCGACGGCGTTGGCGGTGACCCCGAACTTGCCCAGCTCGATCGCCAGGGTCTTGGTCAGGCCCTGCATACCGGCCTTCGCGGCCGAGTAGTTGATCTGGCCCCGGTTGCCGAGCGCGGAGGAGCTGGAGAGGTTGACGATGCGGCCGAAGCCCGCGTCCACCATGTGCTTCTGGACGGCCCTGGCCATCAGGAAGGCGCCGCGCAGGTGCACGTTGAGGACGGTGTCCCAGTCGTTCGCGCTCATCTTGAACAGCAGGTTGTCGCGCAGCACCCCGGCGTTGTTCACGAGGATGGTGGGCGCGCCCAGCTCCCGCTCGACACGCGCGACGGCGGCCTCCACCTGGGCCTCGTCCGAGACGTCGGCGCCGATCGCGACGGCCCTGCCACCGGCCGCGGTGATCTGCTCGACGGTGTCCTTGCACGCCGACTCGTCCAGGTCCAGGACGGCCACGGCACGCCCCTCCCGCGCGAGGCGTACGGCGGTGGCGGCGCCGATCCCCCGCGCGGCTCCCGTCACGACGGCTACGCGCTGCTCGGTGGTGGACATGGTGTTCTCCTCGCCCTAGGGAAGCCTCATCGCCTCGGTACGGCGGTGCCGTACGGGCCCTCGTCGGTACGGCGGTGCCGTACGGGCCCTCACCGTACCGCTCACGGGTGAGCGACCGCTTAGTACCTTCGGTGTAGGTGACGCTAGAAGGCAGGGCACCGGGTGTCAACGGCGCGGCCCCGACCGGCCGTGTGATCCCGCTTTCAGGTGCGCGCACCGGGCCGCTCCGGCACCGCGCTCAGGGCACCAGCAGGTCCAGCAGGTGGTCGAGTTCGGCCTGCGGGGAGCGGGTCAGCCCGGTGTGCACGGGGCCGGGGCGCACGAGCGCCGAGCGGGGGGCCACCAGCCAGCGGAAGCGGCGCCCCGCGTCGTCCCCGGCGGCCGGTCCGGCCACGGCACCGCCCCGGCACACGGCCTGAACGGCGTGCAGGGCGGCGCGCACCCCTTCGACGTCGGCGTCCGGGTCGAGGGCAGCGAGCCGGTTCTCGTCCAGCCGGGTGCGGGCGGCGAGGAATCCGGTGGCGCGGCTGTAGACGAGGACCCCGGCGTTGAGGTGTTCTCCGCGTTCGGCGCGCGGGACGAGGCGCAGCGGGGCGTACTCGAACACCTGCGGTTCCCCGGTCACGGGGGCTTCCGGGGCGGGGGCGGGCGGCTGCTGTGCGGGCCGCGTCCAGCCGGAGGCGGTGACCCGGTGGCCGCCCACCCGCGCGGAACCGAAGTCGACGCGTCCCGCCAGCCCGTCCGCGCGCGCGAGCAGCGCCTCGACATGGGCGCGCCGGACGTCGTCGGGGTGGCCGAATCCGCGTTCACCGGCCAGCCACGCCACGGGGACGCGGGCGGCGGCCTCCGTCAGCAGGTCCTCGGTGACCAGGGGGCCGAGTTCGGCGGCGGCCCCCGCGAGGTCGGGGGCGAAGGGGAGCAGGACGTGGTCGGAGGCGTCGTACGGGCGCAGCGCGCTGGTGGCGGCGGTGGGCCAGTTGTGCTGCCAGATCATGCTGGCGCCGTGGTCGATGAGCCACAACCGGCCTTCGTGCACGAGGAGGTTGGGGTTGCGCCAGGAGCGGTCGACATTGCCGATGAGCGCGTCGAACCACAGGACGCGCCCCGCCTCGGCCGGTTCCACGGCGTAGGCGAGCGGGTCCATGCCGAGCGCCCCGGAGAGGTAGCGCATGCCGAGGTTGAGCCCGCCGCTGGACTTGAGGAGTTCCTGCACCTGTTCGTCGGGTTCGCCGAGCCCCACGACGGGGTCGAGGTCGATCCCGGTGAGAGCGGGCACCCGCAGCCCGAGCGCGCGGGCGAGTTCCCCGGCCAGCACCTCGGCCACCAGCGTCTTGCGCCCCTGCCCGGCCCCGGTGAACTTCATGACGTACAGCGCGCGGTCGTCGGCCTCGACGAGACCGGGCAGCGAACCGCCCTCGCGCAGCGGGGCGACATAGCGGGTCGCGGTGACTTCTGCCAGCATTTCCCCAGGCTATACGGCCGCCGGCCGGCCGGGCGACGGCCGCGGAACCGGCCCCGCGCCAGGGGTTGCCCGCCGCGGCCCGCCTCCGGCCTCAGGGCCGCCCCGCCGGCCGGCCGTGCTCCGGACCCGCCGTTCGGTCGCCGGCCGGCCCCGCCCCGCCGTGCCCGGGATCGGGCAGGACGGGCCGGTGCAGACCGGCGCGGGCGGCCTCCAGCTGAGCGGCGAGAGCGAGACCGAGGAAGAGGGAGACACCGGCCAGGTTGGACCACAGCAGCAGGGCGACGAAGGCCGTCAACGGCCCGTACACGGCGCCGAAGGTCCCGCTCAGGCCGATGTACAGGGACAGGAGCCAGGTCGCGCCCACCCACAGCAGCAGATGGACGGCGGAGCCGAAGGCGAGCCAGGTGTAACCGGGCTGGTCGCGGCGGGGCGACCAGCGGAACAGGACCGCCGAGGCCACCCAGGTGAGCAGTACGCCCACCGGTATCCGCAGCCACCGCCAGGCCGTACCGGCGGCGGGGCCCCAGTGGTAGGTCCGCGCGAGGGCGTCCCCCACCGCCGGGCCGCCGAGCAGTACCAGGAAGCCGCCGACCAGGGGCAGTCCGGCCGTCACGGCCAGCGCGAGGGCGCGCGGGTACTTCCGGGGGAAGGGCCGGTCGCGTTCCACTCCGTAGAGGCGGTTGGCGCCCCGTTCGATCTGCGCCATCGCGGTGGCCAGGTTCAGCGTGGCGAAGCCGAGTCCCAGCCACAGGGCGAGCGCCCCTCCGGCCCCCGCGCCGGCGTCCTTTCGGACACGGTCCAGCGAGGTCCGGATCAGGTCCGCGCTCGGGCCCGGCGCGATCCCCGTCAGGGTGCGTTCCACCACTCTTCCCACGCTCTCGGTGTGCAGGCTCGTCGCCACCCCCACGAGGGCGATACTGAACGGGACCAGGGCCAGCACGATCTGGAAGGCCAGGGCCCGGGAGTGGCTGAAGCCGTCCGCGTAGCGAAAGCGCAGGAAGGCGTCCGCGAGCAACTTGCGTCCCCCGTAGGCGCGCAGCGCCGTCCACGCCTCGTCACCGGACAGTTCCTCGCCGATCATGTCCCTGGTCTGGGGTACCCGCACCGCGGTGCCCACGGCCCCGCCTCCCTCACGTGTCGTCGGTCAACGGGGCTGTTCCGTCGCGTCCTGTGGGCCCGTGCCCGGTCCGTGGGGTCAGCCGCGGGGCGGTCGTGGGCGCCGGAACCGCTTGTTGCCCGAACGGGGACCCTTACTCCACGCACGGGTGCCGAAGCCCGTCAGCGGCCGGGGCGCGCGGGGGAATTCCGGTGAGCCGCCCCCGGGGACTCGCCCCGGCGTCGCCGCTCAGCCGGACGGCGTGCTCGCGAACCCGTATTCACCGGACCGCGTGCTCACCGGACCGCGTGGCCGTGGCGCGTCGGGCCGGCCGCACCACAGGCCACCGGACCGCGTGGCCGTGGCACGTCGGGCCGGCCGCACCACAGGCCACCGGGCCGCCCGCCTTCCGCCGCCGCCCGTGTCGAAGCGCGCACCGCGGGTGGCGCCGGGTAACCCGGTTTCCGGACGGTCGCGCGTCTGCCTAATGTGCCCCATGACTCCCACTCCCCCCGCCACGGCAGAACTCCGCCTCTTTCCCGACCAGTTCGCGCGGACCCGTCGCTTCTCTCTCGGCGTGCCGCACTCCTTCACCGTCCTACCGGGCGGGCGCGGTGTGCTCTTCCTGCGCGCGGCGGCGGGCGACGACCCGGCCGGGCTGCTGTGGCGCGCCGCCCCGGACGGCACCGAACGACTGCTCGCCGATCCGCGCCCGCTCGGTGCCGCGCGGGGCGCGGAGCCCCGGCAGGAGCGGGACCGCAGGGAGCGCGCCCGGGTGTCCGGGGAGGGCTTCGTCGGCTACTGCGCGGACCTCGCGGCACAGCGCGTGGTCCTCGGCCTGGGAGGTGGCCTGTGGCTCGTGGACGGGGTGGACCGCGAGGTGCCCGCCGCGCCGCGCCCGGTGCCGGTCGCGTATCCCGCGCTCGCTCCCCTGCTCTCCCCGGACGGCTCCCGCGTCGCCTACGTCAGCGGGGGCGCCCTCCACGTGGTCGGCGTGGACGACGGACTCGATGTGACACTCGCCGCGCCCGAGGGGCCCGACGTCGCCTACGGGCTCTGCGACCACGTCTCGGCGGAGGAGATCGGACGGGAGCGCGGCGTGTGGTGGTCCCCCGGCGGCGACGCCCTCCTGGTGGCGCGGGTCGACGTGAGCGGCGTCGGGGTGCGGTGGATCGCCGATCCCGCGCACCCGGAGCGCCCGCCGCGCGCCGTGCGCTATCCGGCGGCCGGGACCGCGAACGCCGTCACCACGCTGCACGTCCTGCGTCTCGACGGCGGCCGCGTCGACGTGGACCTGCCGGCACGGGCCGAAGCGGGGCACCCGGTGAGCGGCCCGTGGACCGACCGCGCCTTCGAGTACGTGACCTCGGGAGGCTGGGACGCGCACGGACCGCTGGTGGGGGTGCAGACCCGCGACCAGCGCACGGTGCTGACCCTCGCGGTGGACCCCTCGGACGGCACGGTCCGGGAGCTGGCCGCCGAACACGACGAGCGGTGGGTCGCGCTCCTGCCCGGCGCCCCCGCGCGCACCGCCTCGGGAACGCTGGTCCGCTCCCGGCTGCTGCCCGACGGCACGCGGGGCCTCGCCCTGGGCGGGGACACCACACCCCCGGGCCTCCAGGTCCGCGAACTGCTCGGGGTGGACGGGGAGCGCGTGCTGCTGCGGGCGGGCTCCGATCCGGCCGAGGTCCACGTGTGGGAGTACACGGCGGGAGGCGTGCCGCGCCGGCTGAGCGACGGGCCGGGGCTGCACTCGGGCGTCCGGACGGGAGACACCCTCGTCCTCGACGGGACGACCCCGAGCGGAACGTACGCACGGGTCCTGCGCCCCGGCGCGCCCTGCGCGCCGATCGCCTCGCACGCCGAGGAGCCCGTGGTCGACCCGCGCCCACGGATGCTCACGCTGGGCCCGCGCGCCCTGCGCTCCGCGCTGTTCCTGCCGTCCTGGCACACCGAGGGAGCGGGCCGGCTGCCGGTCCTGCTGTGCCCGTACGGCGGTTACGGGCTGGGGCTCGTGGTGCGGGCCCGCGCCTGGTGGACGCTGGTGGCGCAGTGGTTCGCCGAGCAGGGCTTCGCGGTGCTGATCACGGACGGGCGGGGCACCCCGGGACGTGGCGCCGACTGGGAGAAGTCAATCTTCGGCGACCGGCTCACCCCCGTACTGGAGGATCAGGTGGACGCCTTGCGGGAGGCGGCCCGGCGGTACCCGGAACTGGACCTCGGGCGGGTCGGGATCCGGGGCTGGTCGTACGGCGGCTATCTCGCGGCGGCGGCGGTGCTGTACCGGCCCGACGTGTTCCACGCGGCGGTGGCGGGGGCCGCGCCGACCGACCGGCGGCTGTACGACACGCACTGGGAGGAGCGGTTCCTCGGCCACCCCGGCGTGCAGCCGGAGAACTACCGGCGCTCCTCGCTGCTCCAGGACGCGGCGAAGTTGAGCCGACCCCTGCTGCTCGTCCACGGGCTGGCGGACGACAATGTGTCGGTGGCGCACATGCTGCGGTTCTCCGCCGCCCTGCTGGCGGCGGGCCGCCCGCATCAGGTGCTGCCGCTGTCCGGTGTGAGCCACACGACGACGCGTGGAGGGGTGGGAGGCGCCTTGCTGCTGCACGAGCTGGCGTTCCTCAAATCGTCCGTCGGGGGCGAGGGGGCGGCGGGGCCGGGAGCGGCCCGCCGGGCCGGCGTCCACTCCAGCGGGGCCGGCGGACGTCCGGTCGCCGATCCGTTTGTCGAAGGGAAATCGTCATGACCGTCCTCCAGGGAGCCGGGGGCGCCACCTCGCGCCGCGCGTTCGTCGCCGCCGCGGGGGCGAGCGGGCTGGCTGTCGCCCTCGCGGCCTGCGGTGGTTCCGACGGCTCGTCCTCCTCGCGGTCCGCGCGGTCCTCCGGCGACGGTGGCGGCACGCTCGGCCCCACCTCGGAGATCCCCGAGGGCGGCGGGAAGATCTTCACGGACGAGAAGGTCGTGGTGACGCAGCCGAGGAAGGGCGAGTTCAAGGCGTTCACCAGCACTTGTACGCACGCGGGCTGCCAGGTCGGATCGGTCGGCGGCGGCACCATCAACTGCCCTTGCCACGGCAGCAAGTTCAGCATCGAGGACGGCAGCGTGAAGGCGCCTCCCGCGAGCTCCGCGCTGGAGGAGCGGAAGATCGAGGTCAAGGGCGGCTCGATCAGGCTGGCCTGAGCGGCCCTCTCCCCCGGGGAGCCCGCCGCCCTCCCGCGTCCGCGTCGCGCGGGCGCCCACGGGCGGCGGGCTCCCGACGAGTGGCCCCTTCACCCGTACCTGCGCCGCACGCCCCCCGCCTCGCCCACCGCCGCGGCGATCGCCCGCGCCAGTTCGCCGGTGTCCGCGCGCTCCAGCCCCGACACGGTGACCCGGACACCGGCCGGCGCGGAGAGCCGGAACCTGGCCCCGGGGGCGACGGCCCAGCCCGCGTGCAGCAGCCGGGCGACCGCGCCCGTCTCGTCCGGCACGGGGACCCACACGTTGAGGCCGCTGCGGCCCCGGGCGGCGACGCCGTACCCGGCCAGGGCCCCGATCAGCGCACCCCTGCGCCCGTCGTACGCCGCCGCGACGGCCGCCGTGTCCACCGCGCCGTCCGTCCACAGCCGCACCACGGCGCGCTGTGACAGCCGGCTCACCCAGCCGGGTCCGAGCCGCTGCCTGCCGCGTACCCGGTCCAGCGTCACCTCGTCGCCGGTGAGTACGGCGATCCGCAGGTCGGGCCCGTACGCCTTGGCGGTGGAGCGGACGAAGGCCCACCGTTCGGTGGCCCCGGCCAGCGGGTGCGGCGGCGAGCCCACGATGCCGTGTCCGTGGTCGTCCTCGATCAGCAGGGTCCGCGGGAACCGGCCCAGGATCTCCCGCAGTTCGCGAGCGCGGCCCTCCCCCAGCACCGCGCCGGTCGGGTTCTGCGCGCGGTCGGTCACCACGAGCGCGCGGGCGCCCTGGGCCAGCGCGCTCTCCACGGCCTCGGGGCCCGGCCCCTCGTCGTCCACCGCCACGGGCACCAGCCGCAGGCCGAGCGCGGGGACCAGATCGAGGAGGCTGCCCCAGCCCGGGTCCTCGACGGCGACGGCGTCGCCGGGGCGCAGGTGCGCCGCGAGGACGCGCTCGATCGCGTCCAGCGAGCCCGAGGCCACCGCGACCGGCCTGGACGGCACCCCGTCGGCGGTGAAGGCCGCGCGGGCCAGTTCCTCCAGCCGCGGCTCGACCGCCTCCTCGCCGTAGAGGACGGGACGCCGGTCGCCCTCCAGCGCGGCGGCGGTCATCGCGGGGGCGAGCGCGGGCAGCAGCGCGGGATCGGGGTTGCCGGTGGACACGTCCCTGACCCCGGGCGGCACCTCCACGCTGATCGCCTCCCGCGCGGTGCTCACCGGGCGCTGCCGCACCCGGCTGCCCCGCCGCCCCGCCGTCTCGATGACCCCGCGCTCACGCAGGGTGCGGTACGCGGCGGCCACGGTGTTCGGATTGACACCGAGGTCGACGGCCAACTCCCGCATGGGCGGCAGCACTTGGCCAGGCGACAGGTCGCCGCTGCCCACCGCGCGCTCGATGTCGGCGGCGATATCCGCGGCACGCCGACCTGAGATCCGATACTCTCCTAGCACAAAACATATTATGCACTAGTGCAATGCACTGGGCAAGGCCATGCGACGCGAGAGCGCAAGAGAGGGAGAGCGCACCGATGACCGCCTCCGAGCAGCCCGCCACCCCCCAGGACCACGCCGAGGAGGGGAACGCCCCGGCGTACACCCCCACCGGGCGCACCGTGCCGACCCGCGCCGCCGACCGGGCCGCGTACGACCACGAGACGGTGCACGCGATACTCGACGAGGGCTACCTGTGCCATCTCGGCTTCGTCCGGGACGGGGCGCCCGTGGTGCTGCCCACGCTGTACGCCCGGGTCGGCGATCACCTCTACGTGCACGGTTCGACCGGCTCCCGGCCGCTGCGGCAAGCGGGGCGCGAGGAGCCGGGCCTGCCGGTGTGCCTGACGGTGACCCATGTGGACGGGCTGGTGCTGGCCAGGTCGGCCTTCCACCACTCGGTCAACTACCGCTCGGTCGTGGTGCACGGCGTGGCGCGCCCGGTGACCGATCCCGAGGAGAAGCGCCTCGCGCTCGACGCGATCGTGGACAACGCGGTCCCGGGCCGGTCGGCCGACTCCCGTCCCGGCAACCCGAAGGAGCTCGCGGCCACCGCCGTCGTACGCGTCGAGTTGTCCGAGGTCTCGGCGAAGCAGCGCACCGGCGGCCCCAACGACGACCCCGAGGACCTGGATCTTCCCTACTGGTCCGGAGTCGTCCCCGTGACGACGACCACCGGTGCCCCGGTCCCGTCCCAGGACCTCGCGGACACCGTCGCCCTGCCCGCTTACCTGCGGCGGGACGCCTGACGGACGGGACGGGGGCGCGCACGCGGCGCGGCGCCGTGCCCCCGTCCCGGCGGGGGATCAGAGGCGCCGGCCCGCTCGCGCCTCGGCCGCGGCGAGGCCCGTGACCGCGCCCAGCAGGAGCAGGACCCCGAGGAGCGTCGAGGCGGTGAGCCGTTCCCCGAGGAGGGTCACCGCGAGGACGGCGGCGCTCACCGGTTCGAGCAGCATGATCACGGAGACCGTCGCGGACCGCACGACGGCCGCCCCGGCGAAGTACAGGACGTAGGCGAGCGCACTGGGCACCGAGGCCATGTAGACGAGCAGGAGCAGCGTCCGCAGCGGCTGCCCGGTGTGCGGCAGCAGCCCTTCCGCGGCCGCGAGCGGCAGGAGCGTCCCGGCGCCGACGGCGAAGGACCAGGCCGTCGTGGTCACCGCGTCCCGCTCCTCGCCCTTCCGCGCGCACCAGCGCGTGAGCAGGGTCAGGGCGGCGTACGAGGCCGAGCAGGCGAGCGCCCAGCCGACACCGGCGGGCCGCACGCTCGCCTCCGTGCCGCCCAGCACCAGCACGACGAGCCCGGCGAGCGCGCCCAGGACGGCGCACCCCCCGCCGGCGCCGAGGCGTTCCCCGAGACCGAACCGGGCGCCGAGCGCGATGAGGACGGGCCCGGCACCGAGCGCGACGACAGTCGCCACGGCGAGTCCCGTGTCGCGCACGGCGAGGAAGTAGGTGGTCTGGAAGAGGGCGAGGACGGCGCCCCGCCCGAGGTGGCGCGTGAGGCGCCGTCGCCGGCCCTCCGGGGCGGTGCGCACGAGGAGGCTCCGGGGGCGCCGCCGGGCGGTGCCGCGCCAGGCGCGGGCGCCGAGCAGGAGCGGCAGACCGCCGGCGAAGCGCCAGAAGGACAGGGCGAGCGGTCCGAGATCACCCGTCCGGTACAGCAGGGCCGCGGCGGCGCCCGCGGTTCCCCAGGCGGCACCGGCGAGGATCAGGAAGAGAAGGCCACGCCCGAGGGGCAGGCCGGGTACGGCGTACGACACGGTGAAGTTCTCCGCAGCGGGTCAGGAGGGGGAAGCCTGGACTCACGTCTGCGGGCAGCACGGCAGGGCCCGGTCGGCGACCGGGCGGATCGTCAGGTGCCCGCGCTCAGCGGGCGGGAGGCGGAAGGACCAGGGCGCGTGCGTACACGCTCGGCACCCTAGGGCGCGTCCCGGCGCGCGGACAACTCCCTTTCCGCGCCCGTCGGCTGCGCGGGCGCCTGACCGCCCCTCGCCACCGGCCCCGCGGGCGCGGCGGGCGCGGCGCTCTGCGCGATGAACGCGCCGACGAGCACGACGGTCCCGCCGACGAGTTGGGGCGCCGAGAGGTGTTCGCCGAGCAGGACCCAGGCCAGGACGGTCGCGATCACCGCCTCCAGGCAGGCCACGACACCCGCGACCTGCGGCGAGAGCCTGCGGACGGACACCACGCCGGTGACGTACGCCAGGACGGTGGCGAGCAGGACGATCCACGCGAGCAGCAGCCAGGCCGCGACGGGTGTGCCGTCCATGTCCGCGCGGCCGGTGAGGACGCCCCAGTCCATGGTCCAGGGGCGGGCCACGAAGGTGAGCAGGACGGCTCCGGTCAGCAGCCCGTAAGCGATGACGCCGAGCGGGGGCGGGGCCCCGGCCCCCGCGTCACTGCCCTGGTCGGACAGGACGAAGTAGCCGACCTGGCAACAAGCGGCGCCCAGGGCCGGCAGCAGGCCGAGCACGTCGAAGGAGAGTCCGGCCCACACCTCGACGACGCAGGCCAGCCCGCCGACGGCGAGGACCACGCCGAGGGCGGCGGCCCGGGTCACGGGCCGCCGCTGCACGAAGCGCACCCAGCCGAGGACGAGGGCCGGGGCGAGGTACTCGACCAGGAGCGCGACCCCGACCGGGATGCGGGAGATCGCCGCGAAGTAGCACGCCTGCACTCCGGCCACGGCCAGCAGCCCGTACCCGGCCAGGAGCGCGGGCCGCATCCGGGGCAGGGCCCGGTGGCGCCAGGCGACCGGCAGCATCACGAGAGCGGCGCCCGCGACGCGCAGCCACACGACGTGCAGCGGGTCGAGACCCGCCTCGATCAGCGGTTTGGCCGCCACCCCGGAGCCCCCGAAGGCGAGGGCGGACACGAGGGCGAGGCCCAGTCCGGTTCCCCTGGCCCGCTTGCCCTTGCTCCCCGATGTCTCCAGCACGGCGCCATCATGACAGGCCGGGACAGGAGCGTCACTCCCTATGCTGCTGACGCAGTCGCGAGACGTCGATGCCTCGTGCGCACGCGTGCGTCTCCTCGGAAAGGGGGCACGGCCGGACCGGGCCGGCCTCGACGGCCTCCTCGGACGCCGGCCGCCCGGCGCGCTGGTGGAACTCCTCGCGGCCCTCACCCCGCGGCTCGCGGTCCGCCGCCGCGAGCGCGGTACGCAGGGCCCCGGGGTCGACGCCCGCGCGGCGCAGGATCTCGGCGGCGCGGCAGTCCGGTTCGGCGGCGAGGGCGGCCAGCAGGTCGGTGCCCTCGGGAGGTGTGCCGGTGCCGCGCCCGCCGGCGTGCTCCCTGGCCCGCTCCATGGCCAGCGAGGCGGCGGGCGACCATCCGGTCTCCCGCAGGACGGGGATCCCGCCCGAGTCCTCCACGGTTCCCTGCCAGTGGAGGCCGTAGCCGATGCTGCGCTGCACGAGGTAGCCGAGGAGACGGGCGAGGTGCGCGGGGTCGACGAAGGACCGGGCCCGCGGGTCGTGCTCCAGCAAGGAGTGCAGCAGGTGGGCGGTGTCGATCTGGGAGTCGCCGTCACGGGCCGCCCGCCTGCGGGCACCCGAGACGACGGTGGCCAGCTCGCCGCCGAGCGCACCCCGGGGCTCCCCGCGGGCGGGGCCCGGCTCGCTGTACGGCTGGATAGGGCGTTGCACGTGCTCCACTCCATCACTGACCGGTCAGGTCGTCGTCCCCGGGGGGAAGGGTTCTCGCGTCCGACGAGAGGAGTGGGCGGCGAGGCGGCCCCTCCTCCTCACGGAGGAGACCGCCCCGGAGCCGGCCTCAGGGGCCGGGGGCGGGGCCGGCACGGACCCGGGACCGAGGTGGCGCGGCCTCAGGGCGGCGCGGAGCCTCGCGGCCTCGGGAGCGGGCGCGCGCACCAGTCCCCGTACGGACGCCTTCCGGGCTCGCGTACGAGGACTGGCGCGCGTCACCGCCAGCGGAGCCCTACTCCCGAGGCCGCACCTGGATCAGCTCCGGTCGTCACGGGCGGCGGGGCCCGTGTCGGTCTCGCCGTCCTCGGCGAGGATCAGGTACAGGCGCTTGCGCGCGTCCTTGACGACCGCGAGGGACTTCTCGCGCTGCTCCTTGGTCCCCGTGCGCCAGACCTGGCTGAACGCCTCCATGAGACCACCTCCCGCCTGCCGGACCTCGTTGAGCGCCTCCCAGTCCACGCCCCTTCCGGCCTCTTCCCAGGGGGCGTCGGGACCGGCTTCGGCCGCCGTACGGCCCTCGTCGGTGAGCGCGAAGAGCTTCTTTCCGCCCTCGCTCTCGCTGACGATCAGCCCCTCGTCCTCCAGCATCTGGAGGGTGGGGTACACCGAGCCGGGGCTCGGCTTCCAGGCACCGCCACTGCGTTCGGCGATCTCCTGGATCATCTCGTAACCGTGCATGGGCCGGTCCTTGAGCAGCGCCAGGATCGAGGCGCGCACGTCACCGCGGCGCGCCCGCCCGCGCGGCCCCCCGCCGCGACCGCGACCGCCCCAGGGGCCGCCGGGGCCGAAGCCCCCCGGCCCGCCGGGACCACCGAAGCCGCCGGGGCCGCCATGGCCGCCAGGTCCACCACCGGGTCCGAACGGCCCGAAGGCGGCCCGCCGGCTCTCGAAGTCGCCGCGCTCGAAACCGCCGCGTCCCCGGCCCTCGGGGCCGCGGCCGAATCCACGCCCGTGCCCATGTCCGTGTCCGTGCTCATGCTCGTGTCCGAAGGTACGCATCACGATCACTCCTTCCATCGTCAATGGATCGCGATGCCTCAACGATATATCGGAACAGTTCGTTGAGCAAGGGGGTACGGAACGATCCGGCTCTGACCCTTGTCAGTGGGGTGATCGATGGCGAGCGAAGGCCGATCGGTTGACTTCTGCGCCCTTGAGGGAGGACCGCCCGCGGGTCCGTGACGGTGGAGGACGACCGCGGACGGTGACGATCACTCCGCAGGACGGGTCGGTAGTGTGCGGCGATGACAAGAAGTGAGCGGCTCGCGGAGCAGTTGGACTGGTACTGGCGCAAGAACCTGCGGCCACGGCTGGAGGGCCTTACCGACGAGGAGTACTTCTGGGAGCCGGTGCGCGGCTGCTGGAGCATCCGCCCGCGTGGCACGTCGGCCGCACCGATGTCGGACGGTTCGGGGGAATGGACGCTGGACTCCGCGTCCCCCGGCCTGATGCCGGAACCGGCGCCGGTGACCACGATCGCCTGGCGCCTCGGGCACATCATCGTCTCGTGCCTGGCCTATCGGGTCGAGTGGTACTTCGGCGGCCGGGACTTCGACTCCGAGGCGTTCGCCTACGCGGGGACCGCTGACGAGGCGCTGGAACAGCTCGACGAGATGTACGGGCGATGGAACGCGGGGGTCCGTGAGCTCTCGGATGCCGACCTGGAGAACCCGCCCGCGAGGGGTCCCGAGCGGTTCCCCCTGGAGAACAGGGTCCTGCACGTCAACAGGGAGCTGATCCATCACGGAGCCGAGATCTCCCTGCTGCGCGACCTCTACCGCCGGCAGGACGGAGCCGTACCGCGCCGAATATGACGTGCGGTAACCGGCGACCGGGCTTCGGAAACGTACGTGGAGTCCGTGATGCCCGATGGCGCACCGCTTTCCGAGGCGGCCGCACGGACCTCACTGAGCGTCGCGTATCCCGAGGACGTACGCGGCGGTCAGCGCCACGGCGCGGTCCTCGTCCTGTGACAGCTCCGCCAGAGCGCGGGCCGTCGTACTGCCCGGGACGCCCGCGAGGGCCTGGGTCAGTCGCCGGCGCGCGGACGCCTCGACGGTGCCGCGGCTGAGGCGGGCGACGAGCCCCTCGGCGATCCGGTCGGCAGCGGCGGGATCGCTCGCCAGCGTGCTCAGTGCGTCGGCCGCGTCGACGTCGTTCCTCCCCCCGACGACCATGTCGATGAGCGTGGGGACCGCGTCGGCCACTCCACGCGCCCCGAGGGCCAGTGCCGCGTACCCGCGGACCACGGCGTCCGGGTGCGCGAGAGCGTCCCGCAGCGGCGCGGTCGCCGCACCGTCCGGCAGCTCGACGAGGGACAGGACGGCGCGCTTGCGCACCCTGGCGTCCGTCGAGCCGAGGCCCTCCGCGAGGAGGGCGGCACCCTCCCCGCCCAGTCGCGCCAGGGCCCAGCGAAGGGCCCCGGCCACGTTCGGGTCCGTCTCGCGCAGCACCGCCTCGACCAGGGCTTCCACCGGGCCCGGGGCCTCGTCCGCCGAGGAGAGGGCCGCGCGCTGGCGGGTCCCGGGGCTCGTGGACCCCAAGGCCTGGAGGAGGGAAGTGATCCGCAGGACGCCCGCCCAGCCGGCGGGTTCCGCGTCGGCGATCCGGCGCAGGCGCGTGAGCAGCTCCGTCTCGGCCGCGATGCGCTCGCGCGTCCGGCGGACGAGATCGTCGACGAGCCGCGAGGAGCTGAAGCCGGGGTCCTCCAGCGCGCCCAGGACTTCGCGCAGCGACAACCCGAGCGACCGCAGGCTCTCGATGTGGAAGATCCGCCGGACGTCCTCAGCGGTGTACTCCCGGTAGCCGGTGTCGGTGCGCCCTGTCGGCCGCATCAGGCCGAGCGACTCGTAGTGCCGGAGCATGCGGGCGCTGACCCCGGACCGTCGGGCCACCTCACCGATCAGCACCGCCTCTCACCCCTTCTTGCCGTACGTGCCCGGAGCCACCTTGCCGTAGTCGCCCAGCGCCACGACGCGCTTCGCCTCCTCGATCGCGCGCGCGAAGCCGGCGTCCGGGTCCCGCCGCAGCCGTTCGGTGGTGATCGCGTGCCGGCGCACGTCAGGACCGGCGTCATCCGTCATCGCGGCGCGAAGGAGCGGCGTGCTCGCCTCCCCCAGGGCGATCAACGCCCGGCTGAGGCTCGACTGCGTCTCCCGCTCACCGCGTCCCAGCTGTGTGACCAGCGCTTCGCCCAGCACGGTCTTCTCCGCCTCGGGCACAAGGACGACCGCCGCCCGCCAGGCGCTCCGCGCCACCTCCTCGTCGGCGTCCGCCAAAAGCTCCCGGGTGATCGCGGGCCAGGCCCTCCGGTCCCCGGTCTTGGAGAGCGTGTGCAGGGCCTGGCCGCGCGCCTGCGGAAGCGGCGAGCGTAGCTCCTCGACGAGCCTGGGAACGGTAGCCGACGCCGGGTGGCGGACGAGGGCCCACGTGAGCATCTCGCGTACGGAGAAGTCCGGCTCGGTCCCGCATCGTTCGACAAGCGCGTCGATCAACCGCGGATCGGGGGGCGTGCCGGCCGCCAGTGCCGCCCGCAGCCGGACCGACGCGTTGGGGTTCTCCAGCCCCCGGCGTACCCGCGCCGTGTTCGTGTCCTCTTTCGGCATGGTCATCAAGACCACCTCCTCGGCGGCAGTCAAGCGCTTGTCACCGTGTCAAGGTCAAGCGCGGCCCTGCCGGGGGCGGCCTGCCTCCCCCGCCCGCCGGGCCCTCCCCGGGGGCGTCCGGGCGTCGCCGAGCCACCCCGGGCCGGTGCCCGCCGGGCCGGTGCCCGCCGGGGAGGGGCCCGGCCGGTCGGCGCACGAGCGGCCGGATCGGTCAGGATTCGAGAAGCGCGCGTACCCCGGGCATGCCACTCTCCTCTGCATGGACATCACCATTCACACCAGTTCCCTCCCGCACGACGATCCGGAGGCGTCCCTCGCCTTCTACCGCGACGCCCTCGGCTTCGAGGTCCGCAGCGACGTGGGGCAGGGCAGGATGCGCTGGATCACGGTCGGCCCCGTGAACCAGCCGAGTACGTGCGTCCTGCTGGCTCCGCCCGCCACCGACCCCGGGATCACCGACGCCGAGCGCCGCACCATCGTCGAGATGATGGCCAAGGGCACGTACGGCTGGATTCTGCTGGCCACCCACGACCTCGACGGCACGTTCGAGAAGGTGCGGGGCGCGGGCGCCGAGGTCGTCCAGGAGCCGACCGAGCAGCCGTACGGCATCCGGGACTGCGCCTTCCGCGACCCGGCGGGCAACCTGATCCGCGTCCAGGAGCTTTCCTGAGCCGAGCCCCGGCCCCCGCAGAACCAGGCGCCGACGCGGGGCGTCCCTCCCACCATGAACTCCGTACTCGTAGTAGGTGTGGACCCGAAGGTGATCCCCGGCGTCGACGGGGACTCCCTGCGCGCTCTCCTGGACGGCGAACTGGCGCGCTTCGCGGACCACGGCGTCGACGCGGCCATGACGCTGGTGGCGCTGGACGAGACGACCGAACCGGCGCTCGTCACCGCCCTGAGCGAGCGGGACTGGGACGTCGTGGTCGTCGGCGGCGGCATCCGCAAGCCGGAGGCGTTGCTCCCCCTCTTCGAGCGGGTGGTCAACCTGATCCGGCTACACGCCCCGGGGGCCGCCCTGGCGTTCAACACGAGCGGCGGCGACAGCGTCGAGGCGGCCCGGCGCTGGTTGTGAGCCGCCGCGCCTCCCCCGGCGACCGTGACGGCGACCGGCGGCGTCCGGGCCCCGGCGCCCGCTCGTCGCGTGGAGGCCGCCGTTGTCCCGCGGCCTTCGCCCGCGGCCCCTTGTCCCGCGGCCTTCGCCACTCGATATCGGGTGCGCGTCCTCGCCCCGTTCCCCGATACTGACGCCGTGTTCCCCGAAGCCGAAGCCGCCGCGCCTCACGACCCGCGCTGTCCGTGGACCCCGGCCCGGCGAGCCTGCGACGCCTTCCGCCCGGAGCCGGTCAGGACGGCCGACGCGGCCCCGGACGTGGGTTGCGGGCCCGGGGCGACGCTCCGTCACGCGCGGGAGCGGGGCTTGCGGGGCCGGCCGTCTCGCCCCGGGCCGGGCCGCCCTCGGCCGGACCGGCACCGCACCGACTTCGAGTGGGCCCACGCGAGCGCCGCGCGGATCGCGCGGAGGGCGGCTCTCGGCCTGTGGACGACGACCGGTCACCCTCACGCCTTCCGGTGCCCGCTCACGATCGACGAGCTGAGCGCCTCCCTCGCGGCGGTCCGCGCCGCACCGCGCCCGGACGGCCGCTTCGCGCGCGACACCCGCCCCGCCGACCCGCGCCTGGGGCCCCGGAAGCCGGCGCACCCCACCTCCGTGACGGACGCCTCGCGCCATCCGGTGCGCGCGTGCCACGAGGCGGCGTCGGTGACCGGCGGCCTGGCCACCTTCCGCACGACGACGGCCGGGACCGCCGGTGAGGTACCGCGCCGGGACCGCTTCACCGTGTGCTTCCTCGCCCCCGGACCCACCCCGCTGCCCGGGGCCGCGGACGACGGTCGAGGCGTGTCGCGGCGACCGGCTGCCCGGCCCCGTCGACGGGCTCCGCGCGGAGACGTCCTGATCGCCGGGCCGGCTGTCCCCGGCGGCCGCGCACCATCCCCCCAGCCCGGTCGCGGCGTCCCTGCCGGCCGCCGCGCCACGCCGTCCGAACCCGGAGGACCCCTTGCGTCTGCGTGTCGTCGACTCCTTCACCCACCGTCCCTTCACCGGCAACCCCGCCGGGGTCGTCCTGCTGCCCGCCGGCGATCCGCGGGGGCTCTCCGCGACCGGGGCCCCGGGCGGCGCGTACGCCTCCGGCTTCCCGGAGGACGACCTATTGCAGCGGATCGCCGCCGAGGTCAACCACGCGGAGACCGCCTTCGCCCACCCGCTGCCCGCCGGCGGGACGGCCGACTGGGCGCTGCGCTGGTTCACGCCGACCACGGAGGTCGACCTGTGCGGCCACGCGACACTCGCCACCGCCCATGTGCTCCGGGAGGACGGACTGCTCCCCGCCGGGGGCGTCCGGTTCGCGACCCGCTCGGGCACGCTGACCGTCCGCTCCCGTCCGCGGGACGACACGGGCGCCCTGACGATGGACCTGCCGACGGCGCGGCTCACCGAGGACGAGGTGCCGGACGCGCTGCGCCCCTGCCTGGGCCCCGGCGGCCCCGCGTACGGCATGGGCGCCGCCGGTGACGCGCTGCTCGTCGAGCTGCCGGACGAGGCGGCCGTACGGGACTTCGTGCCCGATCTGCCGGCGATCCGGGCGACCGGCCGCGGGCTCGTGGTGACGGCGCGGGCCGCCGGCCCGGAGGGTGGGTACGACGTGGTGTCCCGCTGTTTCTTCCCCGCCTCCGGCATCGACGAGGACCCCGTCACCGGGAGCGCGCACGCCGGTGTCGCCCCCTACTGGGCGGACCGGCTCGGCGAGCGGCTGACCGCCCTCCAGGCGTCCCGGCGTACGGGGCTGCTGAGACTGGAGCTGCGCGGTGACCGCACCCTGGTGAGTGGTGGCGCGGTGACCGTCCTCGACGGTGAACTGCTGGTCTGAGCGCGCCGTTTCAGCCCGTCGGCAGCCAGTCCACCTTGCCCGCGAGCAGCGCGAAGCCGACGAAGGCCCCGATGTCGAGGAGGGAGTGGGCGGCCACCAGGGGGCCCACCCGGCCCCAGCGCCGGTAGAGAAGGACGAACAGCACCCCCATCGCGAGGTTCCCGAGGAACCCGCCGATCCCCTGGTAGAGGTGGTAGGAGCCCCGCAGGACGGAGCTGCCGATCAGGGCCGCGGTGGGGGTCCAGCCCAACTGGCCGAGTCTGCGCAGCAGGTATCCGACCACGATCACTTCTTCGAGCACCGCGTTCTGCACGGCGGAGAGCACCAGCACCGGGTACTTCCACCACACGCCGGGCAGCGACTCGGGCACCACGGTGAGGTTGAAGCCGAGCCCGCGCGCCGCGAGGTAGAAGGCGATGCCGACGCTCCCGACGACGGCCGCGACGAGCGCCCCACGCCCCAGATCCGGCCACGGCCGCTCCAGGTCGAGACCCAGGGTGCGGGGCCCCGCCTTCTCCCGCGTCAGCAGGTGCAGGACGAGCGCGACGGGCACGAGAGCGGTCGTGATCCCGAAGAGTTGCCACGCCAGATCCAGCCAGGGCCGTCCCGGTGCGGCCGAGGAGTTCAGAGTGGCCGCCTGATCCTTGAGACCGCCGGGCCGGGTGACCGAGCCGACGAAGCTGATCAGCGCGGACACTCCGCTGGCACCGAGCGACAACGCGAGGACGAGCAGCGTCTCGTTCCGGAAAATTCTTCGCGTGAGCCCTTCAGTGGGAAAAGTTCCGGCCACGGGGCCCGCCTCCGCCTGCACAGCTGCCTCCAGTTGACTGTTCCGGCCTCATCATCGTCCCCGCCCGGCTAGGGTGCCCGTCGGGACCTCGGGTCCCGTAGGGGGATACGAAGTCCGGACAGGCGCGGCACTACGGCGCCTGGCCGGTTTCGGCCCCCCGCCGCACGCGACAGGCCGGGGGGACGGCCACCGTCGAGACGACACCGCACCCCCGCTTCCTTGGCTCCACGCAGCTTCACGGCTCCACCGTTCGAAGGAAGAAGGGCACCACCGGCATGGGACGTCACAGTCTGACCGACGAGGAGATCCGCGAACGCACCGGACCACCCCGCTCACGCGGCAGACGCGCTGTGGTGATCGCCACGGCTCTCGTGGTCGTCGTCGTGGCGGGTGCGGCCCTCGCGGTGCGCGGCGGGCTGTTCCCGCTCAAAGACAGCTGCGCGAAGGACGCGGTGGGACTCAAGGTGGCCGCCTCCCCCGACATCGCCCCCGCGCTGCGGGAGGCGGCCGACTACGCCCGGGACCACGACATCACCTCCGACGGCAACTGCCTCGACGTCGAGATCAGCGCCCAGGACTCCTCGAAGGTCACCGCCTCTCTGCGCGAGGGACACCGTCCCGACTTCCAGGCATGGGTACCGGACTCCGGCATCTGGGTCGATCAGCAGAGCGACGCCCCGGCGGGCGTCCGCGTCTCGGCGACGGGCGCGATCGCCAGCACCCCGGTCGCCGTGGGGATGACGGAGAAGGCCGCGGCAGACCTGGGCTGGCCGAAGAAGAAGTACACCTGGGCGGAGCTGGCCGCGGCCGGTCTCGGAGGGGACAGGCCGCGTCTCGGGAGCGCCGATCCGGCGCGCAGCGCGGCGGGGCTCCTCGCCCTCACCAAGGTCACGCGGTCGGCGGCCGGTTCAGGGGCGCCGGGCAGCGCGCAGGTCGCGGCGGCGGCGAAGGTCCTCGCCCGGCGCACCGTCGACAGCGACAGCCAGCTCCTCGACACCCTCGCACGCGACACGGGGGCGAAGGGCGGCGATCCGGAGCGGAACGACGCGCTCGTTCTGACCGAGCAGGCGGCGTACGCCCACAACGAGCGGGGCGGTTCGAGGCTCGACCTGTTCTACCCGGAGGACGGCTCCCCGGCGCTGGACTACCCGTACACGATCGTCGACAGCACGAAGCTGTCCACGACGCACAGCAGGGCGGCGGTGCGCTTCATGACCCTGATGGGCGAGGAGGCGGGCCGCGAGATCCTGCGCAAGCACGGGTTCCGGCCGCAGGACGGGGGCGTGGACCGGCCGGTCGCGCGGGCCGCGGGCGCACGCGGCCCCCAGCCCTACACCTCCCCGCCGGACGAGACCCCTTCGGCGAAGGCGCTTCAGGAGACGCGGGGCCTGTGGACGATCACGGTGCAGAGCGCCCGGCTGACCGTCGTCGTCGACGCCTCCGCGTCCATGGCCGAACCGGTGCCGGACACGGGCCGCACCCGGATGGAGGTCACCAGATCCTCCTTGACGCAGGCGCTCGCGCAGTTCACCCCGCAGGACGACATCGGCCTGTGGGAGTTCTCCACCCGCCTGGAGGGGGACCGGGACTACAGGGAGCTGGTGCCCACCGACCGGCTCGGCTCGCGCCGGGGCGGGGGAAAGACCCAGCGGGACAAGCTGATCGAGGCGTTCGGCGCCCTGCGGCCCGTTCCGGGCGGCGCGACGGGGCTGTACGACACGACGCTCGCCGCGTACGAGAAGGCGCGCGCGAACTGGGACAAGGGGAAGTTCAACGCCGTCGTGCTGCTGACCGACGGGGCCAACGAGGACCCCGGCAGCATCTCCCGCAAGCAGCTGATCGAGAAGCTGAAGTCGCTGGCCGATCCCGCGCATCCGCTGCCCATGGTGGCGATAGCCGTCGGCCCGGACGCCGATCAGGAGGAGGTGTCGGCGCTCGCGCGGGCGACGGGCGGCTCTGGCCATCAGGTCGGCGACCCCTCCCAGATCAACGAGGTCATCAACAACGCGATCGTGGAGGCCGGGAACCAGCAGAACGGCTGAGGCTCTGACCGGATGGGCCCCGGCCCGGCGGCGCGAGCGGGGCTTTGACAGAACGGCCCGGTCACCGGTGGAGCGGGGGGCGGCTGCGGCGAGGCGGCCGGGCGGCCCGCCGCCCGGCCGGGGAGCGCCACTCGGCCTCCCCGGCCGAGCGGCGGAAGCGGGGCCGGTTCACCCGCGCCCGCCTGATCGCCTCCGGTCCCCGGGGGGTGGGGGGGGGGGGGGGCCGGGGGCCCCCCCCCCCCCCCCCCCCCCCCCCCCCCCCCCCCCCCCCCCAAGGGGGGGGGGGGGCGCCCCCCCCCCCCCCCGCGCCGCCCGGCGGGGGGGGGGGGGGGGGGGGGGGGGCCCCGCCCCCCCCCCCCCCACCCCGGCTCGCCCCCCTCAGCCCACGCTCTCCAGCAGCCCGACCGGCCAGTTGTGGACCGGTTCGCCCGCGTGCATCAGCTCGGCGTACCTGCGAGTGGTGGCGGCGAGCGCGCTCTCCCGGTCCATGCCGCTCTCCAGGGCCCGGTGGTAGGTGGCCGACTGCCAGGAGGCCCCGTTGACCCGCCGCCGGCAGCGCTCCTCGATCACCCCCAGGTAGCGGTCCCGGTCGGCGGGGTCCACGCCCCACGCGTCGAGTCCCTCGGCGGCCAGCGGAAGCAGTTCCTCACGTACGAGGGTGACGGCGGGCTGCTCGACCAGCGCGGGTCCGGTCCTGCCGCGGCGCGGCCAGCGCAGCCGGGCCTCGATGCCCTGGCGGCAGGCGGCGTCGAAGTTCTCGGCGGCCACCTCGAACGGCATCCGGCTCCACACGGGGCGGCTCTGCTCCGCGAGGGCGCGCACCAGCCCGTAGTAGAAGGCGGTGTTGGCGATGACGTCGGTGACCGTCGGGCCGGCCGGCAGGACCCGGTTCTCGACGCGCAGGTGCGGCACGCCGTCGGCCACCGAGTAGACCGGGCGGTTCCAGCGGTACACCGTGCCGTTGTGGAGGGCGAGTTCGGCCAGCCGCGGCACCCCGCCGGCCGCCAGCACCCGGCCGGGGTCCTCGTCCTCGCAGATCGGCAGGAGCGCGGGGAAGTACCGCAGGTTCTCCTCGAACAGGTCGAGCGGACCGGTCACCCACCGCTCCCCGAACCACGTACGCGGACGGACCCCCTGGGCCACGAGTTCGGGCGGCCGGGTGTCGGTGGCCTGCTGGAACAGCGGGGGACGCGACTCCGGCCACAGTTCGTGGCCGAACACGAAGGGCGCGTTGGCGCCCACCGCGATCTGCGCGGCGGCGACGGCCTGCGCCGCGTTCCACACGTCGGCGAACCGGTCCGGCGTCACTTGCAGATGCAACTGGACGGAGGTGCAGGCCGCTTCGGGCATGATCGAGGCGGTCGTACAGCTGAGCCTCTCGACCCCCTCGATGTCGAGCCGGAAGTCCTCACCCCTGGCGGCCAGGATCTGGTCGTTGAGCAGGGTGTACCGGTCCACGTCGGAGAGGTTCGACTCGACGAGGTCGGCGCGGCTGAGCGTCGGCAGGATGCCGATCATGAGGACGTCGGCGTCCACCTTCCCGGCCTGCCGGTGCGCGTAGCCGAGCCCGGTGCGCAGCTCCTCGGCGAGCTGGTCGAGCACCCGGCCGCCCAGCCGGTGCGGGGCGATATTGACTTCCAGGTTGAACATTCCGAGTTCGGTCTGGAAATCCCGGCTGGCGATCCGTTCGAGGACCTGGCCATTCACCATGCGGGGCAGCCCGTCCGGTCCGGCTAGATTCAGCTCGATCTCCAGACCCATCAAGTTCCTCGGCCGGTCGAAGCGCCGTTCCTCCAGAAGTCGCTCCAGACCGTCCAGGCACTGCCGCAACTTCCTGCGGTAGCGCTGTCGATCGGACAGGTCGAAAACGCCCGCCACGACCTTTTCCCCCATCGAAGTGTCCCTCCTCGGATGGGCGACCGGACACTCCGGCCACAATGTCCACGGTGGATGATGCCCCGGCAATGTGATCGGTAACGCCCCGCGGAACGGCCGTCGCGGGATACTCTCAGCTCTGTACCCGGTCGGCACATTCCCGCGGCATGGAGCGACGGCGGAACGGGGCTGAAATTCGGGTCCATTCCGCTCTCCGGTCCTGGTGATAAACGCCGACGACAACCGGCCGTCCGCCGGGCGGTCGAATCCCGAGGTCACTGACGGGTACCCGGAGAAATCAATGGTGAAACGCCCGCACGTTCGACCGGATAGTGACTTGCCCGCAATAGTGGGGACAGCTAGCCGAAACACGGAACGAACACGCATCGTATAAACTCTGCGCACGAGGTGGAGAGTTGGCGCCCCGCGCGGCCCCAGGGTCGAGGCAACCGCCCCTCCGGCCCCGCGAGCTGACAGCGCCGTCCGCACCCGCTCCGCTTTGCCAGCCTGTCGCACGAGAGAGGCGCCCACCATGCCGCTGCACCTTCCGCCTGCCCCCGCGCCCGCATTGCGCAGTGTCCACACCGCCCTGGGCTCGCCCACGGCCGTCCACGAGGCCCGTACCCCCGCCCTGCGCACCGCCCACGGCCCGCTCGCCCCGGAGCGACCGCTTCCGGTACACGTACTGGAGAGAGGGACCGCGCACGCGCCGGCCGGGACCCGGCTGACCTCGTGGCGTTTCCTCATTCGCAGCGGCGACCGTTCCCTGGCGGCCGCCGAAACCCGGCTGACGGCGGACGGCTGGGCCTTCTCCCACTTCTTCGAGGGCCCCTATGTCACCGCCACGGAACGGGCGTTGCGCGAGGCGGAGCTGCTCAGCACCCCCTACCAGGCGCGGCTGCTGTCCGTACCGGAGCTGTACATGCTGACCCTGTGGCTGCACGCGGACCTCACGGACGACGGGGCGGCGGGCGCGCTGGACCCACAGGACCTGCTGGTGCCGCTGGCCCCGGCGCCGCCCGGCTTCGCCGCCTATCTCCCGCACCGGGTGTCGGAGTTCCTCCCGGTGCTGACCCACCGGCTCAGCCCGCCGCCGGCGCCGGCCGCGGGGCTGCTCGACCCGATCGCCTGAGCCGGGGGCCGGCCCTGGGGCCGGCCGTGCGTGGCTCGATGACAACAGCGGTGGGGGGGGGGGGGGGGGTGTGGGCCCCCCCCCCCCCCCCCCGCGGGGGGCCGCCCCCCCCCCCCCCCCCCCCCCCCCCCCCCCCCCGCGGGCGCCCGGGGGGGGGGCGCCCCCGCGCCGGGCGGGGGGGGGGGGGGGGGGGGGGGGGGGGGGGGGGGGCAGCACGACGCGGGGGGGGGGGGGGGGGGTTCCCCCCCCCCCCCCCCCCACCGCTGCTCGTCGGTGCCCTCGCACACGCGCGCGCCCTCCCTCCCCGTCCGGGCTAGTCCGGACGGGTCAGAGAGAACCCCCCGACGGGGCAGGGCCCGGGACTGAACCGCCCGCACGGGTGACGCGTCCTGAACCAGTGAGGACCGCTGCCGGGAAATCCCTGCGGAAGCGGCGCCGCGGGGCAACACTGAGACCCGACCCACGGATACGGGGGATGACGAGGAATGCCGTCATGACCGTCGAGGGACACCGCGCGCACGAGACCACCACTCAGCGAAAGAACCCAGCCATGTGCCAGCACCAGCCTTCCTGCCCCAGCGCCGACTCCGCCGACCGGGACGCCGCCAGGAGCGTCGCCCACCACCCGGAGCAGGGCTGGAACCTCCTGTGCAACGGGGTGCTGGTCTTCGAGGACACCGGGGAACTGCTGCCCGACGGACAGATCATCGCCCCGGCCCGCGCGGCGGGCCGCGTGACCGCCGCGGTCTGAGACCGGAGCACCCGGTACACGAAGGGGCCGGTACGGAGTGCGACTCCGTACCGGCCCCTCACGCGTTCCCCGCCCTCCGCGGGCGGCGGTCAGTCCTCGTAGGCGTCCAGCGGCGGGCAGGAGCAGACCAGATTCCGGTCGCCGTAGGCCTGGTCGATACGGCGCACCGGCGGCCAGTACTTCGTGGTCGGGGTGACGGCGCCGGGGAAGACCGCCTCGGCCCGTTCGTAGGCGTGGTCCCAGTCACCGGCGAGCGCGTTCGCGGTGTGCGGGGCGCCGCGCAGCGGGTTGTCCCCGGCGGGCCAGACCCCGGAACCGACCTTGTCGATCTCCTGGCGGATGGCGATCATCGCCTCGCAGAAGCGGTCGATCTCCCCCAGGTCCTCGCTCTCGGTCGGCTCGATCATGAGGGTGCCGGCCACCGGGAAGGACATGGTCGGCGCGTGGAAGCCGTAGTCGATGAGGCGCTTGGCGATGTCGTCCACGGAGACGCCCGTCGTCTTCGTCAGCTCGCGCAGATCGATGATGCACTCGTGGGCGACCAGCCCGCCGGGACCGGTGTAGAGCACCGGGTAGTGGGGCTCCAGCCGCTTGGCGATGTAGTTCGCCGAGAGGACCGCGACCTGGGTGGCCCGCTTGAGGCCCTCGCCGCCCATGAGCCGGACGTAGGCCCAGGAGATCGGCAGGATGCCCGCCGAACCCCAGGGGGCGGCCGACACGGGGCCGACACCGGTCTCGGGCCCGGCGGCCGGCTGGAGCGGGTGGTTGGGCAGGTACGGGGCCAGGTGCTCGCGCACGCCGATCGGGCCGACGCCGGGGCCGCCGCCGCCGTGCGGGATGCAGAAGGTCTTGTGCAGGTTGAGGTGCGAGACGTCGCCGCCGAAGTGGCCGGGCTTGGCGAGGCCGACCAGCGCGTTGAGGTTGGCCCCGTCCACGTAGACCTGGCCGCCCGCCTCGTGCACGGAGGCGCAGATGTCGGCGACGTGCGCCTCGAACACCCCGTGCGTCGAGGGGTAGGTGATCATGAGGACGGCGAGTTCCTCACGGTGCTTCTCGATCTTGGCACGCAGGTCCTCGACGTCGATCTCGCCGTCGTCCGAGGTCTTGACCACGACCACCCTCATGCCCGCCATCACCGCCGAGGCGGCGTTGGTGCCGTGCGCCGAGGAGGGGATCAGGCACACCGTGCGCCGCGTGTCGCCGTTGGCGCGGTGGTATCCGCGTACGGCGAGCAGACCGGCGAGTTCGCCCTGGGAGCCGGCGTTGGGCTGGAGCGAGACCTTGTCGTAGCCGGTGACCTCGGCGAGCCGTTCTTCCAGCTCCCGGATCAGCGTGAGGTAGCCCTGGGCCTGGCCGGCCGGCGCGAAGGGGTGCAGTCCGCCGAACTCGGGCCAGGTGACGGGCTCCATCTCGGTGGTCGCGTTGAGCTTCATCGTGCAGGAGCCGAGCGGGATCATGCCGCGGTCCAGCGCGTAGTCCTTGTCGGCGAGGGAGCGAAGGTAGCGCAGCATCGCCGTCTCGGAGCGGTGCTCGTGGAAGACGGGATGGCCGAGGTAGTCGTCGGTGCGCAGCAGCGCCTCGGGCAGGGCGTCGGCGCTCTCGGCGTCCAGGGACTCGACGTCCGCCTCGACACCGAAGGCCGCCCAGACGGCGGCGAGGGCGGAGCGGTCGGTCGTCTCGTCACAGGACAGGCTGACGGTGTCGGCGTCGGCACGGAACAGGTTCACGCCGCGCTCCCTGGCGGCGGCCAGGACCTCGTCGGCACGTCCGGGCACCCGCACGCTGAGCGTGTCGAAGTAGGCGCCGTGCACGACCTCGACTCCGGCGGCGCGCAGGCCGGCAGCGAGCAGGCTCGTGTAGCGGTGGGTGCGCTCGGCGATGCCGCGCAGCCCCTCGGGCCCGTGGTAGACCGCGTACATCCCGGCCATCACGGCGAGCAGCACCTGCGCGGTGCAGATGTTGCTGGTGGCCTTCTCGCGGCGGATGTGCTGCTCGCGGGTCTGTAGCGCCAGGCGGTACGCCTTGTGGCCGTCGGCGTCGACGGAGACACCGACGAGGCGGCCCGGAAGGTTGCGCGCGAACTGTTCGCGCACCGCCATGTACCCGGCGTGCGGCCCGCCGAAGCCCATCGGGACGCCGAAGCGCTGGGTGGTGCCGACGGCGATGTCGGCGCCCAGATCACCCGGCGAGGTGAGCAGGGTGAGGGCGAGCAGGTCCGCGGCGACGGTGACGACCGCGCCCAGCTCGTGGGCCCGCTCGATGACCGGCCGCAGGTCGCGGACGGCACCGGAGGCCCCGGGGTACTGGAGCAGCACCCCGCACACGCCGCGTTCGGCGATCTCGGCGGGGATGCCCCGCGCGAGGTCGGCGACGACGATCTCGACGCCGGTCGGTTCGGCGCGGGTGCGCAGCACCGCGGTGGTCTGCGGGAAGGTGTCGGCGTCGACGAGGTAGACGCCGTTCTTGACCTTGCCGACCCGCCGCGACAGCGCCATCGCCTCGGCGGCGGCCGTCCCCTCGTCGAGGAGGGAGGCGCCGGAGGTGGGCAGTCCGGTGAGGTCGGCGACCATGGTCTGGAAGTTGAGCAGGGCCTCCAGCCGGCCCTGGGAGATCTCGGGCTGGTACGGCGTGTACGCCGTGTACCAGGAGGGGTTCTCCATGACGTTGCGCAGCACGACGGGCGGGGTGAAGGTCCCGTAGTAGCCGAGGCCGATCATGGAACGCAGGACCTGATTGCGGTCGGCGAGGGCGCGCAGCTCGGCCAGCACCTCGGGCTCGGTACGGGCGGCCGGGAGGTCGAGAGCCTCGGTCGAGCGGATCACCTCGGGCACGGCGGCCTCGGTCAGCTCGTCGAGCGAGCCGAAGCCGACCTGCGCGAGCATCTTGGCGCGGGCGCCCGCGTCGGGCCCTATGTGGCGCTGTTCGAAGGGCGTGCCCTGTTCGAGTCGCGAGAGTGAGGTGCGGTGGGCGGTCATCTGCGGGGGCCTCCTGGTCGGCGCGACCTGCATCGGATACCGCGAGGCGGGTACCCGGACGGCCTCCCCCTCTGTCATCGCGATCATCGCTACCTGAGAGCTTCACCGGTCCGCCACCCGGAGGGGGCCGACCGGCTTTCACCGTCGGTGAGGAAAGTCCTCGGACCTGACCGCCCGAAGCCCGTCCTGCTTTCCAGAGTGACCTCGTCCGCGCGGTACAGGGGCCTGAGAGATTCCGGGGAGGATTTGCTCCTTCGGCGTCCCCGGTCCGCAGTGACCGGGGCACTCTCCCGCACGGGGTCAGCAGCCGTGGCCAGCGTACCAGCGGGCGCGGCCCGGGGCGGGGGCCGAGGTGGCGTGCTCACCCCCGGCCCGGGGCGGACGCTCACCCCCGGCCCGGGGCGGACGCGACCCCCGAGTGGCCCCGTCGCCCGAAGTGCTCTTTCGTGGTGTCTACGGACGCGCCGTGCCTTCCCGCACGGCCGCCACGCCGCCGCGCTCCGCGATCCGGGGCCCGTCGGCCCTGTTCCGTCCCGAGTACGGGAGGCACCGTGGAGACCGACATCGATCCGCACGTTCTCATCGGCCGCAGGGCGGTGGACCGTGGGGGAACCAGGATCGGCACCGTGGACGAGGTCTATCTCGACGACGCGACCGGCGTCCCGGAGTGGGCCGCGATACGCACCGGGCTCTTCAGCAGGGACGCCTTCGTCCCCCTGGAGCCGAGCGAACTGGTCTCCGGGGTGCTGCGCGTGCCCTTCGAACGCTCTCTGATCAAGGAGGCCCCCGACTTCGGCGTGGGCCGCCACCTCTCCCCGCAGCAGGAGCTCCAGCTCTACGAGCACTACGGTCTCCACCTGGCCGCCGAGGAGCCCGGGAGCCCGCCGGCCGACCGCGACTTCGGCCGGCTGGCGGGCCGCGAGGAGAGCTGAGGACCGGGCGCGCTCAGCGCGCCACGAGGGGCAGGGGCGCGGAAGGACTCAGGTCGGGATCGTCGACGGAGAAGGTGCGCACGCGGCCGGGCGGCGACTGCGGCGTCTCGAAGCGGACGGTGACACGCCCGACGCCGCTGCCCTGGATCCAGCCGGGCCCGTGCTCGCGGTGCGTCACGTCCAGGCCCGGCCGCCAGTGCCGCGCCACGGGTTCCGGCTCGGCAGGCTCGGCGCCCGCGGCGGGCTCCTCCTCCCGGGCCGCGATCTCGGCCGCGAGCCGCTCCGTGGCGGCCTGCGCGAACAGGTCCTCCTGCGTGTAGTCGGCGAGGCCGGACACCCCGACGCCGAGCAGCCGCACCCCGCCGGTCGTGTCGACGCCCTCCAGGAGGCGGGCGGCCGCCTCCCGGACGACCGAGGGGTCGTCGGTGGGACCGCGCAGCGTCTCGGAGCGGGTCAGGGTCGAGAAGTCGAAGCGGCGGACCTTGAGGACGACGGTGCGGCCCGAACGCCCGCTCGTCCGCAGCCGGGACACACAGCGGTCGGCGAGCCGGGCGACCTCCCCGCGGACCCGTACCCGGTCGTGGATGTCCACGTCGTAGGTGTCCTCGACGGAGACGGACTTGCCCTCGCGCTCGGCCACGACCGGCCGCTCGTCGAGGGCCAGCGCCATGGCGTGCAGCGAGGCACCGTGCGCCCTGCCCAGCAGACGTACGAGTTCGTCCTCCCCGGCCTCGGCGATCTCGCCGACCGTGGTGATCCCGGCCCGCCGCAGGTGGTCCCCGGTGGCCGGGCCGACCCCGGGCAGCGTCCGCACCGACAGGGGCGCCAGGAGCTCCCGCTCCGTACCCGGCTCGATGAGGACGAGTCCGTCGGGCTTCGCCCGCTCGGAGCCGATCTTGGCCAGCATCTTCGAGGCGGCGAGCCCGACAGAACCGGTCAGTCCGGTGACGGACCTGATGTCGGCGCGCAGCCGCTCCCCCACCTCGCGCGCGCTCGGCGCGTCGAAGGCCACCTGCCCCGCCTCCAGGTCGACGAAGGCCTCGTCCAGACTCAGTGGCTCCACCAGGGGCGAGAGCGCGCCCAGCAGCCGCATGACCTGCTCACTGATCTCCCGGTAGAGGGTGAAGCGCGGCACGAGATACGCGGCGTGCGGCGCCAGACGCCGCGCCTGCCCCATCGGCATCGCGGAGTGCACGCCGAAGGCCCGCGCCTCGTAGGAGGCCGTGGAGACGACGCCACGCGGCCCCAGGCCCCCGACCACCACCGCCTTGCCGCGCAGGCTCGGCTTCGCCGCCTGTTCCGCCGCGGCGAAGAACGCATCCATGTCCAGATGCATGATGGTGGGCGCGCTTCTCACGTCCCCGATAGTCCCTCACGCCACTGACAACGCACCGCACCGCACCGGGTGCCGCACGCGTCGTCCGGACCCGTAGGGCCGCCGGGCTCAGACCGCGCGGTTGCGGCGGCGGGCCAGTTCGTCGCCGGGGTTGGCGCGGATCAGCGTCTCCCCCGTGTCGATCCGTTCACCGTGCAACTGGGAGAGCGCCGCCTCGACGTCCCGCCACACGACGCCCACCGCGATACCGAAGACGCCCTGCCCCCCCTGGAGGAGTTCCAGGACCTCGTCGGTCGAGGTGCACTCGTAGACGGTCGCCCCGTCGCTCATGAGGGTCATGCCCTCCAGATCGCGCGCGTCGCGGTCCCGCAGATGCTGGACGGTGGTGCGGATGTTCTGGAGCGAGACCCCGGTGTCGAGGAAACGCCGGACGATCTTCAGGACGACGACGTCCTGGAAACTGTAGAGCCGCTGCGTCCCCGAGCCCTGGGCCGCCCGCACACTCGGCTCGACCAGGCCGGTGCGGGCCCAGTAGTCCAGTTGGCGGTACGTGATCCCGGCCGCCGCACAGGCCGTGGGCCCCCGGTAGCCGACGCCGGCGGAACCGGTCGCGGGCGTCTCGGGCACCACTCCTGGCCGCGTCGCCGCGGGCCTGGGCGCGCTCCCGCGCAGCGGCAACGGGCCGCTCTCCCCCGGACGTCGTCCGGGAGCGCCCCCCACCCTGCTGTCGCCGCTGCTTCTCACGCCGACCTCCGTCCTCGACCTGCCTCCCGACGGTAGGCAGTCACTCGGGGTGCGTCAACGATCGCCACGCTGGGCACGCCGAGTGATAATCACCCAGAGAGTGGTTTTCCGTGACCCGCGCCGGGGAAAGGCTAGCCGAATGGCAGCTTCACAGGGGCTGGATCAAGGACGTGTCCACCTGCTGGACCAGGACCGGCCGGGAGCCCCCGGCCGAGGAGGCGCCCCCGGACGGACGAGCGGCTGAGCAGACGGCCGCCCCACCACCCCGCCGGAGCGGGGTGGTGGGGCGGCCGGACCGCTCACTGGCTGTTGGTCCCGAAATCCTCGGGTGAGATCTGGTCGAGGAACTCGCGGAACTTCTCCACCTCGTCCTCCTGTTCGTCGGGAATGGCGATCCCCGCGTCGTCCAGCACACCGTCACTGCCGTAGATCGGCGTTCCGGTCCGCAGGGCCAGCGCTATGGCGTCCGAGGGACGCGCACTGACCTCGACTCCGCTGGCGAACACGAGTTCCGCGTAGAAGACACCTTCCCGGAGGTCGGTGATCCGTACTTCGGTCAGCTCCTGGCCCATCGCGTCGAGCACGTCCTTGAAAAGGTCGTGCGTCAGCGGCCTGGCCGGAGCCATCCCCTGTTGGGCGAAGGCGATCGCGGTCGCCTCACCCGCTCCGATCCAGATGGGAAGGTACCGGTCGCCTCCCACTTCACGCAGGAGCACGATCGGCTGGTTGGAGGGCATTTCGACCCGGACACCTACGACGTCGAGCTCGTTCACACACCAACCCTAGGACGTGACCCGAGGGTTTGGGTAGTCGGGCCCCGTCCCGGTCACGGCAGCCGCACGCCGAGGGACAGCTGCACGAGCGCCGAGTGCAGGCCCACGGCGAGGCCGGCGAGTTCCTTCGTGCGCTCCTCCGCCTGGGCCCTGGTCTGCGGGTTCCGGTGCCTGACCAGCGGTGCGACCACCTGTTCGATCAGTCCGGCCTCGCGTTCGGCGGCGGCCTTGGTGGCGCGCAGATGGCGCGGTTCGATGCCGAACCGGCCGAGTTCCGCCACCAGCCGGGCGATGCGGACCGCCTGGGCGTCGTAGTCCCCGCCCGGCAGCGGTACGACGAGCCCGTACGACTCCCATTCGAGGAGGTCCGCTTCGCCGACCCCGGCCGCCGCCAGCAGCTCCGCGCGCCCCAGGCGGCGCACCGTGACCTCCTCGGCGGCCGGCGGGACGCTCTGCCGGCCGACCGCGGGGGCCGGGGGCCGCTCCCCCCGCTCCACGGCGTCCAGGTACTCCCGGATGGCCTTCAGCGGCAGGTAGTGGTCACGCTGCAACCGCAGGACGTGGCTCAGTCGCTCCACGTCCCGCGGGGTGAACTTGCGGTAGCCGGAGGCCGTCCGCTGCGGTTCGACGAGCCCCTCCGCCTCAAGGAAGCGGATCTTCGAGATCGTGACCTCGGGGAACTCCTCGCGCAGCCTCGTGAGCACCGTGCCGATGCTCACCGGCCGGCCGTCCGCGGCGGCGGTGTCGAGACCGGCACCGCCCCTGCCTGTGTTCACCTCGGTCCTTCCCTCGCGGGTCAGATGCCCTGCTGGCTCGCGTAGAAGACCAGCCGGTACTTCCCGATCTGCACCTCGTCGCCGTTGGCCAGGGTCACGGCGTCGATGCGCTCACGGTTGACGTAGGTGCCGTTGAGGCTGCCGACGTCCGCGACCGTGAAGGTCCCGTCGTTCACGCGCCGGAACTCCACGTGCCGGCGCGAGACCGTCACGTCGTCCAGGAAGATGTCGCTCTGCGGGTGCCGGCCGGCCGTGGTCAGCTCCCCGTCGAGCAGGAAGCGGCTGCCCGAGTTGGGCCCGCGGCGCACGATCAGCAGGGCCGATCCGCGCGGCAGCGCGTCCACCGCGGCCTGCGCCTCGGAGGAGAGCGTCGGCAGCGCGGTCTGCCCGGTGGTCTCCGGGTCGTACGCCTCCAGCCCCGAGATGGAGATGGTCGACGTGGTCTCGGAGGCGCGCTCCGGGGTGGCACCGGGCCGCAGGGGCGCACCGCAGTTGGAGCAGAAGCGGCTGGCCTGCGGGTTCTGGTGACCACACCTGCCACACACCAGAGGAGCCGCGGACGGGTCCCCCTGCCGCGGCGCTCCCCCGGGAGCGTTCGAGGGAAAACCTATGCGGCCCGCACCGGCGGGGTCGGCGGACGACGCGCCCGCCCCACCGAGCTGGTCACGGAACAGGGGGCGTTCCCCGCCCTGCTCCCCCACGTCCTCGGCGCCACGGCCGGCCCGGTGCCGGTTGGCACCGTCCTCGCGTGTGCTCTTGCCGAACAACTTCGCAAAAAACTTCACGGGCGATTCCCCTTGACCGAAACAGACCCGCCCGTGGGGCAGGACGAAGCCTCATTGCACACATTGACCGTCCGGGACATCTTTACAACGTCCACAACCACCGGACAGTTTCCACCACGCGCACCTCTGACGATGCGTCGACCCCCCGCAAGTTCGTGCCCTGGCCCGCGGCCGCTCATGCCCCGGCCCCTCACCGCGACGACGACCGAGCGTAATCGGGCTCCTTCGCGGGCCGCAAGGCGTCCACGACGATCTTCCTCTCGTCGGTCACGACCACTTTGGCCTGCTCCTTCTCCAGAGTCTGCACGATTCCGCCGGGGATGTTGAGCGCCGGTCCGAGGTCCTGCGGTTTGCCGATGACCCGGAACCGGTAGGGCGGTCGCACCGTGCTGCCGTCGACCTGGATGCCCTTGCCGGAGGTGTCGGAGAGATACGTGTCCGCCACCACCCGTACGTCGTTGACCTGGATCGCCTCGGCGCCCGCCGCGCGCAGTTCCTGGACCGCGTCGAGCAGCATGTCCGCCTCGACGGTCCCCTTGGAATCGCTCACCGTCATCGTGATGCCGGGCCCCTCGGCGGCCACCGTGCCCGCCAGGATGCCCAGCTGCCGCTGTTTCTCCACCGTCTGCTTCCGCGCCTCCTCGGCCTGGTCGGAACTGTTCTCCAGCTCCGTCCGCTGGCCTTCCAGACTCTGCTTCTCGTCTTCTAGACGCTGCGTACGGTCGTCCAGTTCATCGAGGATACGGACAAGATCTTCCTGGCGGGCGCCGCGCAACGCGCTGCTGTCGTTGTGCGAACGGACCTGGATCGCGAGGCCGAGGCCGAGTCCGAACAGGAGCAGCGCGACGATGAGCTGCGCCCGGGTCACGCGTGGCGGCCACAGGCCCTTGACGAGCCGCTGACGGCCCGTCAGCGGCCCCGCGGGCCGGGTGGGCTCGTCGGGGGCGGGGGCCGGGGTGCCGTCCTCGGGGGGAGGTGTCTGGCTCACGTGCGCGTCACGCCCGGAAGATGTGCCGCCGGATGGCGGCCGCGTTGGAGAAGATGCGGATGCCGAGCACCACGACGACCCCGGTGGACAGCTGGGCGCCGACGCCGAGTTTGTCGCCGAGGAAGACGATGAGCGCGGCGACCACGACGTTGGACAGGAAGGAGACGACGAAGACCTTGTCGTCGAAGATGCCGTCGAGCATCGCCCGCAGGCCGCCGAAGACGGCGTCCAGCGCCGCCACGACGGCGATCGGCAGATACGGCTCGACCACCGCGGGAACCTCGGGCCGGACGAACAGTCCGACCACGACTCCCACGACGAGGCCCAGTACGGCGATCACGATGTGCCCTTCCCTGCTGTCTTCGGCTGTGCGGAACGGACGGTCACACTGGGCGCCGCGGGCAGCCGGACGTCTGCCTGCGCGGAGATCTTCGTACGGATGTCGAAGTTCTCCTTGAGCGTGTGCAGGTACTGGCCGTCCACACTGTTCTGGAACCGCGTGCTCAGCCGTTCCCCGTCGCCCACGGCGAGCACGGTGTACGGCGGCACGAGGGGTTTGTTGTCGACGAGTATCGCGTCGCCGGCCGCGCGGATCGCGGAGAGGGCGGTGAGCCGCCGGCCGTTGATGGCCACCGCCTCGGCGCCGGACTCCCACAGGCCGTTGACGACGCGCTGCATGTCGCGGTCGCGGACCCGGCCGGTGTCGGAGAACCCGGCGCTCTCCCGGGGGCCGCCTCCGCCGCCGCCCTGGTCGGCCTCCTTGGCGTCGTCCACCACGAGCCGTACCCCGGGGCCGTGCACGGGGACCGCGCCCGACAGGAGGCTGACGAGCGCGGTGCCGCTGCCGCCGGAGTCCTTGAGCGCCGCGTCCTGGCGCTTGCTCACGTCCTCGCGCAGGGCGTCGACGCGGTCCTCCAGACGGTCGGCGGTGCCGCTCTCGTCGTTGATCCGGTCGATCAGCTCTTCGCGTTCCTTGGCGACCACCGGGGCGGCGACCCGCGCCTGCGAGGCCCCGACGGTGACGAGGAGGGCGGCGAGTACGAGTCCGAGACCGAGACCGAGCTTGGCCCGCAGGTTGCGGGGCAGCCCGGCCTTCGCGCCCTGTTCGCTCTTCCGGGCGGCGGCCTCGGCGTACCCCTCGTCGAGGCTGTGGTCCATGACGTTGGTCAGCAGCGACATGGAGGCATCGGGACGCCGGGTCGGCGCGGTGCTCCGGACGGGGGGCTGCTGCGACATGCCGCACATCGTCGCATGTCGCGGCCCGTTCCTCCGAATGGCCCCACCGACGGACCGGGCGGCGGTCCCGTTCGTGTCGAACGGTCCCCTCCGCCCGGCCTGCCGGGTTGTTCACCGGCTGTCAGTGACCGGCGCTGTCCACGACCTCGGCCCATTCGTCGAGCAGCGCCTGTGCGGAGGCGTCGTCGGGTCCTTCGGCCCACAGGTGCGTGACGGCCTCGGCGGGGTCGGGAAGCACCATGACCCAGCGTCCGTCGGCCTCGACGACCCGTACGCCGTCGGTGATGTCCACGGACCGGTCACCGGCCGCTTCCACGACGCGTCGCATGACGAGCCCCTTGACGGCCCACGGCGTCGCCAGGTCCCGCTTGAGGACGTGGGCCCGCGGGATGCGCGCGTCGATCTGGCTGAGCGTGAGCTGGGTGCGGGCGACGAGGCCCAGCAGCCGGACGAAGGCGGCGGTGCCGTCGAAGACGCTGCTGAACTCGGGGATGATGAAGCCGCCACGGCCGTCACCGCCGAAGATCGTGCTGTCCTCACGGCCGACCCGGGTCAGGTCGTCGGGCGAGGTCATCGTCCACTCGACCTGGGTGCCGTGGTACGCGGCGACCTGTTCGGCGATACGGGTCGTGGTGACCGGCAGCCCGACGCGCCCGCTGCGCCGCTCGGCGGCGACGAGGTCGAGCAGAACGAGGAGCGCCCGGTCGTCCTCGATGATCCGGCCCTTCTCGTCCACCAGGGACAGCCGCTCGCCCACCGGGTCGAAGCGCACCCCGAAGGCGGCCCGCGCCGAGGCGACGATCTCCCCGAGCCGGATCAGTCCGGCCCTGCGGGTGTCGCCGGTCTCCGTGGGCCTGGACTCGTCGAGCCCCGGATTGATGGTCAGCGAGTCGACGCCGAGCTTGCCGAGCAGGCTCGGCAGGACGAGGCCGGCGCTGCCGTTGGACGCGTCCACGACGACCTTGAGCCCGGCCTCGGTGATCCCGGTGGTGTCGATGTTGCGCAGCAGCGAGCCGGTGTACGAGTCGAAGACGCTGGAGGGGAAGTGCAGGTCGCCGATCTCCCCGGGGAAGGCCCTGCGGTACTCCTGCCGCGCGTACACGCGGTCGAGCTTGCGCTGACTGGCCTGGGAGAGGTCGGCGCCGTTGCCGTCGAAGAACATGATGTCGACGGAGTCGGGGACCCCCGGCGTCGTACGGATCATGATGCCGCCGGCGCTGCCGCGCGCCGTCTGCTGCCGGGCCACGGGCAGCGGCACGTTCTCCAGGTCGCGTACGTCGATGGCGCTGGCCTGGAGCGCGGAGATCACCGCCCGCTTGAGGGCTCGGGCACCACGCGAGTGGTCTCGCGCGGTGGTGACGGTGGACCCCTTCTTGAGGGTCGTCGCGTAGGCGCCCGCCAGTCGCACCGCCAGTTCCGGGGTGATCTCGACGTTGAGGATGCCGGAGACCCCGCGTGCTCCGAAGAGATGGGCCTGACCGCGGGACTCCCAGATGACGGAGGTGTTGACGAAGGCGCCGGCCTCGATGGTCTTGAAGGGGTAGACGCGTACGTTCCCCTGGACGATCGATTCCTCACCGACGAGGCATTCGTCGCCGATGACGGCGCCGTCCTCGATTCTGGCGGCGCGCATGATGTCGGTGTTCTTGCCGACGACGCAGCCCCGCAGGTTGCTGTGTTCGCCGATGTAGACGTTGTCGTGGAGTACGGCCTTGTGGAGGAAGGCTCCGGTCTTGACCACGACGTTGGAGCCGACGACCGTGTGTTCGCGGATCTCGGCGTCGGCTTCGACCTTGGCGTAGTCCCCGATGTAGAGGGGGCCGCGCAGGACGGCGTCGGGGTGGACGTCGGCGCCTTCGGCGACCCAGACGCCGGGGGAGATCTCGAATCCGTCGAGTTCGACGTCGACCTTCCCGTCGAGGACGTCGGCCTGGGCCTTGACGTAGCTCTCGTGGGTGCCGACGTCCTCCCAGTAGCCCTCGGCGATGTAGCCGTAGACGGGCTTGCCTTCCTTCATCAGCTGCGGGAAGACGTCCCCGGACCAGTCCACGGAGACATCGGCCTCGACGTAGTCGAAGACTTCGGGCTCCATGACGTAGATGCCGGTGTTCACCGTGTCGGAGAAGACCTGCCCCCAGGTCGGCTTCTCCAGGAACCGCTCGACCTTTCCCTCGTCGTCGACGATGGTGATGCCGAATTCCAGCGGATTGGGCACCCGGGTCAGGCAGACGGTGACGAGGGCGCCCTTTTCCTTGTGGAAGTTGATGAGGTCGGTGAGGTCGAAGTCGGTGAGCGCGTCACCGGAGATGACGAGGAAGGCGTCGTCCTTAAGGGCTTCCTCGGCGTTCTTGACGCTGCCGGCGGTGCCGAGTGGCTTCTCCTCGTTGGCATAGGTGAGTTCCATGCCGAGTTCTTCGCCGTCACCGAAGTAGTTCTTGACGAGTGAGGCCAGGAACTGGACGGTGACCACGGTCTCGGTCAGCCCGTGCCTTTTGAGCAGCCTCAGCACGTGCTCCATGATGGGCCGGTTGGCCACCGGGAGCAGGGGCTTGGGCATGCTTGAGGTCATGGGGCGAAGCCGGGTACCTTCGCCACCGGCCATCACGACGGCCTTCATGTCGGAAGCGTCCTCCTTGAAAGAGACGACTGAATTACCGACTGGGACCGCACGGATTCCGCTACGGACTCAATCGGCCGCGGTGTCCGCCTTGATGACTCGGCGGACTTGCACCACGTACAAGATTCCTGCCCACCAATAGAGCGTTGTACCCCATCCGGCGAACGCCCATCCGAAAACTGACGCTGTGGATGCGAGCCAGCCGCTCCCGTCACTGAGCAGCAGCAACGGGAAGGCGTACATCAAGTTGAAGGTAGCCGCCTTCCCGAGAAAGTTCACCTGGGGAGGCGGGAAGCCGTGCCGGCGCAGGAGGCCGACCATGACGAGAAGGACCAGCTCACGGGCGAGCAGAACGCAGGTGAGCCAGAGCGGAAGAATCTCCCGCCAGGTGAGGCCAACCAGGGTGGACAGAATGTAGAGGCGGTCGGCGGCGGGGTCGAGGAGCCTGCCGAGCCGGCTGATCTGATTCCAGCGCCTGGCGAGTTTTCCGTCCAGGTAGTCGCTGATACCGCTGAGAGCCAGGACGAGGAGCGCCCATGCGTCGCTGTTGTGCCCGTCGAACTCGGGGCGGAGGATCAGCCAGAGGAAGAGGGGTACCCCGAGGAGCCTCGCGGCGCTGAGGATGTTGGGAATGGTGAGCACCCGGTCCGTCTGGACCGCGGTCTCCTGGACCTCCACCCGGGGGCCTCCTGAGAGAAAATGCCAACGTTGCCCCCTGACTTTACCCTCCGTCGCGGCCGGCCCTCGCGGAGGGTCGGCGGCACAAGGCCGGGCGCTGCCCGGCCGCCTGCCTGTCCGGTCACTTGAGCTTCCGGCCTTCTGGCCTTCCCGGCCCCGGAACGCGGAAAAGCCCCGCACCATAAGGTGCGGGGCTCTCCCAGCAAAAATTGTTCGGCGGCGTCCTACTCTCCCACAGGGTCCCCC